>CAZQGW010000092.1:0-2546 GCA_964593165.1 uncultured Saccharimonas sp. (SeqCode) | reverse complement strand
CAGATATAAACTTGGTAAAATATGGTTCCACCTAGTATCCAGTGAGCGCACCAAACGAAAACCCTGCAGTGCGGGGCTTTTTTGTTGCCAAAGATATGTAAAAGCAGTATAGTTTAAACTATAAGCATAATAAAAGGAAAACAAACATGGGCGAAGAACAGAGACCAGAGACTTCCGAACCGATTACACCACAAACGGGCGACACTGCGACTGAAGGTTCTGATGGACAAGCAACGCAACCTGAGGGGGCGCTTGTAGAGCGGCATCTTGATGTACCCCGAACTGACCAAGAACCACCAGTAGAACAAGCCCAGACAGACACTTTAGTAGTTGGTCAAGCTGCCCTAGTGGGTGGTGATGAGACTGCTCGGGACCATTCAAAAGAATATTCGATGGCTCTAGAAGGCGATCCATGGCGCTCCAGAGCTGCCGCAATACGTAAAACTGTCCAGATTGTAGGCCAAACTCCGACAACTCAAGATCCAGAAGAATTACGGCAACAAATTGAAAATACCCCAGGTCTCAATGAATATGATAAACGATCGATGCAGCTGGTTGGTAAGGACGCGATTGAATATATTAATGATGGAACTGGTACTTTCCATCGTCACGATCTGAGCGTCGACGAGGGACGTGCGCGTTATATAGAAGAAGCTAGCCTGCGTGCAGAACGGTTAGATAATACAGCATCTCATTATGAAGAATGGGCGAGAGTAGTTCACGAGCATCCGATTAGTAAAGAATATAAAGACAGATGCGGTTTTGAGCTTACTCCTTCTGGCTTAGAGGATCTAGAATACCAAATGTTGCAAAAGCAGGAGCTGATAGACCATCTAGCAAGTGAAGCTAAGGCGCTGAGTGGTGCAAAAATTTACGAGGGTCTGCCTTTTAGTATTGATCTCGTTACCTTAGAACGAGGCGGCATGCCTTCTCTTGGGGTAGACAAACTTTTAAGCGCAGTGAGGGATTTTAGGCATAACTACGACGAAGCGAATAGATTAACCGCGCGTTATGAAGAATTAGCAGGTGACCAAACCAATACCCTACAGCAGATGAGTGATTTTTACTCAGAGGTACTAGAGATAGCTATTCTTACGCCTATGAAAAATAATATGAATATAATTAATGCAGTGCTGGAAGATGTAAAAAGTGGACGAGCAAGCGCATCATCGTCTTAATTCCCCGCAAAGGCCAAAAGTGTGAAAGGCGAGTGGAACAGTAGCTGGAATGGACACTAATGATATCGTCGTTAAATTAGCGCAGCCAGAAGATTCAGAAGGCGTATTTAATGTGCAAAGAAAAGCTTGGCTAGATACTTATCCGAACCACGAAATTGGTATTACAGAGGAAGACATCAGGGTTCGTATTGAAGGTAAAAATGGCGAACTCATTCCGAATAAGATTGAGCGTTGGAGACACGCGACGGGGGCTGGTGTTAAAAAGCTGGCGGTTTTTGTCGTTAAGGATGCTGGTCGGGTAGTAGGTTTTGTAGCCCCTGCAATTAGGGACGGACAACGGCGTGTTGGTGCGATTTATGTTTTGCCGGAAATGCAAAATAAAGGCATCGGTGGCAAACTACTTGAAAGCGCTATTGGGTGGCATGGTAGAAGCGAAGCTATTTACCTACATGTCGCAAGTTATAACAAGAAAGCCATTGATTTTTATAAGCGAAATGGATTTGAAGAAACTGGTAAAGAAATAGCGGATGAAGTTGCAAAAGTTGGTGACGGTAAAGCTATCCCCGAAATTGAGATGGTGTTGAGAGCTATCTCAGATTAAATTGCCCGGGGCAGGCTATTATGGTTGGTGGGTTTTAGAAATTATTTCGTCAACAACTTCTTCAAGCTATTGAGTTGCATCAATCGCCTTATAGTCTAGGTCCTGTAATTCCAGGCATACAGACAGAAATTTTTCCTGTACCGGGTAATCCTGAGTATGACAGTTTTTTAGGTCCTTAGCGAAACGAGCATAAAAAGTGCTATCATCGTAGAGAGAGGAGTTGATTAATTCGTTCGTTGCGCTGGATTGCTTATAAAACCAAATCATTGTCGTCCTCCTGATTCAGGTAATACACCTCGCCATCTACCAAAACGGCACCAAGATTAGCTAGTTTACTTTGCATCAGATATAAACTTGGTAAAACACGACTCCACCCATTATCCAGTGAGCGCACCAATTTAAACTATACAATAATTACTATGTCGTGGTTAGAAAATGCCGTTTTTTATCAGATATTTATTGACAGGTTTGCAGGCTTTAAGAACACTGATAACTGGGAAGAGCCGGTTTATGTCGGTGGTAATATACGTGGGATAATCGAAAAACTTCCTTATATTAAGAAACTTGGCGTTAATGCTATTTGGATTTCACCGTTTAATTCAGGTGTGGCTTATCATGGCTATCACGTCACTGATTTTTTTGGTGTTGATAAGCACTTTGGAAGCGAACGAGACGTTAAGGATTTGATTAGATTGGCCCACATTCAAAACATTAAAATTATATGCGATTTTGTACCTAACCATTGTTCTAACCAGCATCCATTTTTC
>CAZQGW010000091.1:0-2700 GCA_964593165.1 uncultured Saccharimonas sp. (SeqCode) | reverse complement strand
TTTTTGCATAATGAGTTTCGGCGACAAGCGGTGGCAAACTATTAAAATAAAAAGCTCTGGCGTTGGTGATGTACATGCGGTAATTGTTCGTAAAGCTGAAAAGAGCGAATACATCCGAGACTGGTGGGACAAAGAAAACCAGGGATTCATCATCCCCGGGGAATGCTTTAGAGACAACGTCAGTAGATGGTCTAAGGGGGTGGTTCTCGTGGATGATAAAGTGTCTGCGTTCCTGAACCTACCTATGGAGGCTAGGGGTTATTACGTAACAAGATCAGCTTCAAAGTTTACGCAGAAAAATATAGAAAAATTACCTAGGTCGGTTAGGGAAGTGTCTCGAATTGATGACATAATTACCTACGAATCCAAGCGTAGTACCGAATAGGGCGTTTTGAACCACATCTGTTACCATAAGCGTTTATCCACAAAACTGTGAATAACTTTCTACCCTGGTGAAAAATATTCAAAATAGGGGTTGTAGTGAATAATGGTGGGTAGTATAGTTAATTTAGTGGAAATCAGTGGGTAATCCCACCAAAAAACAAACACCACTAACATTAAAAAATAACCTAAGCGGAGCCGAAAAAAGAGCAACAATATGGCAGGCATAGATTATTTCGAAAGAAAGCTTGATGAAAAGCGACGGTTGACTATACCGACAGAACTTCGGAATGAATTTGCCAGCGGTGTAGTGCTCACTCGCGGCTTTGGCCAGTATCTGCACCTTTATCCGAAACAAGTTTGGGATAAAGAGGTAGAACCTTCGTTGGGCGGCAGTATTTTCGATGAAAGAGTTGCTGATCTGACGGTACGTTTCAGGCGCGGCAAAACCGAAGCGGAGCTTGACCAAAAACAGGGTCGGGTTACGATTGAACAGCATTTGCTTGACTATGCCGGAATCGACAGGGAACTGGTTGCAATCAGGGTGGGTGTCTATTGGCGCTTAATGAACCCTGAATCAGATAATTAGATTATTTGCTAACGGTACCTTAACAATTTGATTTGAGTAAAACAAGAAAACTCTCGAGATCAACTATCTGGTAGTTAGGCAGTGGGCTTCGGTACCACATTAAAAACACCGCGCTCTTTGTGCAAAAAAACACACCTCCCAAAAAACTCCACCTCACACATAAGTCTCTCAACCGAAGAATAGTAATAAGGTATGACTTGCTTTTAGCAATCACTCTGACTATTGTTCGGTAACTTATACAAAAACAAACAGATACAAAAACAAACAGCCATAGCTACCAGTTAGGTGATCTCGAATCGTTACTTATGTTATCATAGGGACGAATGAGTGCAACAGAATATCCACCACAAAACTCGATACATGTTCCAGTTTTACTAGAGTCGACAGTAAAAATGCTAAATCCGAAGAGGGGCGAGAGTTATCTTGACCTAACGGCTGGGTATGGCGGACATGCTAGTCGAATTCTAGACATCACTGGTAACTTCACCGGATCTGTCTTGGTTGACCGTGACGAAAATGCAATAAAATGCTTGGAGCCATTATCAAACAAGGGGGTTCGGCTTCTGAATACGGATTTTGTTACAGCCGCGAGGCGACTAACAGATGAGGGCCAGAAGTTTGACATGATATTGGTTGATCTGGGGGTATCGTCACCACAGCTCGATCAGAAAGAACGAGGGTTTTCGTTTACAAATAGTGGCCCGCTAAATATGAGGATGGACCAACGCCAAGTAAGGACGGCAGAAATGATCGTCAACACTGCTTCGGCGGAGGAAATTGCGCATATCATTTCCGACTATGGTGAAGAACCTATCGGATTCTCAAAGACAATAGCCAAGGCGATTGTCGCAAACAGACCACTGTCGAAAACGAATGAGCTCGCTGACCTGATCAAAAAGAACTATCGTGGTAAATGGAAAAAAATCCATCCAGCCACTCGCACCTTTCAAGCACTCCGGATTGCAGTCAACGACGAGCTAAGGCAAATCGAAGACTTGTTACCAATCTTACCCGACCTGCTAAAAGCAGGCGGGCGAGTTGGTATCATCAGCTTTCACAGTCTCGAAGACAGGATGGTCAAACGCTTTTTTAAAGAGCAGTTTGAATCTGGATACGAGGCTGAGCTACTGCCTCCTTCAAAAAGGCTGATCTTGGGGAGTATCGATGATGTTCACAACCCGCGTGCTCGCAGTGGGAAGCTGCGTGGCGCAGTGAAAAAATAAACAAAAATAAAAAAGAAAGGGCAAAACACCATGCCAATTCACATCCCAGTGCAGTATTCGGACACTGCTCAAGTAGTCACTGTCCATATTAAATAGTATAAAAACGCCCCGTCTTCGGGCGGGGCATGCCATAATAAACATAAAAAGAAACACCCACCACAATGTCATATCAATACACACAAACCTTTAACAATCGACGTCAGCAAAACTGGTCTCGAAATCAAAACACAGTTGCGTACGTCTCAAATATTAAACTTGGCCCTGTGGCGCACACCGTACTCGTCGCACTTATGATCACAGTTCTTGGTTTGGTTTATTTGACTCAGGCGACAAAGGCGACAAGTTACGATTACGCAACTCAAAAAATAGACAGCCAAATCGCCGCCTTAAACACTCAGAAGAATGATTTACAGGTTGAAAATGCTAGATTGACTGCGCTAGAGACAGTTAAGAATAGCAGTGTGGCTTCGACGATGACAACACCTGTGTCTACCGAATACGACAACC
>CAZQGW010000090.1:0-2712 GCA_964593165.1 uncultured Saccharimonas sp. (SeqCode) | reverse complement strand
TCGGTATTGGCGCGTCGGTTATAACTGCGTGATGCATAACCGAGCCTATTTATTCCATCAACAATTTGCTGGTCACTTAAGGTACCTTGGCAGCGCAGTTCAAACATCTTCTCGACAAAGTGAGCTTCTTCGGGGAAGCGGTCGAGAATCAGGCGCTTGCCATTACCTGTTTCAACGCGACGACTGGTATAGCCAAAGGGGGCACCCCGCATCCAATAGCCCATGCGGGTGTATCGAACTTCGGCACCAATCATGCGACTCATGATGTCGCGTAGCTCGTCTTTGGCGCGTTCGGCTTCTAGAAATTCCATCTTCTGACTCGGCGAGTATTCACTCCAACGATACTTTACGCGAAGGTGATCCAAGGTGTTAATCTTCTGCTGGCTAATGACGCCGTAGATGTCAACGAGTTTGACGCCATATTTCTCGAGTTGCATCTTTAGCTGGTCGTAGGGCGTAGCGCCACCCCTAGTGAAGCGGTCAATAGACTTGATGATAAACAGCTGGATATCGTTTTTAGGGTCTTTACAGTAGTTGATAGCTTGTTGCATAGGCTGTTCGACTTTGGAAGCAGACTCGAGGAATACGAACGTTTTCTTGAGGTTTATATTGTGTAGCTTTGCAAAGCTGGCAATCTGCTCTTTTTGGGCCTCTGGCGAGTCTCCGTCGGTGCCTTGACGGACGGACGAGACACGAATAGCGGCTACGGCATTTTCAGGTATCGAATCACCCAGCATTGCCTTGCTCCACCAATTGTCTCAATAATTTGCCACCAGTTCGCTGGTCTTCAACGATACGATCGACGATAAGATTGGCTAGAACAAAAAGCTTTTCTTCGGTAGGTAGGGAAGTGTACATTGGCATTTCTGCCGAGTTTTTGTTCTTTGAGCCTTTTGTTCGTGCCATATATTGTTACCCCTGTTAACTATACGTCTGTGTATAGTATACTATACAAGCTTGTATAGTTACAAGAGGCAATTTAACTATTTTAGAACTAAAACTGTGGATAAATCTCCTACTCTAATCATTTTTGGAAATGTCCCCATGGGCGGGGACATTTTATCATTACTTCTAAGATGATATAATAAAAATACTGTATCCTGTACCTATTAAATAAACGGGGTAGGCGTGGTAGGCATAATATTAAATTGATCAACTACTAAATTACAAAATTACAAAAAAACAACCATAACTAAACTACTCATATGACACAACCCAAAATCACTGGCCAACAACAAGCAATAATACGCCTTCTGTATAAATACAGATTCTTAAATAGAAAACAAATCCAAACATTACTGCAACATAGAGACAAAAGGCGTATTATTACTTGGCTTAAAGACCTAAGGGAGAAACAGTACGTAAGGTGGATATATGATGCTAATGATTTTGCGGCTAAAACGAAACCGGCAATATACTATATCGGGCTTGCTGGCATACGCTACTTAAAAACGACAGGGGACTGCCCAACACTCGAACTTCGCAAGCGCTACAAGGAATCCGGACGCACTCAGTCATACATCGACAGATGTCTGTTAATCGCGGATTGCTGCATAGCCTTGGACGATAAAGCAAAGAACAGCAAAAAACTGCGATATACCTACGCGATCGAGGCCGATTACTCCGACCCCGATTCGCCGTATGAGTCACTTCTGGCCGAGCTTAAGCCTCATCTGTATTTCGTGAAAGACGATGATGGCGTTACGGTTACGTACGTCATAGAGTTATTCGACGCTTTACTACCACGCTATCAGGTCAGAAAAAGGCTGAGCGAATATTTGGAATATTTGCGAGACAGGGAAGCAGACGCTTCGGACTTAATCGCGCTGCTGGCTTTTTCTAATATCGCCGATTTGCTGTACGCCAAGCGCAGATTGCGCTTGCTGTTTGAAGACGACGAGGAAAACGAGCTTATTATCAGGCTGACAACTATAGATAAAATCAAAAAAGACGGAGTTACAAGTGAAATCTGGGAAGAAGTATAGCCACATTCCTAGTAAGCCTTTTTATGTCATGCTCAGGACGAAAGAGCCTAATACTCTTCAGCCATCATAACTGACGGTACGCGTTCGCTAGTGCCTATTCGGCCTGACTTTTTATTTGTTCGAGCTCTTTGATGCCTTCCTTATGCCAACGTATAAACATTTTTCTGAGACCATCGCTTCGCTCCGCTAAATAGACATCAAAATACTTATCCTGGCTTGCTGCCTCTGATCTGATTTTTTCCATAAAATCTTTCATATCCTTACTATCCTTCTTGGATGGCTTTTTTACTGTACTCATAATTGTCTCCTTTATGTAATAAGTTATTAATTAAAACGGTAGTATCGCTGAAGATTTTAACTTAAACGCTTGGGCAATCTGCTCAAGAGCCCAAATGCGGAGTATCGATTCTCCTTGTTCAATGTTTTGTAGATAATCAACGTTCAGCTCAGTCCTTCTAGCAAGTTGTGCAAGCGACCATCCTTTCTGTGTTCGTAGCGCTTCGATTTTCCTACCGATTACGATATCAACGCTCATTTCGCCAATATGGTCTTCCTCGTATTGATGTAGCTTTATACTTTTACCTTGCTTGTGGCGTCGGGCAACGCATATCAAGTCATTTACGAACGGCTCTATGGACTCTTTGTATACCGCCTCTGGTCGCGAATACCATAACTCTCTCTCGTAATGAAAACCGATTATGTTAATAAATTGTTCTTTGAGCGTAGC
>CAZQGW010000089.1:0-2713 GCA_964593165.1 uncultured Saccharimonas sp. (SeqCode) | reverse complement strand
TTAGGGATCTTGGTCAATATTTTGATTTTGTCCTTTGGCCAAAAAGTGGAGATCACGGCATGGATGTTTGCCCAATTATTCATGATCCTTTGCGGCATGTATTACCCGGTGGACATTCTTCCTAAATTTTTTCAATACCTGGCTTTAATGATACCTATTACGCACTTCCTGGAATTTTTCCGTCAGTCCTACGGTTTTAAAGCACACACCCCGTATCCGTTACTTTCCGGCTTTGCCCTGACTCTTCTCTATATAATACTGTCCCTGCACTTTTTAGGCCATGCCTACACCCGTGCCCGCAAAAAAGGCATCATCATCCGACTATCCGAATAAGCCCGTGCTATCCAGGCAGTGCAGGTATGTATTAGAGGATGAATATATATCTCATGGAATAAATTTATTGTAATACCAAAATAGAATAGTCCTCTTTCACCAAAATAAGAATGTCCTATTTTAGAATGTCCATAATGCGAAGAAGGAGGCGTTATGGACCAAGACAAGGACATTCTTATGATGAGCCGCAAGGAGATCAAGCGTTACCAAGTCATCCGCAAAGTATTAGATAAGCAGATCAAGCAAAAAGAGGTTGCAGAGTATTTTGGGATAAGTCCAAGGCAAGTACGAAGGATAGTAAAGCGGGTCAAAGAGCAAGGAGAACAAGGGGTAGTTCACCGGTTACGCGGCAAGGTTGGTAACCGTCAAACATGCGCAGGTTTTAAGCAGAAGGTATTGGGATTATATCAGAAGATCTACTGGGATTTTGGGCCGACGTTAGCGTCGGAGAAGCTATTAGAGCGTGATGGTATTAAGGTTTGTGATGAGACGTTGCGTTTATGGCTGATCAAAGAAGGTTTAAGGGGGCATCAAAAGCGAAGCTTACCCAAAGAGCGAAGCAGGCGGGAACGCAAAGAACATTTTGGGCAGATGGTGCAGATGGATGGCAGTCATCATGACTGGCTGCAAGGGCGTGGGCCGAAGCTTGTATTGATGGGCTATATTGATGATGCGACCAGCCGGTTTTATGGCAAGTTCTATGATTATGAAGGCACGATGCCTGCGATGGGAGGTTTAAAGGGCTATATCAAGCGTTACGGCCTGCCAGGCAGCATCTATTTGGATAAGCACTCGACGTACAAGACCAATAAACAGGAACGTTACACAGAATGGCCGTTTCGGGATGAAGAAGAGTTAACACAGTTTGGACGAGCTTGTAAGCAGTTAGGCATAGAGCTTATATTTGCGCATAGTCCGCAGGCAAAGGGAAGGGTTGAGCGGGTCTTTAGGACGTTACAGGACAGGTTGAGTAAAGAATTAAGGTTATCTGGAGCCAATAGCCTTGAAGAAGCTAATTATTTATTGAACAGTTATTTGCCTGTTTATAACAAGAGGTTTGAAGTGCCATCCAAGGGGGCTGGGAATTTTCACAGGCCTTTGGAGAAAGGCATGCGTGTCGACGATATTTTATCAATACAGACAGAGAGATTTTTACGTAATGATAGGACGATACAGCATAACAAACAGTGGTATCAGGTATTAAACAAGACTAGAGCGCAGCATGTTTTAGTGTATGAATATCTTAATGGACAAATTGATATTAAGTATGGTAAAGATAGTCTTGCGTTTAAGAGTATTTTAGCGCCATCGGCACGGCCAGCCCTGCCTAAAACAACATATAGGTTTAAGAGGCGTCTCAAATCGCCGGGGTCAGCTAAAAGCCCCTGGCATTATGCGTTTAAATTGAAAGGCAGTTTAACCTCAAAAAGAGGACATTTCTAATTTGGTAGAAATAGGACATTTCTATTTTGGTAGGACACCAGTTCGTATTTTTCTTGTCGAACATTCTTTGTCAGTGTAGAATCACTGTTGAACTATTTTTTTATCAACCTTGAAATTCAAAGAAAGGGTGTGAGCTATGGGAGATAAGAGCCCTCGTAACAAAGAGAAAAGAAAACCGAAAAAAGGTAAATAAAAACATTTGAATCACATGCTTCCCCTGTGAATTTAATCAATTTGCAGGGGATTTTTATTTACAGTAGAATTATTCCCTGAGCTATGGAACAAAGTCCAGACCCAGCCTATTTCTTGAAGTTGTCCCAGGCGCGCATGCCCTTTGGTAAATACAAAGATCGTCGGCTGATTGATCTGCCGGAGCGCTATTTTATATGGCTGGCCCGCAAAGGTTATCCTAAGGGATTGCTGGGAGTTATGCTTAAAGATGTGTATGAAATTAAACTTAATGGGCTGGAAGCACTTTTATCATGATTGATATTCCTGATTTCGTTTATCCTAAAGATCCCCATGGCAATGCGCTTTGTCCCCGGTGCAAGAAACTGGTGGCCCAATGCGACTGTCCATCTCTTGAGCCTGTCAAGCCAAAATCATCGTCGATCAAGCCAAGCATCCGTTTGGATAAATCGGGGCGTCGGGGCAAGGTGGTCACTCTCATTGGGGCTTTGCCGCGAAATGAGGCGTATTTAAAAGATTTAGCGAAGGAATTGAAAATTAAAACCGGCAGCGGAGGGACGTTTTATTTGGCTGAGGATGGGGGAACCATTGAGCTTCAGGGGGACCATAAAGACGAGGTGAGGGAGTTTTTCAGAACAGTGAAATTAAAGGAAAGGTTTTATGTCTAATTTGCAAGATTTGCGTAGATCAGATATGCGCAGTTTTAAGATTATTTTTGAATATGATGGTTCGCAGTTTTGCGGATGGC
>CAZQGW010000088.1:0-2735 GCA_964593165.1 uncultured Saccharimonas sp. (SeqCode) | reverse complement strand
AAAATCCAAACTGCTAGTTTCAAGCGGTTTACTCGCCTCCCTCCCTGGTGCCGTAGTCATGGATATTACTAAATTGAGCTAAGGAGTTTGAATATTATGAAAAACGCTATTATTATCCACGGCATGCCATACCGGTATGAATACTACGACCCAAATTACCCATCCGCTAGTAACTTTCACTGGTTTCCATGGCTGCAAAAACAACTGCTAATTGGAGGAATACCGACGCAAACACCGGAAATGTTCAATTCCTGGCAGCCGGATTATAGGATATGGTCACGTGAGTTTGAGCATCAAGAAATTACCCCCGAAACCATACTAGTAGGTCATAGTTGTGGTGGCGGCTTTATTGTCCAGTGGCTGAGTGAGCATAAAGATGTGACTGTCGGCAAGGTCGTATTGCTTGCACCGTGGCTCGGTCCGATTGATAACGACGAAATAGACGAAAAGCCCATTGGCGGTTTCTTTGAATTTACTATCGACCCAGACCTAAACAAGCGAACAAGTGGTATAACTATCTTTAATTCTGACAACGATTCTGATAGTGTACATGATGCAGTAAATAGGATACGAGGTTCGGTTGAAGGTATTAAATACCGACAGTTTCATAACTACGGTCATTTTTGTGGCAGCGATATGGGCAAGAATGAACTGCCGGAACTTCTCGAGGAGTTGATAGGCTCATAGTTATGCTAAATCGAAACATGTATGACAAAAGTGCGACCATCTTTCAGCGCTATATTGCTCTTACTAACCAGAAACCGATTCTAGCTAAAAGGGTCGCTCAAAAGATCAATCAGTTAATTGATGAAAATAAGATGACAGAGTTTACTTTTGTCGATATTGGTAGTGGCGATGGAGTAGTTACAGCACCGATCGTAAGGTCCGTTAAAAATAGGATTGCTTTGCATACCGTTTGCATTGAACCGTCTGAGGATCTGGCTCTAGAATGCACTGAGATGTTAGGAAACGACGAGGTTGAATATATTAGTAGTTACATTGAAGATACTTTCCTACCTGATGCAGATTTTGTATTGATGGCGCATGTCTTACCATATATAAAGGATATATCTGGGGTTTTGGGAAAAGTTAGCCGGTCGCTAAAAGCGCATGGGGCCGGTCTTATTGTTATAAATAACAAAACAAGCGACGATACTTTAATCAAGAATGAAACAGCCACACAGAGCGACGGTTTGATATCGAGTAACATCCAACAAAAGCTAATAGATCTAGGCTTACGTGTTAGCGTAGAGTGCGTTGAGTCTACAATAGACGCAAAAGGTTGCAAAGTTATGGATGAAAAAGGCAAAGATCTCATTTCTTTCTTTAAGCACCTCTCATTCGAAGACATCCCAACCAAAGAGGTCGAGGATATACGTAGTAGCGTGCTTACACTCATGAATTCCGATGGTAATCTAATAAAGCGTGAAGATTATATTTGGTTTTACAGATAACTTAAATGGGCTTGGATTAGCTTTTCGCCTTTTTAGGCTCATCAGTTTGAATACACATTCAAATAAGCAATTATGACAAGCAGACGTACCAGAGAAACACATGCCGCAAGGCAGCCGGCCGGACATGACCGGCTGCCCAGACCGCGCCGATCTAATTCATGCTGGAGTGACCCAACACATACACAGCCGCGACCACTTCTTGGGGTTTTCTGGAACGCATAGCGTACGCGCGACGCTCCTCGGCGATTTGCCGATCTAGTTCTTCGCGCACCCTGACGATGGTCTCCAGTTCATCTTGACTGAGCCGACTGCGCGGATAGGGACCGACGATACCGTCGATGCAGCCTTCGATGCAGCGTTTCCAGTCACGATAGATGAGACGGGGTTTCGAGTCCGACCTCACCCTGACCACCACGTCGTTGTGGTTGAACTGGATGGAGGCGGACATATAGCCCGCCATCTCAATCGCCTCGGCGATGGTCTGCCCGATCTCGGAACCGGCGAGCAACTCCACCTCGAATACGTCGGGTTCGACATGCTTCGCGGGGTAGATGCTGGCTGGGAAGATGTTGTTGTAGGGCTCGCCGCTCTCCGGCCGATAGGCGAACAGGATGTCGCGTGCCAACTCGAGTGCCTTCACCGGGTTGCGCTCATCCATAAAGCCCATCGACGGCCGCCGACCACGCTTTTTTTGCCAGTTGGCATGCGCCACTACTAACTGTGGGCTGTCAGTCTCCATTCTCAGCAGTGCCTTGACCATTGCTCCGCTTTCTCCTCCAGGCGTTTTGCCTCCAGCGGAGCTGGACTCGTGTCTCTACGACACAAGATGAGGCCACTGCATTGAATTGATCAATAAAGAGGCCCCACCTTGTGAATTTGTTTGTCTGCTTGTCAATGTACCTCGGAGCTAATTTAGCTCTACAAGATTAGTGTTATTCTACGATGAATATAGCGTTGCGTCAATCGAGGCTGCTAGGTTCTAGTCGGAATTGCTCCAGCAGACATAAGGAATACTGTGTCACTAAAAATCTGATATCATAGCTTCATGCAGAAAGAGTTTTGGGAAGCGGAATATGCAGGTAAAGAGTTTTTACCTTCAAGTTATAGAAAAGAGCCGTCTAGGGTTTTAGTCGATTTTATAGAGTCTCATAAAGACCTTACGGGTAGAGCCTTAGATGTGGGTTCGGGTAAAGGCCGAAATAGTATATATTTAGCAGGGCAAGGTTTTGAGGTTGTCGGGGCGGATATATCTGAAAAAGCAATTGCTTTTGCCAACACGGC
>CAZQGW010000087.1:0-2758 GCA_964593165.1 uncultured Saccharimonas sp. (SeqCode) | reverse complement strand
CACTCTGTTTGATATCTGGGTACGGATTATATTTTATCGAACTAGGGTCGATTTGGGGTTCAGGTGCTGCGGACGGTTCAAACAATGGCGTACCACCAAAATAGCTGGCCGGGCTTGGCATCGCTGGGGCTGTTAACTGTGGCTGCGGTTGGGGTTGTGGCGCCTGTAGTACAGTCTTTTTTTTCATAATATCAACAGCCTGTTGGTGATGACGGGCTTCGCTTTGCTTTAATTTATCAGACAGCGACATGGAAGTTGAGGTGTCGTTATCTAAGATATCTTCTACGGTCTGAGCTTCAAAATAGGCATCGCTGGTCATGGCGCTGTTTGGTGCTTGTACGCCAGGGCCACGAATAGCCCAGCCTTGACTGTCTACGATTTCCGCCAAGTAGCTGAACCGTCGTTCGGCTTCGGTCATCGTCAAATCCTTAGTTCGGCTATATTCGACTACCTTCGGAACTGTAATTTCGATCAGCGAATCGATACCGTCAGGGTCCCATAAGCGTCGACGTGGTTTTAAATAAAACGACACCATAGCGGCCATATAAATTTCCATTGGCTGGTCTTTGCGAAGCGGTAGTGCCAATGCGCCGAAAAAGACAACAATGGGCAACGGTAAGATTACCAATGGGATAAACAACTGGGACAACCCCCAGGCCAACATAATCGCCATAGCTACAATAACTAGATAAATAAACTGACGAAAACTGAACGGTCCAATCAATTTATCGTCAGCTTCAACATCTTGAGGGACTTTATATACAGCCATACTGCTTATAGTATAACAAATAATGAAACCACCGATACTTTATTCTATTACCATGATAAGCGGCTTGCAATTACTCAAAGCCTACTAAGGAACTGTACGTTCTGGCGAGTTCGTTTTATTCTTTCATCGATTCTAGGTTCGCCCAGTGCTGCTATCGCAGTAGCTCTCAAGGCGTCTATTTGAGGCTGAGTTAATGTTGGAGGTATTCTGGCTGGTTGGTGAGTATTAGGGTCTATATTGTCTATATCTACCCCGGCAGCTCGCAGTATTTGCCCAAGCTCATCGTTTGTTGAGGTCACCATTGCCTCCGCTCCTGAATATCTTCCAGCGTCAACAGCTTCGCCAATCAAAACCGTTGTATCATGATAAGGTTGGCCTGTTCTCATTGCTTCTATCTGAGCAGGGGTGTAATAGGCGGATTTGTCTCTCGAGGCCATGAGACTCTCCGCGAAGGTGTTTCTAATACGTTCGGTCTCCTCGGGAGGAAGTGGATCGCCCCGAAAATCAGTTAGGTTACGCATTCCATCCCAGAGCCTTGCTATCTCCTCCTCGTCCCCAGTGTTCACAGTCCTCTTTTGGGCGGCGATGCGTGTTTCTACGTCGTCGCCTGCTAAGCCGCTCAGCCTCACCGTAGGTAGGCCTCTGGCTAACCTTCTAACCTCTTCCCTAGGTAAGTCTGCATGCGTTAACCTGGTTGATGCATTGTCAACATGTTTAGCATCTTCAGTATCTCCTTCTTGTATTGATCCAGCGATTGCGCGATCGGTTCCATGGGGATCAATGCCCGCCATGGCAACAGCGGTGGCACTGGGGGTTCCTGGTCCGCCCGGTCCGTCTGCGAGTACTGCATTTCGGAGTTCTGTTTTCTGGACGCGTTGCGCGGATGCTGTTCCGCCCGAAGCAACATCAGACCTTCTTTTAGCGGTTGTGAGCGTATCGACAATAGCCGCCGCGTCGACCGGAGTTGCTCCGCTGGCAACTAACGCAGCCTCTGCCGCATCTCTTCCTCCTTCAGTGCTCGCCTCTGCCGTAAATCGTGCATTCTCAACTTTGGCGGCAGCTGCGAATTCTTCGGCAGCGGCGGCCTCTTGCCTTTCTTGCAGTAATTCCGGATCTGAGTCGATGCGACCTTGTGTGCTTGATTTATCGGTGGCTTCCACGTATCCGGCTCTTCCAATTTCTTGATTTAAATCAATCCCTTCCTGGGACGTTTCTAACCGATGGGTTGTGGCTTTCGTATCTAACGTCGCTTGCTTTTCATCTAAGCCAACCTGTTGATTAAGCGCCTGACCAGCGGCTGAAGTATCCAATGCGTGTTTTATGACTAATGTGTCGTCTTTGGTTTGCAATTGCGCTTCGCCAAGCGCCTGATGGGCGGCCCGTCCTTCCGCTGTTTGTGTCATGCGATGATCAGTATGTGCTTCATCGGTCTTGTGCACTATTTCTCCAGTTTTACCCCGTTCATCCAATGCCATTCCTGTGGCGTGTGTATCCTGTCTGTGAACCGCTTCTTGCTCCAAGTTCCTCGAAGTTTTTTTTGCGAGAGCAAGGTTGTCTATTGCCTGTTCGCCTCCATGGCCCGCTACTTGTC
Source organism: uncultured Saccharimonas sp. (SeqCode) (assembly GCA_964593165.1). Classification (GTDB taxonomy): domain Bacteria; phylum Patescibacteriota; class Saccharimonadia; order Saccharimonadales; family Saccharimonadaceae; genus UBA1547. Next base: position 398 of record CAZQGW010000087.1, on the reverse strand, counting down.
CGCCCAGCCCATCTCGTCTAACGTCTCTGTTTGAGGGAAGTGAGCTTTCGGCCATATGTCTAGTTTGGTTTTGCTTCATTTGTTCTTGGAAGTTCAATTTATTCTTCTCCGTTTCTTGTTCTCTTTTAAAGCGACCGTATTCTCTGTTTCTTGCTGCGTTCCTAGGGGCCCCAGCAACATTTCCAACCCCCCTAAGGAATCGATTTCTACTTCCTTGTAATCCTCTTATCGCGGCGTTTGGCCTGTTTGATAGGTAGTCTTGTTTAGCCGCCTCAGCACGCTCTTTGGCCATATTGGAAATACCAGGTTTAGCTTTTTGCGCTAACCCATTTAATGCCCCGGCAATCTTTGCCTGGATTGCACTACCTTGTCGAGCTAGGAAAGGCAACGAGAATAGT
>CAZQGW010000086.1:0-2763 GCA_964593165.1 uncultured Saccharimonas sp. (SeqCode) | reverse complement strand
TCCGGGCGCGCCGAGGTAGTTTGAGGGATCGGAGTAATCTCCTGTGTCGTTGTCGGTACTGTCTGTGGCATCAGAACCTCCTCCCTCTCCAGCAGCGCCGTAGGTGCTACGGAGTGTTTCATAATTCTTCATCAAAGCGTCACGGGAAGATTTCATGTTCTGTAAATGTTGCTGTACATATTGAATAGCCTGATTGGAGGCATTAACGTCATCCTGACCGGGCGGTTTGGGTAAAGGTTTATTGTTATTATCCATATACAATGCAGTACGTTGTGCTTGTAGAGTCTGTAATGTCACCGCATCCTTAGCGATAGCATCATCGTAAGTCTTGATTGATTTCTGCATCTTCTGACCCAACATGATTGGATCACTCTGACGATCAGAAAATACATCTCGCGCTGTTTGACGTGCCTGATTCCCACGAGCAGCGATTTCGCTAAGAGCATCTCGATAACGCATATTCTGCATCAAGACGCTATTTTTCAACTTCTGATCCTGTAACTCCTGAGCTTGATCGAACTTGGTCTGCTGTAAGATGCCTGCTCCAATAGCACGAATCTGTGCTGCTCCAATCGTAGCGTTAGCATGTGCCATAGACGCTTTGAATGTGAGATAATCTTTAAGAGCCACCTGCGATGCTGCTCTATTAGTTTGCTCAATCTGTAACTTCTGCTGTGCCACAACATTTGAAGCTAATCCACGTGGCTGTTGTTGAGCATAAGCGGCACCAACTGTTTTACCGACGGCTTGATTCTGTTGCTGCTGATATTGCTGCATAGCAGCACGTTTCTCTTGTATTGTCTTAGCGTTTTTAATTGCCTCCATTACACCTGCATGTTCGGTAGTTTTATTTGATTGTGGATCGGTATAACTAATATCAAAACCTTTAACTAAAGCCTTTCTCAACTTAGGATCAGAGAATACACCATCTCTAACTTTAGTATTCTGATCTATAATATCCTGCATAGCAGCGGCTCGTTGAGTATCTCCAGACTTGGTATATTCATCATGTGCCTGTTGAGCTTGATCTAGCGCTTGCTGTGCGTTAATGACTTTCGTTGCTGCATCACGAACTTGATTTTGTTTATGCTGAGTCTCTGCTGTGACAAGTCCACCCAAGGTATTAGCAACGGCTGTAACAGTATTTCCAATCCCTTGCATCTTCGCATTGTGCTTCCCGACAACTTGACGCTCATCTAGCGGCGCACCCTGAAAAGGTTGAATCGGTGTAGTAAATGAAGAAGGTACTTGCGAAGTATGTGAACCTGCAACAGGAGTTGTAGCTGATTCAATTAGCTCCGGTGATAGAGGTTTAGAAATATTCTCAATTAATGAATTCATAAACGCATCACCACCGCCGTTACCAATAGAAGTCGGTACAGAAGTTAATGGTAAAGCACCATGATAACTCGTATCCATCTTTAAAACTCCTTTTACAGATAACCACCCTTAGCAAGACCGCCAACAACTTGAGACGCATCTGAACCTATAGCATTCAAAACATTACCAAATACATCCCAACCACTCTCAGCAGTTTCCTTAACAGCAGCAGGCTCCGTTCCAGTTAAAATCCCAGTTTCAAGATTAAGCTGTTGTTGCTGTAGCTGGGCTTCTTCACCAGCTACAGCACTTGTTTCCTGTGCTTCTAGATTAGCATTACCAATGGCCGCTACAGAACTATTTGCGGATACTCCACCTGCTCCAAGAGAAGCGTCAAGATTCGTCTGTGCTGTAGCTTCTTGTGGAGCGAGGCTTTGCTGAAATTCTTGTAAAGTTGTACTATCTACACCTGATATAGAACCTAGTAAATCATTCAAGGCATTTCCAACTCCGCTACCATAAATATCAGTAAGCTGCCCCTCTAAACCAGAGCCCAGATTTAAACTACTTGTCGGAGATGCTGACACCGTTGGTGTAGTTGCTGCCGCAGGTACAAGTGGATTAGCAACAGCTACACTACCAGGAGATAGAATATTACTTGTCGGTACTGCTGTAGCTCCAGTTCCACTTGTAATCGCACTCCCTGTATTACCCATACTAGGCATTGATGGGTTAACAATCGGCGTTGATGATGGAACTAATGATCCTGTGGCCATTATACACGCCCCATTCTGATTCTCAATCTACGAGTGGTAGTGAGTTGATCTCTATTGCGTTGTGAAGTGCGTTGAAAGATAAGTCCAGGAGCACCTTCAATACCATTACTTGTTTGAAATTTCTGATCTCCATAAAGACTTGTGTGTAGTTCTGTTTTTTTATCTGCTAGATTAACCTGAGGTGCTACTCGTATGGCAGTTGCATATTCAAGAATCTCTTGCCATGAATCAGCCATAGAAATTACAGTACCGCTATTAAAACCTCCCGGTGTCTGCGTATTGGGATGCTGTTTTTGATAGCGCATGTATAAATAATAAGCACCATCCGGCATTGAACCGAAATAGATTTGATTATTATTCCGACTCCAGTAAATTGGAATACCTGGAATATTCATCAGTACTTCAATAGAACCCATTGAGCGAAACTTTAAATCATAACCAGAGTTCGTCAATGAACTATCCGGTGAGGGTGGACCATAGTAAGTTTCATAAATAAAGAATGAATTAATCATACTAACGTCAAGTCCAGCATCTCCAGAGTTCAGGAAAAAATCAGGATCATAAACATTAACATTAGTTGATAACTGTACCGTCGGTCCTGTAGCTTCCAATAAGGGATGTTTATACGATTCTGTCAACTCAAGTACAGATTTCCTAATAGCCTCAT
>CAZQGW010000085.1:0-2764 GCA_964593165.1 uncultured Saccharimonas sp. (SeqCode) | reverse complement strand
CTGGGTTAGTCGATTTTAATACGCACGGCGCATTCTTGCCGCTAAAACTGAACTCAACCTCGTCGCCGTCAATTACTGATAAAGCCTCGCTAAGATATCTGGAATTTAGCGTGATATGGCCGTCGCTTGTGACCTTGGCGCTTGTCTCCGAGTTGTTTTCACCGAATTGGGAGGCAATCGAGTGAACCGAGAGTGAATTCTTCTCTTTGTCGGCAGTTATCGTGACACTGCCGCCAGATTCGCGGGCAAACAGACCGGCAATTTTTGTAATCCGGATGAAATCAGCTTTATTTAGAACCACCGTCGTTTCAGACGATTTTGGCACTAGTTGTCGATAATTTGGGAAATTTCCATCTATTAGGCGGCTGATGATTTCGGCGTCGTTAATTCTAAACCTAACCTGGGTGTCGTCGAATAAAATATCTATTTCGCTGGAGTCGTCGGTAATATTGCGCATAACCTCAGACAGGGTTTGGGTTGGGATAATCGCCGCAACATCACTCTTCGTTTCAACCAGGCGCCTTTCGGATAGGCGATAGCCGTCTGTAGCTGCTAAATACAGTTGCCCCTCGAATGAATTCCAATAAACGCCAGTTAAAATCGGTCGAGTTGAGTCGTTACTGGTGTTAATTATTGTTTGTGATACGGCGTGTTTGAAGTCGTCTGTTTTTATACTGTATTGAATTGATGATTTCTCGTTGATTGTTGGCAGTTCTGGAAATTCATCGGCAATGAAGCCATTGATTGTTGACGTATAGCTGCCGCTTTTTATATGCAGGTTATCATTTACAACCTTAAGCTCGATTGATTCCTTCGGTAGACTAGCGATAAATTCTGTCATTAGTTTTGCTGGTATTGTAATCGCGCCTTGTTTTGAAACCTTTGCGCCAATATATTGAGTTGAGGCAATTTCCAGATTTGTCGCGGCTACGAGCAAACGATTTCCGTCAGTACGAAGTAGAATATTACTTAAAATCGGCAGTTGGGTTTTTGTACTAGCAACACGGCCAACAGCAGATAGTGCTCGGTTTAGGTTTTCTTGTGTGACAGTTAGTTCCATTTTTATTACCTTTCTTTAAATTTCTTTTATTAGGTTTATTAATAGGTACTGTGGAAAATAGGTAAAACTTTTATTTAACAGATTAAATTTGAGGGTTTTGGTTGTGTTTTTGGTTGTGGAATAATGTGGCAAGGTTTGGTTTAAAAATATGGTTTCTACACACGACTTCATAAAACTATTTTGCTTACGTTTGGGTTTAGTGGACGAATTGTCACACGATGTACTACTAGTTTTTCGATATTTGTTCACATCTTTTACCCACCTATTAAATAACAGACTAGGCATATAATTTCTCCCTTATTGAAGCAACTTGTTCACGAATTAGAAAATCTAATTTAATAGCCTTTTCAATCTTCTCAATTGAGTGAATAGCGGTGGTGTGATCTTTGCGCCCTAATTCCCTAGCAATCTTCGGAAAACTTAGGTGCAACTCGCTTCTTAGAAGATACATGGCAATTTGACGTGGCACAACGATATACTTATCTCTTTTTTCACCGCAAATCTCGTCTAACTCAAGCTGGAAGTGTTTGGCGGTTTTATCGATAATCTGTTTACTGGATAGATGTTGTGGGCGAGAGTGACGGATGTTGCCCAACAGTCCCTCAGCGGTTGAGATATCCGGCTCAATGCCGCGCATTTCGGCATAAGCAAGTAGTTGATTCAAAGCACCCTCAAGCTCACGGATATTAGTTTTTATGTTCGTTGCTAAGTATTCAGTGGTTTCGTGGTTTAAAGTAACCCCAGATTGGGCGGCTTTTATGGTTAGGATTGCACAGCGGGTCTCAAAGTCCGGCATCTGAATATCGATGGCCATACCCATTTCGAAGCGGCTGCGTAAACGTTCCGTAAGAGTTGGGATGCTTTTTGGTGGCTTATCGCTACTAATAATAATCTGCTTATTATTTTGGTGCAGGTGATTAAAGGTATGGAAAAACTCTTCTTGGGTTTTTTCCTTGCCGGCAATAAACTGCATGTCGTCGACAATTAAAACGTCGACATTTCGGTATTTTTCAGAAAAACCTTTTTTCTTGAATCTAATAGATTCTAAAAACTCACTAACGAAAGTTTCAGAGCTAATATATAAGACTCTGATTTTCGGATCTTTTTTGATGATTTCACTTCCAATCGCTTGAACTAAGTGGGTTTTACCTAAACCAACACCACCATATAGATAGAGGGGGTTGTATTTAACGCCGGGGTTGGCTGCGACAGCTTGGCTGGCAGTATAAGCTAAATCGTTACTAGAGCCTACGATAAAGTTATCGAATGTATAACGCGGGTTTAGATTACCAACAGACGTCTGACCAATCTTGGATCTCGCTGGCAGAAGCAACCCGTCAACGCCACTAACGGGTGTAGTGTCTGTTGTTTCGCGGCTAGTGCGGGTGTGTCTTCCGGAGGTATTGATAGTATAGGTAATACTTTTGGCGTTTATGCCATTTTTCGACAAAACGCCCCTTACTTGATCGTTAAACTTTACTTCAAACTGCTTTTTGGCAAATATGTTTGGGACGGAAATAACAACTCCAGAGTCATTTTGATCGATAAGCTCGGTGTTTTTAAACCACGTCGTGAAGGTTGCATGTGAAACCGATAGTTCGATCTCGCCAAGCACACTTTGCCACAACGCTGCATTCTGCATATTCGTCCCTCTTCTTTTCAACACATTTTATTATCTATAACTATAGCTAATATTGGGGTTTT
>CAZQGW010000084.1:0-2853 GCA_964593165.1 uncultured Saccharimonas sp. (SeqCode) | reverse complement strand
GAAGCTGTTCCGTATTCTACTGTGTAAGTTGGATTGATAGTTGATGCCGACCATCCTGTGTCTAAATCAGTAAAACCTGGATTTGCGAAAGTCACTCCCGGTGTCTTGATGAATGCTTCTATAACATCAACAGTTGTTGCTGATGGATTGATGAGACCAGGAAGACCTTCTTGCGACAAGGTGTATGTAGTCGCCGCATGCGCGACCGGCAGATATGCCGTGAGTGAGAAACCAAATGCGCCGAGCATAAGCGCAGACATTGTGAGCATCGCCGGCGATTTTTTCATTACATTTTTAATAAATGTGTGCATAGAGAGTTAGCATATTAATCTCACTTTCGTGAGCTTGTAATAAGTTGATAAAAGTCGATTAGGCCTTGGTGTTTATGGCCTGTGCAACAGCCGCTACTATAATTCGAGCTAGATGTGGAATGCGTGAATGAAAATTATATAAAATTTTATGATGCCAGCGCGTGTAAGGTCTTATTCAATTCTTTCATATCTACTGGTTTGGTGAGAACCGCCGCAAATTCAACATTATGCGTTTTTGCTTCTTTGCTCACTTCTTCATATGAATATCCCGTGAGTGCGACGATGGGGATATTTTGATTCAGTCCTTTTCTAAGCATTTTCGCGAATTGATAACCATTTATATTCGACAATTCAATATCTAATAAAATAATATCCACTTTCGTATGTTCTAAATAGGCTAGTGCGCTTATCGCCGAGTAAACACTCGCGGCATTTAATCCGAGCGATTTCAAAAGTCGCACAAGCGCATCTGCGGCTTCTTGACGATCGTCTATAACCAATATATTTGCGATGTTTTTACTCATGTCTCACTAAATATAATTAGCTTTCTTACGTCTTACAATATCACACCAAATAAACTTCACCTTGTCTTCATACTAAGCAGGTATAGTATGAAGTAATGAAAGCCCTGATAAAAAGGGCATTTGCTTCGTCCATCGGCGGAAACAATGGCCAAACACTCACTCAGGCGATTGTTAATACTATTAGCGAGCCGCTGGTAGTCCTTGATGAAGATTTGCGCGTGTCCTCGGTTAGTCGTTCGTTTTATAAAAAGTTTAATCTCACGAAAGTGGCCACTATTGGAAAGACTTTCTATAATCTTGGAAATAAAGAATGGGATACTCCTGAACTACGTCGACTATTGAGCGAAATCATTCCGAGGCATTCTGTCGTCAAAGAATACGAGATGATTTATAACGCTTCGTCTTCCAATCCGCGAACTATGCTTATTAATGCCTGTGAAATAAAATTCGACGATCGTGGTAAAAAAAATAAAAAGATTCTCCTTTCCATTTTTGACATAACTAATCAACGCGCTTTGGAAGCAGAAAGAGAAAATCTTCTGATTCAAAAAGATGTGTTGATGAAGGAAATGCGGCATCGCATTGCAAATAGTTTACAGATTATCGCGAGCATCCTTTTACTCAAAGCTGAAACGGTTGATTCGAAAGAAAGTCGTTCTCATCTTGAAGATGCGCATAAGCGAATTTTGTCGATTGCAACATTGCAACGGAAGCTTGATGCGGTCGGTATAGGCGAACATATAAAAGTCGCCCCGTACTTAAATGCACTCTGCAAGAGTCTCGCCAAATCAATGATTGGCGGTCGGAGAGAAATAACGATAGAGGTAAAAGCGTCACATACCGATTTGGTTCCATCGGACACGGCGGTCAGTTTCGGTCTTATTACCACGGAACTAATTATAAATTCTCTCAAACACGCATTTCATTATCGCAAAAATGGAAAAATAATCGTTACCTATGAAAGTAAGAAGTCGGGATGGACACTTTCAATCGGCGACAACGGAACTGGTTTGGTAAAGCTTAAAAAAGGTCGTTCTGGTCTCGGGACGAGTATTATTGGTGCGCTCGCGAATCAGCTGCAAGCGATAATTCGCACAGAAAGTTCGTCAAAAGGAACAATTATCTCTATCATACACAGTGCCGTTAGTTAAGTCTGGGAAAAATCAACTGCAATTTCACCGACACCAGAGATATCTTCTTCCTTTTCGTGTAAAATGCCACCACATATGAACGAGATAAAAACTGTCGTGCCTTTTCCAATCGCGCTATGTATAGAAATTTTCCCGTGATGCAAGCGAACGAGCTCGCTGACGATAGAGAGACCGAGACCTGAACCTCCAAACGCGCGATTGCGCGAATATTCAGTGCGATAAAACGGTTCAAAGATAGATTTTAGTTCTTTTTGATTCATGCCAATGCCTGTATCTTCCACGACAAAATTTATCGATCCTCGATAATCCGGTACTATAGTAATGTGTATTTTCCCGCCGGACGGAGTGAAGGTAACTGCATTTTTAAAGATGTTCGCGACAATCTGATCGAGCGCAGAAGCATTTCCCAAAACCATATTGTATTCGCTTTTCTTTACAGTGACAGTAATGTCTTTGTATTCTGCGAGTGGCATAAGCGTTTTTAGAACATGATCGGTGACGACTCCAATATCGATGTCAGTAAATTCCATCTTCTCTGGCTGTAAGAATGTACTCATTGATAGGAGATTGTTGATAATTTGAGAAATGCGATCAACTTCCTCAATATTGGAACGAATCGTTTTTCTGAATTTTGGATCTAGATCAGATTCGAGAAGAGAAATCTCGAGATTTGTTTTTATTATTGAAAGCGGTGTGCGTAATTCATGCGCAATGTTGCTCACAAAGCGTCTTTGAGCTCCGAGCGCGGTGCGTGTCGGCGAAAGTGTCATACGCGCCACCACATATCCGAATACTGCCGTCGCCGCTAAAATCGCAGAATCAATACCAAAAGTCTACTGACCTTGCAGATAGGAAAAAGAAACAGCT
>CAZQGW010000083.1:0-2928 GCA_964593165.1 uncultured Saccharimonas sp. (SeqCode) | reverse complement strand
ACTCTGGTTCTTTTGAAGGTAAATCAAATCGCTTGGGTGAAGGTGGGCGAGCAAAGCAGTTGGAGGCGAAAGGTGTTCCGCAAGGCGTAATAGGAGAATTGGCACGAAAGGCACACGCCGCTCCAGGAGAAAAGAATTTCCATCGTAAGTAGTCGGAGTTTGTAAGTTCTCCTTTATGGGAGAACCATACAGCCCCCGAATGACTCTCTAAGACAGCTGACTGGTTGTAAAGCCTACCAGTGGCATAAAATGGTTTGGATATTAATAATTTGAATAAAATTAACCATGCCTGACCAAACACAAAGTGAATTCCTTGCAGAACTTGAGCAACAGAACAACACCAATCCTCTCGAACAACCTCTTACACCCGAAGCTGAAATAACGCCAACGGAAGAGGAACCAGATGAGGAAAAGTTCAATCGCCGAGAGCGACGCCTACAAGCCAAGCTCCAAGCAGAACGTGAGTCCGCAATCGCATTAGCCGCTCGTCTAGAAGCCCTTACCGAAGCACAGAAATTTAGCCGCGAGAATACGCCAGAGGTAGATGAAACTATCGCTCGTATATATGGGACAAATACTCCCGAAGCCGCTGAAGCTACTGCCCTTCTCCAAAAAGCTCTTGCAAACGCTGAAAATCGCGCTACCGAGAAAGCCCTAGAGAAGTTTCGCGAAGAGCAACAAGCCGAACAGCAATCAGTCCAACACGAGGAACAAACCCTTGATGGAATGATAGATGATATTGAAGACGAAACTGGTGTTGATATGGACCCTCAAACTAAAAAGGCGTTCTTTTCACTCCTTGGAAGACTCTCTCCAAAAGACAGTGACGGTACCATAAAAGAATACGCTGACCACCACGCCGTTTGGGAAGAACTTCAAGCGAGAAAGCAACCGCAGAATACTCGCGCCAAAGACTTAGCCTCCCGTTCAGTAGCTCGAAATGGCGCATCTCCAGCTACCAGCGTTCAAGATGACGCAACAGTGCGCTTTTTGCGCGAAAACGGGATAATTTAATCACTTAACACTAGTTATCGAAATGGGATTATTAGCTTATTAGCCCCCCTATAAGGTACTAGAAATCTTTATTCCTCCTTCAGTAACGGTCACAACGACCACAAACCAATATCTTGCTCCGTTTTGGACGGACTTGGTGCTTCGCGATAACTACTTCTTCGGAAAAATCATGCAGAAAACGAAGAAGTGGAATGGTTCTCAAATGGTTTTCCCAATCAAATATCAAAAAGGCGTTGCATCTGTTGCTTTCAACGGATTCGACCTCCTTCCGATTACTCAACAGCCAGTATCAGTGAATATGACTTTCTACAGCACATTCATTGCTACCAACGTTGCGCTTGCTGGTTCCGACCTCTCTATCAATGCAACGCCTATGCAGACGTTGAACTTGATGAAGGTCACTATGGAATCACGCTCGCAGGATGCTGCTGACGACATTGGTAACTTCCTTCAGGGTGATGGTACTTCTTTCGGTGGAAAGGCTCCGAACGGTCTTGCAAACACTGTCGACAACGGCACTGTTGCAGCGAACTACGGAGGTCTCTCACGAGCGACCTACTCAGGTCTCAACGCAACAGTTACGGCTTCGGGCGGCACGATTTCCCTCGTGAAAGTTCGTACGCTTTGGAATGCTATCTCTGATGGTCCTGTTATCCCTGACTTCATTGTTACGGACTACACGACTTGGGGATACTTCGAACAGCTCCAAACTTCTTATCAGCGAAACAATCAGGACTTCGCTCCGGCTGGTCGCACTGTTTCCCAGACTTCTGGCTACAGTGAACAGCGTTGGGACGGTATGATTATTTCCCGCGATAAGAAAATCACAACTGGTTACTTCTACATGCTCAACCTCAAATACCTTGAATGGTACGGATTGAAGTGGTGGGAAGGTGAACGAGTTAGTCCTAAAGCTAAAGACATCGAAGGCAACGTTTATGAGGATAAAATCTACTCCCCGGGTGATACCTTCACTTGGACTGGTATGATTAAGGCTTACAACCAAGGAACCGTCAACGGCTTCATGATTGTCGGCGGTCAGCTCATCTGTCTTGCCCCATTCCGTCAAGGTGTCCTCACCGGCATCACAGGGGTTTAAGCTTATTAGTTAATTGAACTAATATGGCTATAAACATAGAAGATAATCTTCCGAACATTCAGCAGAACGGACTCAACACACTTAAGGCAGTGTCGTTTGGTTCAACTCTTGCGGTTACTGGAGTATCTACATTCACTGGTAATGCAGTGTTTAATGGGGGTACTACGATTTCAGGAGCAACTGTAAGAAAGTACACTCCAGCAGCGGTCAATTCTTCGGCAACTCTCACGGCGGCGCAAGTTGCTAGCGGTTATATTACAACCACATCAGCGTCTCCTGTAACTATGACGATGCCAACAGGAACATTGCTTGGCGCACAAGTGAATGCTGTTCAAGGAACGACTCTGGAACTCTATATCGACAACACTGCGGGTGCCAATACTGTTACAGTTGCAGTAGGAACGAACGCAGTTCAGTCAGATTGGGATAACCAAATCACAACTGCTACTGCATCGGTCACTCCAGCAACAGTGACTCCGTTGACCATTGCTTCAGGTACGAGTGGTATTGGTCGTTATACCATTACATTCTCTAGTTCGACTGCGTATGTGTTCTCACGCAGTGCCTAATTATCAACCTAATTAAATTATAAAATGTCACGACTTACTCAACCAGGTGCGACAGGTCCAATCGAACTGTTTAACACCTCAACAGACTTGAGCCTCGATACTCTTGTCGGTTCAAAGTTCTCTTCTTCAGATGGACGCGAGTTCGCGCTTGTACAAAATGCTGGTACAGCACTTACGTCGGGCGTATGCGTGCAGGGTCCTGCCGCTATCGCAAACTCTGCTGGTCTTTCTCCTGCAACAACGGGC
>CAZQGW010000082.1:0-2982 GCA_964593165.1 uncultured Saccharimonas sp. (SeqCode) | reverse complement strand
GAAAGAGCATGGGACAAGAGAAACCGCTATGGGAAGCTGGGATGCTTTACCGCACCAAAGAAACGCCATTCGAGATATTGAGCGTCATTTTGAAGATGGCTATACGAATGGTTACGTCGAGATGGCGACTTCTACCGGTAAATCGTTTTTAATAGCAAGATTAGCACAAGAATTTGCGCAAAGAGACATGAGAGTCTTGATATTAGTCCCACAGGTGGTAATCGGCGACCAGTTTTCCAATAATCCGGACAAGGGTCTACTAAAGTTTGCCCCAGATATCGAGGAAATAGGTCGTCATTATGGCGGTTCACGAGCTACGGCTGAAGATGGCGTGGTAGTTAGTACTTACTCCAGCCTTAATTCAAACAGATTTAATGAGCTTGGTAAATTTGACGTCGTACTTGCCGATGAAGCGCACCGTAGCTTAGGAGAGGTTACGAGTGGAAACTTATCCGACTTTTGTCCTGATGCGATAAAAATCGGTTTTACGGCTACTCCGGCCTACTCTGAGGATAGAGGGATTGATCAGATATTTGAGCGTCGAATTCATTCGGTAGATTTAAAGGAAGCTGTTGAAATGGATTTGGTCGCTCCTGTTCAGTGTCTTGTTTTCACAACAGATGCAGAGATTCCACAACTAAATTATTATGCCGACTTTTCGCAAAACGAGTTAAATAGACTGGTAGACCTGAGATCACGTAACGAAAGTGTGGCGGAGTTTGCGAAAAACTTTGTAGCAGATGGAAGACAAGGCATTGTTTCGTGCGTACCGGGCGAGAATCTGCTTCACGCCAGAACTTTAGCCGCCACTGTTGACGGGCAAACGGTTAATCTAAAAAATGGTGAGCAAAAGACCTTAAAAGCTGTGGCTGTAGGAAGTCATCAGACGCCACAAGAACGAGCCATAGCATTGGAGGAGTTTGAAAAAGGCGAGATCGATGTACTAACCTTTGTCTCTAGTATCAGCGAAGGCTGGGATAGTAACCGTGCAAGCTTCTTAATAAACGCCTGTCCAACCACATCAAAACTAAAACAGACCCAACTTATGGGCAGGGTCATGAGAAAGAAACCGGATAGCTTGGATTCCATCGTTGTAGATTTCTTGGATCATTCCGCAGGCAAGCTACAGATAACCTCTTTAGATGTGCTCGGTCAACAACATATTGATCTCGGCAAGGTTATAAGTCAAAACTCGCATCCATTTAATGGCCGCAAATCATATTTAGCTGGCATTTTAAATCCGGAACTTTGGCATAATTTACAGATGCACGAAGGTGCGCTAGTATCCGAACTGACTGTTGGGAAAAAACCGATGTCCGAAGAAGAGAGGCTGATTGCGAAGTGGGATCAAACCCTGGCTCGAGAAGGTATGCCCGGCGAACCCGAAGACAATCTTGGGGTACCGGCAAGTTATGTTCGAGAAACAAGAAATTTCATTCGAGGATATATTAATCAGAATGGAATCGACCCGTCAGAGCAGGACGTTGCGGAGTTTTTGGTTAAGTTTAGGAAAAATACGGAAGAAAATAGAAAACTGGCGGTTTTAGCGCTGGATAATTTTAGGCCGGTTTTAAATGGCCTTATGCCTGTCGGCACCGAAATTGGATACGATGGAGACGAGATTTTCGATAGCGTCGACGAGTCGGTGGATATAAATAGAATGTTGGGTCAGCTGGCGGGTAGAGAGTTAAAAGTAATTCGTTTGAGATTCGGGCTAAACGGTGAAGATCCATTAACATTTGAAGGAGTTGGGCAAAAAGTTGGTGTCACAAGAGAGCGTATCAGACAAGTTGAAGCTAAGGCGCTTGCAAAATTAAAATCAATACCGGGAAACCATAAAGGATACGAGGTTCCCGATAGAGGTACGTTGCTTGGCGAAAGATCAATACATATCCAAAAAACCGTTGAATACGCTGATCGAATGATTAAATTTTATACAACCCGCCTTGGCGCTCACGGGTCGAACGCATCGCTCGATTTTTTTGAAGATAAAATAGCTAAGCAAAACGAACACGATGTTTATACTTGTCTTCTTCATATTAGGTCACTTGCCTTTCTCAAAGAAATCCAATCGGTTCAGCTGGAATATATGAAACAATATGGAGATACTAGTTCTCTGTATCACCTGGACCAAGGCCGGATTGAACAATGCGTCAATGAGTTTGCAGCAGCACATAGTGCCAACGGAGCTGAAACAATGAAAATGAGCCTCGGCCTACTAGCCGATTTGAGGCATGGTTTTATGCAATATACGAACAGCGGAAGAAGGTATATAGATCAGAATCCTGATGTTTGGCTACGAGAATTCACTGAAAGTTTATTAGATTAGCTATTGAATACATAGCAAGCCGTTGATAAGTTCAATAGTGGGCGACTGCTTGGTTAGGCCATGTCGATTTTAATAATAGTAGGACTATCGGACAGTGTTAGCGAAAAAGCTTCTGTTACCTCGACTAAAACTTCTCGTTTCAATTTTTCTCGTTCATCCTCTGTGTGATTTGATGGGAGCAAGCCTTCTATCATGTCGGGTTCTTTAGATAAATCATGAAACTTAACACCGAAGTCCATATGTTGGGTGTATTTACCGATAGTCGATTCACTATTCATGTCAATTATCATGCAGGCCGACTGACTCTTGTTGTTTAGGGGCAGCTGCATAACTGGAATCTTCTTATCGTCGTAGCGATACCAGCCGATATATCTAACGTCGTCGGGGCGCCGATCTCGTTCTTCTCTAGTCAATGGTTCCGTGTTTTGTCGGAAATACATTAATGCCGGCATTCCATAGATAAGTATTATGGGGTTACCAAGACTATTAAGGAGGCCTGATCCTATATCAGCCATTGTGCCCGTGGTTGACTTGTCAAGAACCATACTGAACAGCGCTTCATTTTTTTCGATAGCTGTTTGTTGTCCAAGGTCGGCCGCAACATTGCCATAGTAAACATTCCAGCCCGCGATAAAAGCGCTGCGACCGAGTCC
>CAZQGW010000081.1:0-3057 GCA_964593165.1 uncultured Saccharimonas sp. (SeqCode) | reverse complement strand
GATTCCTAAGCTCGTTGTTTTGCCAAAAAAGAAGCGTCTTGATGATGAGCTCGACGCGATTGCCATCGGCATCACCGCCCTCGCGGTTGGGTTCCAAAAACACTAATCCACAGCCTTTGAGAAAAACGCTTGCATAAAAAATTACCTCTGCTTAAATGTACCAGCCCCTGTGTGGGGTTAACCCATAACGCACTTACTATATGCCGGATGAAGAAGAAAATCTCAAAGAAGACGAGGATGGCGTTCTAGAGGACGACCTGCCGCCTGGTCTTGATTTGGACGAGGAAGAAGAGTTTTGATTGAATAATTATTCGCACGGGCGTCTCGTTAAAAACGAGACGCCCGCGTGTTATTATCCGACGTATGGCTTCTCTTCGACGGTCTCGCCAGCGACGTTTTTTTATAAACGTTATTCTTGTTGTGTTTGGGCTGGTATTTTTTATTGTCGGAGGAGTATTAATTGCTATTGCTTTCACGCCGACTCCTGATATTAGTTCGTTTACCGATCGACAAGTAAACCAGTCGACAAAAATCTATGACCGCACTGGCCAAGTTCTGCTGTATGACTACAACAGAGACGCACGAAGAGACGTCGTGCAGCTGTCTGATATTTCTCCGAACGCGATACAAGCGACCATCGCGATTGAGGACTCTAGTTTTTATGAACACGGAGGCATCCGTCTGACGTCCATCCTTCGCGCAATTGTCGCAGACGCGTTCGGCGGGTCGCTTTCTCAAGGAGGGTCGACAATCACGCAGCAGGTAATAAAAAATACGCTCCTGACTAATGAGAAAAGTTTTACCCGCAAAATACGCGAGTGGGTGCTCGCGATAAAGCTCGAGCAGGTGTATTCAAAAAATCAGATTCTCGAAGCTTATCTGAATAACATTCCGTTTGGCGGCACTCTTTACGGAATAGAGGCGGCATCAGAGGTTTACTTTGGCGTTTCTGCCAAAGATTTGTCTCTCGCACAATCAGCATATCTCGCGGCAATGATCCAGGCGCCGACATATTATTCGCCATATGGCGCGAACCACGCGGCGCTTGATGCGCGGAAGAATCTTGTCTTAAGCCGAATGCACACGCTTGGTTTCATAACAGACACTGAATATTCGTCAGCAATGGCAGAAAATGTTTCTTTTGCTCCGGCGAGTCAAAATAATATTATCGCTCCGCACTTTGTTTTTTATATTCTCGATCAGCTTGAACAAAAATATGGGGAGCAGGCGCTTGTTTCAGGACTTAAAGTAACAACAACGCTCGACGCAGATTTGGAAGTAAAAGCTGAATCCATAGTTAATCAATATGCGCTCCAAAATCAGAAGAATTTTAATGCATCAAACGCATCGCTGGTTGCTGTTGATCCGTCTACGGGACAAATTTTGGCTATGGTTGGCTCCAGAAACTTTTTTGATACAGATATCGATGGACAATACAACGCTGCGCTCGCGCTTCGCCAGCCTGGTTCTACGATGAAGCCGTTTATTTATTCTTTGGCGCTTATGAACGGCTACACGCGCGACACGGTCGTCTTTGATGTCCCTACACAATTTTCAACAGAGTGTAGTCCGTCTGCTGTTACCAACGACACCTCGCCGTGTTATGCGCCAAGCGATTTCGACGGCACTTTTCGAGGACCGATGACATTTGAAACAGCTATTGCGCAGTCAATTAATATTCCGGCGATTAAAGTTCTTTATTTAGTAGGGATACAAAATGCAATAAATTTGGCAAAATCGATGGGCCTCACCACGCTCGGCGATCCGAACCAGTATGGCCTCACGCTCGTCCTCGGCGGCGGAGAAGTTCGCCTTCTTGATCTTGTTGGAGCATATTCTGTATTCGCAAATGATGGGGTAAAAAATACGCCGACAGGAATCCTCGAGGTTGATGATTCTCAAAATAATGTGCTTGAAAAATACTCGGCCCAGCCGTCGGTTGTTTTACCTTCAAATATAGCGCGCGACATGTCCGCGATGCTTTCAGATGCTCCCGCGCGCGTTCCAGAATATGCTCTCGATTCTCCGCTTTCATTCCCTGGGTATGATGTCGCGGTAAAAACCGGAACAACAGACGACACGCGCGACGCGTGGGTTATTGGCTATACTCCGTCTATCGCGCTTGGCGTGTGGGCGGGAAATAATGACGATACTCCGATGGTAAAATCGATTGCCGGGTTCATTGCCGCGCCTATGTGGCATGCTGTTATGGCATATGCATTGTCAAAATATCCGAAAGCATATTTTGGCCAGGCCGATCCTATTTCAAGCTCTGTTCCGCCAATGCTACAAGGAAATTGGCAAGTGCCTGACAAGAACGGGAATGTTATCCCTCATGATTTGTTGTATTGGACGGATAAAAATAATCCCCAAGGACCGCCTCCGGCAAATCCGGAGCAAGATCCTCAATTTGCCTATTGGGAATATGGGCTTTCTGCCTTTTATGCTTCGCATCCGGGTCTTTTCAGCGGCGGCGTGATGCTCCCCGTGCCTCTTTCATATTCGTCTACATCCGCGGAGTAGAAATTATTGATTCATTGGAGAAACCAGATATAGCAATGAGGTGTCGCCGACTCCTTTGACTATGAGTGGTCTTCCTATTCCTGCGGCCATTAATGAAATACTTTCTGTTGTTGTGAGAGTGAGAGCGGTCGCTAGGTATCGATGATTGAAAGACATTTCGATTGTGCCTCCTGATATATTGGCTTGGAGTGTTTCTGATGATTCTCCTATGTCTGCGTTTTTTGCAAAAAGAGATAGTTGACTCTTTTTTGGATCAAAACCAAGCCGAATCTTTTGGAAAGAATCGGAGAAAATTGTTGTTTGTTTCAGTGCTGTTTCAAAATCTTTTCGCAAAACAACAGCTTCGGCTGTTGATTCTTTCGGAATAATTTGTTTGTAGTCCGGATACGTCGCGTTCGTTAAACGAGACACAAACATTCCTCTGGTGCTTACAAAAGCACATTGGTGCTCGTCGAAAGAAACGATTATGTCGTCGTCCGGAATTGCTTGTGCTATTTCTACTGCGTTTTTTGCTGGCAAAAGTAGCTTGCCTTG
>CAZQGW010000080.1:0-3297 GCA_964593165.1 uncultured Saccharimonas sp. (SeqCode) | reverse complement strand
AAAAATGACTGTAAAGTTTAATGGCGAAGAAAAGACTATTAAACAGTTGGAATCATTTCTAGAATCTCAGGATCGTAGCGTCCGTGAAAAAGCCTGGAGACTGATGTATAAAAGAGTTATTAAAGACAAGAAAGTTTTGGATTCATTATTTGACGAGCTAAAGGATATCCGTGTAAAAATAGCCAAAAACGCCGGTTTTGATAATTATCGTGACTTTATGCATCAAGCCAAGGGCCGGTTTTCGTACACTCCACAGGATCTGATTAAACTTCATGAAGTCGTTGAAAAAGTTGTCGTTCCAATCATTACGGAACTTAATGAGGAACGAAAGCAAAAACTTGGTCTCGATACTTTAAAACCTTGGGACACAAAAGTAAGTTTAAACGGTGATCTACCCAGTCCATTTGCAACTACATCAGATTTAATTACAAAAAGCATTAGTACGCTTGTTTCTGTTGATACAAGATTTGGTAATGAGCTTAAAAGGATGGAGAAGAGCGGTTTTATCGATGCTGAAAACCGTAAAGGCAAAGCTCCGGGCGGCTATTGTTATCCTCTATACGAAGCTGGTTCATCTTTTATTTTTATGAATTCTGTAGGGACGAGGCGGGATGTCGAAACGATGCTTCACGAATCCGGGCATGCAATGCACAATTTGATGTCAACCGGCCAGCCTATTGTGCAGTATCTAATTTTTCCTAGCGAGGTTGCCGAACTCGCTTCAATGGGAATGGAATTAATATCACTGCCGCATTTGGGCGAATTTTATTCACAAAATATTCTAAAAACAGTAAAGAAAGAGAAATTAATTGATGAAATAAAGTTTCTGCCGTGGGGGGTGGTGGTTGACGCGTTTCAGCATTGGATATACGTAAACCCAAACCACACAACAGCCGAGCGTGAAAAGTATTTATCCGATCTTCTTGATAGATTTAAAATAGAAGGCGATTGGAATGGGCTAGAAAGAGAAAAAGCCGTTCGATGGATGCTACAACTTCACTTTTTCTATTGTCCTTTCTATTATATCGAGTACGTCATAGCTCAACTTGGAGCAATCGCCCTATACCGCAACTATCTTAAGGACCCGAAGAAAACAATTAATAAATATAAGAAGTTCTTAAAAATGGTATATACCAAGCCGGTTTCTGAGGTTTACCAAACGGCGGGGATACCTTTCGATTTCTCGACCGAATATATCAGCGATTTAATGCAGTTTTTGCGCGGTGAGTTGAAATCGAATACTAACTAGAAGAGTTCAAACTATGCGTGAAAAATAGCATAAAATGCGACTTTTCACGCATAGTTCGCGTTGTAACATACTCATTATTAAACACTTCTGCGAAGAAGTGTTTTTGTTTTAGTTATGCTTGCCTTTCTCCATATCGACTTGCTAGAGTGTGATAATGATTACGGCATCGATTGGTTCGTTCCGATTTGAATCTGGTCCAAGCTATCATTTCAATGGCTCAAGTTTTGAGGAGTTGAAAGGGGTCATACTCGACCCTAGTCCTACCGTGGAGTATGTCAACACTCTACCGGGTGTCGATACGACTCAAGAAGAAATGAGGCAAGTCGCAGCGTCAGGAATTGCACGCCTTGCTATTAATGAGGGTTTTGAGTTGAGGCTTCTCGAGCGTGCAGGCGAAATGTTGGCTAGCGTCTGTGGCGGCAGTACGGTTGTAGATGAAGCTGATTTTACTGACCGCTTGAGCGGAAACAACGTCTTTCATGGTATTGGTCTTACTAATCAGGAAATGGACTCGGCCTCGGTGTTGGCTACTCGTAAAAATAAAGCAGAAGAAACCGCGGGCGTCATACGAACAGAGGCCCCTGCGGATGAAGGTTATTTCGTCATAGGTCTGGCGAACGGAGGACTCATAAGTGCGGCTCGTACATACTTACACTTAGGAGAAGGGGACCATGCGTTCGGCATGGTAAGATATTCTCGCTACAAAAGTAAGGATAAGGAGCCGAATATGTATCCTTTTCCCTCCGAGAGGAAAGATTGGCTCAGGCGTTCAGCCGAAGGTCGCCAAGTTGTTGTCCTCGATGAGGATTACAGTACGGGAGAAACACTGAAAAAAGCGACAAATTACTTTGCTGGCCTACTTGATACTAAAGTGTTGGGTATTGCACCGGTTGGGGTGAGGAGAGATATCTCCTACAAACCCCTAGTCGTCAAATCTGTATAATCACTACGAAACACCTAAAATTGCCTTATCAAAAGTGATAAAATATCTGTATGAGCGGAGATCAATTTACAAAATTATTTAAATATATGCAAGAGTTTCGCAAAGAAGTAGACGAGCGGTTTACAGACCAAGACCGTCATTTTAACGAGCTGACGAATGTCATTGATGGCTATGCTGGAAAAATTGACATGTATGCTCAAGAAATGGCTGCGATGGATTACAAAATTAGTAGGTTAGAGAAATAAATTCAAATACTCACAGATAAAGTGGGCATAGACCTAGATAAAGTTCATACTTAGAAGTCTGTTTTGTCCTCGTTTCTCCTCCACGCTTATTGTATTTTCACAAACATACCTAAACACTAATTTATATAGATTGTTATATATACATATTAAACTAGCCCATAAAGCGTTCCGTCTGGAGTAGTCTAGGCATGCTAAATCGCCAAAGCGTATACATTTCCTCTGTTGGGCTTTGAAAACAAAAACAAAATTAACAATTCCAAATGATTTTATCGATAAGTTAGATCGGGCTGGCGAGGGGATTGAACCCCTTCGCCAGCCCATGAGCCGGACGTCTCGTCGTCAGGTGGTGATGTCGAACGTCAGGGTGGCTTTGCCGACGATTGGAATGGGAACGTCGATCGGGTTGAGCCACAACCTCATCGTGTAGTAGATGAGTTCGCCGTTGGGGTTGTAGGTTGTGCCGACATCCGGCAGCCGTCTGGCCAAAAACCAGTAATAGCTTTCGGAATCGCTTACCCCAGCCCGTTCGACGACAAACCTGGCGTTGATGCGGCTTTCGTCGTTGGCCGACAAGTCGACGCCACATGATTCATGCGGCGTGTTGATCGCCAGGAAGTCATCCGTTTCATACATAGAATCCGCCGGCGATAGCGGAACGATGCGATGACTTTCTTTCTCGGACGAGATGACGATCATACCTCCGTTGCTTTTCCAGCCGTAGCGGAACCTTGCCGAGGCGACAACGTCGCCAACGACCGGATAGCCCTCTCCTATCCCGCTCATTTATTCACCTCCCCGTATGATGATTGTTACGATGGGTAAGACTCGAGCGTTATTATGGCACTGTTTCGTAGTTTTGT
>CAZQGW010000079.1:0-3307 GCA_964593165.1 uncultured Saccharimonas sp. (SeqCode) | reverse complement strand
ATATGCGAATCACAAGATGGCTGCGGTGTCGAAGTGCGTTATAGAGCACAAGCTGTCCGTACATGACTGTCGTCATAGTGTCAGTACGACACGATACCGTAGCATCCTAGCTGGTGAAGCGGGTTTTATGACAACGTATAGGTCAAAGGCAGAGATACCATTTTACTTGTTACGCTTGTTAAGCAGGGCGATAAAGTTTGTGCTTCAGCAACGGGTGGATTTAGCCCAACTCACGTTTTATATGCTCTTTAGAATAATAATTCATCCAACACGCTCTCTGGAAGGGAGTCATGAATGGTTCTAGGCGCAGGGCTGGTTGGTAGTAAGGGCATCAGGTTCGATGTTGGCACAAGTTTGCTGGTGCTCGTTACTTGTGAGGCTGCTCTGATGGGCAGCGGACGATTGCTTCAGGTCGGTCCCTTGACGGTAAAGATGCTGTTGTTTCTAGTCGCTCAAATCTATGTAATCTTCAGACTAGTCGCTGGTGAACGTCTAAAGTTGTCAACTGTGTATATTCTACTATCTTTTACTCTCCTGTTGTGCTTCGGATCTATGGTTGGAATGTTGCGCAATTCAAGTATTGGTTATATTGCCGAGGACGTAGATCCGCTTCTGTATGTTTACATGCTATGTTTTGTTGAAATGACTATGAAAACAAAAAAGCACTTGCAATATGTTGTAAGAATAATTAAAGCTGCTACAGTTCTTATGTCTGTCGGTTACGTTTTGTTCATAACACTACTCATAACAGGAGCAGTCAGTTTCGGTAAATTCTACGCTTATTTATCTAGCGGCTCCAATGCGGAGTTTATGTTTCGAGGGGAAAGCGGTCTATTCCTATATAAGGGGTCTATATATATAGCTGTCGGATTAATATTATTTGCATTCGACAAAGGCCGATTATCCACGTTCGCGTCAGCCATAGCCATCTTAGGGCTTTTGGCGACCGGTACTCGCGGATTCTTCTTTTCGCTAATGGCTGTGTTATTAGTTCATGCATTGACCGGTATAGGGGGCATAATAATAAAGATACGATATCTTATCGTGCCTTGCGCAATCGTAGCAATGTTACTCATTCTCGCCTCAGGCTCGCTAATTGGAAAAGAAGATTCCGATGCTGTGCGAACAGAGACTGCATTTCAAGTTCTGAACCACATTACACCGCTAAGTATCATTTATGGTAATGGGCTAGGTATGGGTGTAGAGTCGAAGCCGGCTCATATGGAGAATGCCTATCTGGAGATTTTCCATAAGCAGGGCGCTTTGGGATTGCTCTGGTGGGGATCATTGTTTATACTTCTGTTCACGAGGTATAATAAAGCCAGGCGTGTCCATTATCTGTATGCCCAACCACTTTTACTCTCTGCAATCTTTGTTGCATTTGAGTCACTTACAAATCCGTACATCAATAATCCAATAGGATGCTATGTCGTGCTTATTGCCTTTACGGGATTGGACGTTGTTTCAGTAGGTCCATCGTCTACGGAGTTGTCGGGGCAGATGGAACTGATAATAGCATAATGGTATCAAGTCTATAACATTATGATTTGTTCCGTCTGCATGGCCGTCTTCAATGGCGAGAGATATCTTGCCGAGCAAGTCTTATCTATTCTTCCGCAGTTACAGGACGACGACGAGATTGTCATTGTCGATGATGCATCGATAGATGGATCGGTAGCGATTCTTGAGGGTATGAATGATCGACGTATCCATATCATTCGACAGACGCACAATCTCGGAGTTCTGAAAACCTATGAACGTGCGCTTACTGAAGCGCGTGGGGACGTCATATTCTTATGTGACCAGGACGATGTATGGCGCGAAGACAAGGTCGAAAAGATTCTGGGCGTATTGTCCTATTACCACGATGTATCTCTGGTAATAAGTGATGGAATGATCATCGACGCTGATGGCAATATAACTGAGAGATCATGCTTGGTATCGGGGAAGTTTTACGGAAGTATACTGAGCAATCTCGTCCGCAACCGCTATCTGGGATGTACAATGGCGTTTCGACGGCATTTATTGAGGTACTGTTTGCCATTTCCCGACGATA
Organism: uncultured Saccharimonas sp. (SeqCode); assembly: GCA_964593165.1. Taxonomy (GTDB): domain Bacteria; phylum Patescibacteriota; class Saccharimonadia; order Saccharimonadales; family Saccharimonadaceae; genus UBA1547. Next base: position 1,251 of record CAZQGW010000079.1, on the reverse strand, counting down.
CCCCTATGCACGATATGTGGATAGGGATGGTAAATCAGCTTGTTGGAAAAGTAGGATATATTAACGAACCGCTAATAAGTTACCGCAGACACGGGAATAATACAACAACTGGGACGCATGCTTCTCTTGGTCGGATGTTAAGGTGGCGATACGCTCTTGTAAAAAACCTAACATGGCTCTACGTGAATAACGTTATCTTGGAAAGTCATGATATATCAAACCGGATTAAACGATTATGATAGATTCACCTCAATACCTCTTTATGCAACAATCGGGCACAGTTCACAGCTACTTTGGTGAGCTATGCTTGGACATTCCTCGTCCAGACATGACCGCAGTGGTCTTATCAGAGATTGATAGTGGGCTGGTTGGCAATGTCTTTTTCCAAACCGGCGCGATATACAAACGTAGTTCATTTAGGGCACGAGTCCTCTCGTGGTTATTATATCTTGTAGACGCCGCATGGTTTGCATTCAGAATAAATGGATGTCCGCTATTGTTTATTGTTGCGCAACCACCTTTTCTTCCTCTTATCGGATATATGCAAAAGATACTATTTGGTAGAAAATATGTGGTGTGGATCGATGACGTCTATCCCGATGTCTTAGTTAGAAAAGGGGTTCTACGTGAGAATGGTTGGATAACGCAATTGTGGAGAACATTCAATCGAAAGACACTAGGGAATGCCGAACACATATTTACTTTAGCGCCGCAGATGCTTAAAGCCGTTCGACAGTACCTAACCGAAGGCTTTCCTGCATCGATTATTCCAACTTGGGTCGATACAGATGTCATACACCCGGTTTCTAAAATGGAGAATGTATGGGCAAGAGAACACGGCCTTGAAAATAAATTTACGATAATGTACTCAGGCAATTTTGGAGAGACACATGATGTTGAATCGCTATTGGAAGCGGCTAGGCACCTCCAAGCACGCAGCGACCTACGTTTTGTGTTGATAGGAGCAGGGGTGAAATGGGAACTGGTTAGCAAATCAGTAAGAGAGCGCCGCGACAATAATATTATAGTGCTTCCCTGGCAGCCAGATGAAGTTCTTTCTGAGTCTCTTTCGACTGCAGATGTATCGTTTGTTTCGCTTGGTAAAGGGATGGAGGGTATGAGCATGCCGAGCAAAACCTACTTTGCGATGGCTGCCGGTACTGCGATATTGGCCAGCTGCACAGAAGAAAGCGATCTTGGTGTAGTTGTAAAGAAGTCGAATTGTGGTCTTATTGTAAGACCAGAGTGCTT
>CAZQGW010000078.1:0-3318 GCA_964593165.1 uncultured Saccharimonas sp. (SeqCode) | reverse complement strand
CATGTTTGTTGGCAAGTTTAAACAAACGTACCTTGGCGTTCAAATAATTATCAAATGTTCCGTGGTAATCCAAATGGTCGGCCGTAACGTTGGTCATTACAGCAATTTCGTAAGGTACGCCCCAAACACGGTGCTGCGCAAGTGCGTGGCTAGATGACTCTAGTACGACCCACTTAACGCCAGCCTTTTTAAAATCACTAAATCGTTTTTGCAATATACCCGACTGGGCGGTAGTTATGTGTTCGATTTGCGGATGAATATCATCACCGATTCCATAAGCCACCGTACTGGACATGGCGACTTGTAATCCGGCTTCATGTAGCATTTTTTCAATAAAAAAAGTCGTGGTGGTTTTACCGTTCGTACCAGTAACCCCGATTACGTGCATTCCCCAGGCTGGAAAGCCGTATTTTATATTTGCGGCCACAGCCTCAATGAAATGCCCAATCGGTTCGACCTTACTGAACAATGTCAAAGGAATGAAAACTTTAACAATTTTTCGAAAATTAGACATAAAGTAATTATACCTTAAAATGAATTGGCTCAGGTTTGGTTAACCCGATTAAACTTTCAAATCTCTTCTATTGAACGATACGTATGTTGTTGTAATTAACACGACAAATATCACAGCCGAAAGTATCATGTAGAAAGGATCTAGATGACCGGCTTTTATGATTGCGCTAGCATCAAAATATTCGAATGGAGTGATGTATTTAAGCAGATTCAGATTCGAATTTAGGTCAATAACTACCCAAATTATATACGTACCTAGCAGAATGGATGTTGCTACAGTCGATGGTAGTTTTGGGTTTTTAAATAGACCAGCTAAAGCTGCGCCGAGAGCCAAGAAGAGCAATTGCATAAATAACAATCCCCCGATTAGCGCCATTATCGCTGGGGTATTGGAATAATTATGAGCAAAAGCCGCAACTATAAGAATCGAGCTTGTCAAAGTTATAATGTTCAAGATTAAGACATTGGCTAATGCCGCCAAAAGCTTTTGCGTAATAATATTTGCCCGCGTTGCCGGCTTAGGATAAAGAAATTCACTGGTTCGGTCTCGCTCCTCCTTGGAGATCACTTCTGCACCAATCATCGCAGCATGAATCGTTGCCATAAGCACGATATATAAATAGAGGGCACCGAAATATCCAACTATGGTGTTAATATCCAGTCCCTGGAACCCTAGAACCGCCAAAAATGGCTTAGGAAGAACATCAAGCAGCTTGGTAGGCGTCTGTCCGTTGCTTGATAGTGCAGAGTATTTTGCGGTGCCAACCACCACTAGAAAAATCATTCCTATTGACCAACCGATTAGTCCCTTATAATGTGCACGAAGTTCGCGTAAAAAAATATTCATATTAATCCCTCTAGACCGGAGCCTGAATGTCCTTCCGTAGATAAACTATATACGTAATAATGATGCAAACAACAATAACAACCGCATCTGTAACCATATATTTCAAGTCATATGTACCGTTTGACATGATATATGTAATATCAAAATATTTAAATGGCGTGATATATCGGATTGTCTGCGTTCCTATAATGCTGTCGAGGAGTCCGACGATGAAAAATCCAAATACTATCGGTAGCGAATAGGACAGAACTGTCTTAATCTTGGGAATCAGGACCGAAATCAAATAACCAAGCGCCAGGAAGAAAAGTTGGACGAAGAACATTGAGCCACAAAGAAGAAAGAAGTTCTTGGCATTAAACTGAGCGCTTGAAAACGCCAAGGCCGAAAGATATGCAGCCACGACAAATACAATGTTCGTTAAGATGATCAGGGTCAAGGCAGCTAGCAGTTTCGAGGTTAAAACCTTGAATCTAGAGACTGGCTTTGACAGCAGAAAGTCAGCTGTTTTGCCGGATATCTCTTTAGACAAGATGCCGGCCCCTACATTCATGGCTTGGATGGAACCAAGTAGCCATAGGTATGTCAACATATAGCCGAAAAAACCGAAAACCGTGAAAAATATATCAATCCGGATGCCCAATGCAGCCCGCACTGCGGGTGGAAAATTCTCTAATATTTTTTTTGTTGTCGTAATGTCGTGCGAAAAGGCGGTAAAAAGTGACATGTACCCGACAATACCGATGACAAACGCCACCATCCAGATGATAGTTGAACGGCGATAAAATCTTAACTCTTGAAAATATATATTCATAGCTTCTCCTAAACGTAATAATGCATGAATATCTCTTCTAGGTCCGGCTCTTCAACCAGCATATTAGTCAAGTTCAAGCTAGCAATAATCTTGGTAATATCGTTTATATGGCCACGAAACAAAAAGCTGACGGAATTGTCGGTAATAACAAGTTCACTAATACCCTTGATGCCTATAAATCGGCTCTTGTCGACCCTTACGGCTGTTTCCAACCTGAAGCGCTTGTGAGTATTCTCAGCCAAAGTGCTAATCTTGTCGACCCGAATAATTTTGCCATCCTTTATTATAGCGACACGGTCACATAACTTTTGAACTTCACTTAGTATATGTGAAGAAAATAGAATTGTAACTCCTTTTTTGTTTTCTTCTCGTAACAAATCAAAGAACCTTTGCTGCATTAACGGATCCAATCCGCCGGTCGGCTCGTCTAAAATAATTAGTTTCGGCTCGTGCAACAGACCCTGTATAATACCGACCTTCTTCTTATTACCATACGACAAATCATCGATTTTCTTTTTCAGATCAAGATCCAAATACTTCGCTAATTCTTTGATCCGTTTGGCTATAAGTTTTGAGTCTTTTTTATAAAAACTAGCCGAGTATTTCAGCAAATCGATGACCTTCATATTATCGTAGTAAAATACTTCAGATGGCAGGTAGCCGATTTCCTCCTTGATTTCCGAGCCAAATTTCGTAATATCCTTACCAAATATAGTGGCGCTGCCACTGGTGGGGTGAATCAATCCTAAAAGAGTACGGATTGTAGTTGACTTGCCGGCGCCATTTGGACCGATAAAACCGAATATTTCTCCGTCCTCAATCTTTAAATCCAGGTCGGTTATACCCAGAGTTTTACCATAATATTTTGTCAGTTTTTTCGTTTCGATTATATTCACAGTATTCCCCAAAAGTTAACTGGTTACGTTACAATAATAGTCCTGTGAATCAAGATTATCAATTAATGCCATCGCTTATGCTATTATTGTGCTAATAGTTATCGAGAGGAATTAGATTTTGATGGATGACATAAATAAACCGGAAAATACGAATGTGGACGCCGATAAGACCCAAGAGACCATGCCAACCCCATCGCACACCTTTATTGACGCATCGAATAAATACGGTTCCGACTTCCACCCGAACACCC
>CAZQGW010000077.1:0-3324 GCA_964593165.1 uncultured Saccharimonas sp. (SeqCode) | reverse complement strand
GCAATTCCGTCGCCCTGTTCGATCGTGGCAGGTGGCCATATACGCGAACCTCGACCCCATGCACTCACTCGCATCCGCATAGTCCAACCGAATAGTCGTATGCAAATGCGGTCCGAAAGGCCCAATACAGTTTTAAAAGCCTGCATCCATCACAATTCCTTTCTTCGGTTCGCTGCACCAGACAAATCCATGCCTGCGCTTTGAAAACGCAGTACAAGGAAAACGATTCCGAGCGAAGTGAGCAACGCAACTTTCAGAGATACCAAGTGTAGCATAGGCATTCGCCCGTTCATCCATACGGCAAGTGCGACAATAGCTACAGCGGCGATTCCAGTCCACACAACGTACATTGCAATACGGAAGGGCACCATGGCGCGTGCCACGAGCAGAGATGCAATCGTGATCGCAATTGCCGTGAACAGGTTCGTAAATACCGCACCGTATACACCATACTTCGGAACAAGAAGAATGTTACTCAACACCGATAATATGCCACCGCCGATAGATATACCCATCGATAAGTTAGGATGATGACGATAAAGGATGATGCATTCACTCATCAGTTTCAGCGAATAGATCATATTCGCAATGACAAGCAGAATGAAGACATAATAGGCATGACCATATGAGTGCGGGGCGACGATGGCCAGTATCTCCGACGCGAAGCAACAGATCGTTGCTGCAATAAGTAACATAAAGAAATAATATGTATTGCTTAGGCGTGACATAGCTCCCGGCAACGTGGATACATCAGTGGCATAAATCATTGGCTGGAATGATTTACCGAACGCCATACTCGCCAAGCTGATAACGATAGCCAATTGTTGCGCAAGACCGAACATGCCGACTTCCGCGAGCCCTACATGGCGCTGAAGATAGATAATTCCGAAGCGATTGATGAAGAAATATGCAATATAGCTGATGAGAATCGGCAGACCAAACTTCAAAGACACCTGAAGGTGCTCCCACTCAAAGCCCCACTCCAGCTTGCGACAAAGAAGTATTAGAAAAGCACTCGAGCTAATAAACCCGCATAATACTAAGGCCCATAAAACACCTGCCAATCCAGCCTTGAATATTACTAGAAATAGAAATGCCATGAATACTAGAAGCCCCGCCGATGCGATCTGTGCTATTACAAAGGTCTGCGCTTTCTCCTCGACACGCAACAAAATGGAGAAAAGCGCAGGGATATACGAAAAGAAAGCAATGCCAAGAGCAAACCACATGTAAGGCATTACCGGGACATTCGGTGAAAGCAGAATCCAGAGCGACTTTCCTATTATTCCAAACCCAATAAACAGGACAACTGCTGAAATAAAATAAAATATCAACAGCGAACTAATGTATTTACGGTGTTGCTGTTTTTCCTTAAAGATATAATATACGCGAGCAACTGCTGATATAATCCCAAACTGGATAATATAAGTTAGAACCTCGGAGTTTGTTCTTGTTACAACAAGCACGCCGTAATCCGATGGACTGAGATGACGAGTATACAGCGGTACGAGCAGAAAGCCGCCAACCGCGAGCACCAGGAAATCTCCCCCGGCATAAGTTGCAATGTTGGCAAGAGATCTTTTCCAGTTCATATGCGTGGTCTAAAATGCTCGGGTAAAGCAGTTGAAGGTGCGGCCACGCAGATAGAACGACTCGTTTCTCTAAGGGAGTATTTCTTCTCGTGCTGTAGAATAGAGATGGGAATATTCGCATCGATCGCATTGAGAATGAGCTGAACTTCATCGAGTTTATAAAGTGTATGAATATCGGTTGCAACCCATGCAGGATAATTATCGACATTGAATTCGCCGTAAATCCAATTGCAGCACTGTCCTAGGTAATAGAAATATGTGGCGGCTTCTGTTTTGGCCTTATCTACTGACAACTCCCCTATTATTTGTTTGCGAATCAACTCAAAGTATTGCTCTTTGGATGATGCCTTATACACAAATCCCATGTCTGCGTAATAGCTGTTGGAGGCAGTTATGACAACTTTGCCCATCATTGCCGCCTCAACCCCAAGTGTCGATGTGTGTACAAGTACGCCGCGAACTCGTCCCAATAAATCGTATGTATTTATGGGACTATCAGCTGCTACGAAACGGATGCGGGGTTGCTGCCCAAATGTATCCAGCAAAAGCTTACCCACATTGTCAAGCGATCGTGCAGTCGGGAACCTCTCGGCAGGATGTTGACGTACAATAATCGTTTCGTCGGTATGCTCCATAACCCATCGTACGGTTTCTATAATCCACTCGGTTGTGTCGGCAAAGGCTGAGTGCAATCCCAAACACGCTGAATCCCAAGGACTATTGAGCGCCATCAGGATACCTTGCATATCAGCAATGTCGCCAGCAGCAGCGCTAGAGATTTGATAAGCAAACTTGTCTCGGCCTTGCTGACGTTGCTTGAACTCGATCTGAGATTGCGACAAGATCCAGTCGTGAACCCCATTAGTTTTTCTTAGTATTTCAAATGCGCGGGGAATATCTTGCAGTTGTGAGGCTATACCATCGGCGGAGAACACTGCAACCCCAGCTCCGCTATCATATGTGACCGGGCGTATACCTCGTTGCTTCGCAATCTCGTACCAGAGACCACTCGAACCATAGATGCCACCCGGAATAAGTACATATTCATATTGATTGGGCTGTAGACACGCATCGACTCTCATTGCAATACCATGGAGTTGGTACTCAATCAATATCCGATACCCATCGCGGCCTTGAGCAGGAGACTCCCCCCTCATGAACCAGGTTGTATTCAGTTGGGCCAGACGGGCAACTACATGTTTCAAAGAAGTAACTGTTGTATCCGTATCGGTTTTCACGGACTTAACATCACTTAGCCAACGGATTTCGAAGCGACCCTCGAGAAGGCGTAACGCTCGTTCGATGCTCTTTAAAACCTTACGATGCATTCTGGCATCAGTGCCAAATAGCATATCATCCATGAGAATCGTGACTGGTCTGCCCCGGATAGCCAGAAATATCGCAAGTGCGATTGCGTACCAGGGCGTGAATGTCCCTAACCATGGGCAAACCACGACTGCAACAGGGTGCCCACTTGGGGAGGACGCAGCTAACGGTGATTTGATCCAAGAATTGATCCAGTTACGAAAGAATCGGCTTCTGACTTCCCACCTTAAGTTAAAGCTGATGCGGTATCGAACTTTCAACACAATGTTCCTGATCCAAGCCATGAAATTGTCGTGCCTTCCTTCCTAGTGTCAGTCAGGACATCCGAGACTTAGGAACTTGTTGATAATATGTTTTCGGTACTTACTCCAGGTCGAAAACGAGTGACCTGCAATGTATGCCGATG
>CAZQGW010000076.1:0-3369 GCA_964593165.1 uncultured Saccharimonas sp. (SeqCode) | reverse complement strand
TCCCCTTTCCGCCACATCATACCGATACGTAAACTCGGAAGATAACTCCTCTCCGTTTTCATCATGCCACAAACTAAGTTCATAACCCAAAACCGCAGAATAATGCAGGAAAAACCAAGTCTGAACCAATTCGAAAGCTACGGTTTTTGAATCGAGTCCGGCTAGTGTTTCCGCCAACACGTCATACCACTCTGATCCCTCAACCATCTCACTAGACTTAGATACTAATTTAATTGCGGTATATGCAAACTGCATTCGATCATAATCATCCATTATGTGTCTAAAAAAGTGAATTAATTTTGACGAGGTCAAAATGCCTAGTTCACTTTTGCCTTCCGTAACTACAACCTCACAAATGGCAAAAAGTTCAATTCCCCCCGCTAAACGACTTTTCTCGCGTCGCACGCCCTTTGCCATCACGCCCATCTTACCTTCGGGGGTTAGGAGCTGAAGTATTCTATCTGCTTCGCCATAATTTGTACGACGCAACACGATTGCGGACGTTTTGATCGATCTCAAGACAAAACACTCCGCATTGAAACAACCAAATCATCCGGTACCATAGTTGTTTTATCGAGAATCCTTTTTACACCATAAGGCTTTAAATCCTCCAGCTTAAGTTCGTTTGCAAGGTTAGTGCATACGACTATTGGTATAGAGCCCGTATCACTGTACGACTGAAGCTCGTGTAAAAGGGCAAATGCCGTACTACCAGTTAAAAGAACGTCTAGGATCAGTGCATCGGGGTTTATTTCATCAATCAATTCTATTGCAGCCAAAGCATTAGATGCAATCTCAACTTCGTATCCAGCTGCTGACAATATTCTTGAATACTGTTGCGACAACCAGTTGTCGTCTTCTATCACTAATATCGTGGCATCGTTCATATCAAACTTAGTTGGTTCGAGGCCTGTAGGTCAACAAAAAACGTGGAGCCGTTTCGATGACGTTGAATTCCGATTTCTCCATTCATTGCATCAGCAAACTGTCCGGAAATGTACAGGCCCAGACCACTACTTTGTGGTCTTGCATGAATTATAGTAGAAGCATCCATCAACTTGCTTTGTAATGAGTTTAATACGTTTATAGACAGCGCAGGTCCAAAGTCTCTAACACCTAGTCGAACAATTCTTCCACCAGACAAGGATTTAATCTGAATCTCCACAGTCGCGTTATCATCTGTATAGTGCAGGGCGTTATCGCTAAAGTTCATGATAATTCTTCGCAACAAATCTCTGTTTGCGATCAATAGTAGGGGGTGTTTGCGATGCTGCAGTTTTACACGACAGTCATGTGCAGCGAAAAATGGCGTTAATTCGTGCACGACATCCTCGCAAAGTTGTTGCGGATTTATTGGTTCGAGTTTAAAAAGAGCGTTTGACAACCTTACAGAACGAGTTAGATCGCTAGTCAGACGCAAGGCGCTCTCACTCGTCAGGCTAATCTGCCTTAACATCTTCTTTTGTTCGTCCGCGCCAAAAGTGTAGTCCTCAAGAGACAAAGACAACTGTCTTATAAGTGCCAATGGCGCCTTTAGCTCGTGTGCGGCAGCCACAAGCGACGGCAAACCATCCCTTAATGATCCCCCTAAATACTGCTCGTGCTCACCTTGCGTTGCACTCATATACTAACAATTGTACCACGATACTCCATTTGTATATTGTCTATTGATTGAATTTGATTGTAGTGATTAAACTGTTGAAATCTGACTCGAATGTCATAGCGTCTGTACGAATTGTCAAGGTTAAGTTTGTGTGTGGAATTTTATAAAACACCGCCGAACCACGCACATCGGTTGAGAAGTAACCATCAAGACGCGTACCCGTATTACCATCGGTAGTTACACTACTAGCTGTCAGTTCACCACTTTTTACTGTTGACTCATAGCTGGAAATCACTTGATCGTAATCCTGTTGAGCAATATCAACACGTAGAGCAAACAGTTGAGAATCGCTTATCTCTGGAACTGTTATTGGATTCATGTATGCGTCAAAGTTACCGCCGTTGCTGGCGTCATTGCTAATATAGACACTCCAGGTTTTTGGATAATCAAAAGTCACACCACCGTAATCACTAGGACCGACGAATTGTCGATTCGGATCTTTTTCACGCTGTGTAAATTTCAAATTATCTGAATCGGCCTGGCTTTTTTCAGCTGCAGATACGGCCATATTAATCTTGGTATCAACGTTGGTTTTTTGATCAGTGTAATTGCTATATAGCCATACCGATAAGGCTAAAAGTACGGCGACAACTATGATAAGGATGATCGTGGCAATCACCCAACCGTTTACCCGACGTGTTTTTGGAGGATTTGGTACTACATTAGTCATCGGAGGCATGGAATCATTATACTTGTGGTTTAAGTTAGTGTAAAGGATGAATGACGTATAGGTAAAATGGCCCCGCCTTTTTAGAAACTTTCATTTCAGGTAACTTAAACCCATAACTTATCAAAGATATAGGGTGTTTAACATTGTTCGTTTCAGACTGTGCCCATTTATATATCCTCCTCATATCTCTCCCCACCGAGAATACATATATTACCGTAGTGTCACTGGGTAAATGTGAATACCAAAAATCAGACAAATGCACCTTTATGTGTTTGTAACGTATCGACAATAGTCGTGACACTAAAACTAAAATAGGGTTAATCTCATAACCGACAGCTGCCGCTCCTAACTTAGAAGCTTGTCTCAATACTACTCCGTCGCCACTACCAATATCTATCAATGTGTCATTCTTCGTTAAGGGATATAACTCAGTTAACGCAATTCTGATATTTTTCTTTTGACTAGGCAGGTATGGAGCACCACGAAAAACAGTCAGGCCGAAAATTAAAAAAACTAACAGTACCAACCAAAGCCAAAACATCTACTTGTCGTCGTCAAATTTACGTTTTACGATGTTAATTTCATTTTTAAGCAAGGTTAAATCTCTTTCAATCTCATCGGAAAGCTTCTCGGCTTCTTTGTATTTAGCTAAAGCATCTTCAATCTTAAAATCATCACTATCAAACCACGCGATGAGTCTTGTTAAATCCGCAGTTTTCTCTTGTATTGACTTATTTGCTTGTGACATTTCTTACCTCTGCCTCCAGTATAGCTTTATTTGTTTCGATCTCAATCGTCAACCCCTTTTTAATTGTACCTCGAATAATCGCATATCCTCTATCTAAAATCTTATTTGGATCAAGTTGGGTTAGAATATTTTTGAAGTTAGAAATCGACACTATGTTTTCGTCAATCGACCTTTCGATTTTTCCGGCTACTATTTCGAGGTGGTGTTTTATTTCAGATTTTTGCCTATCTATCAGCTGAAGTATTCGAGGCACGAGTGAACCCACCTGAAATTTTACGTTTCTAATTA
>CAZQGW010000075.1:0-3401 GCA_964593165.1 uncultured Saccharimonas sp. (SeqCode) | reverse complement strand
GCGGCCATAGGTTTTATAGAGAAATGGCGCACAGGAATAGGAATAGTAGAGCCCATCGAATATATTTTCGACCGAATGACGAAAGGAGACGCAAGGACAGAAATTGAACGCGTTTTTGCTGAGGCCGAATTGTTAAGTGATTCACTGCACAGATTCGGGATTTATAGGGGCTGCCACTCCTTCCGCGACAAGGAGCAGATTCTCCCATTACAAGCCGCAGATTTGTTCGCTTGGCTCTCTCAGCGGGCTTGGTATTTCCTCGGCGCTCTCGGGCTACTGTTGCTCAAGCAGGACAGGGCGACCAGCCGACCAGAGGTCGACTACACCAAGAAGTAGACTCGCCGAAGGCGAGCAGCTGCACTACAGGCGGCAAGTGGTCCAAACCCACTTGCCGCCATTTTTTTTGCTCAGCGCCTAACAATGTCAAAAACATGTATAATATAAGTAATCATGACTAAGCCTGTAATTTTAACTGGAATCCGCGCAAACCAAGACTTAACCATTGGCAACTATTTTGGTGCCATTTTGCCGATTATCGACATGGCAAAAAAGCGTTCTGAAGAGTTTCAAATCAATATGTTTATTCCTGATCTGCACAGCTTCACGACACCTATAGACCACTCAAAACTTAAAAAACAGATTATGGATAACGCAAAGCTGTTCGCAGCGGCCGGTTTACCATTAGACAATCCAAACATCTTTATGTACCGTCAAAGTTATATTCCAGCCCACAGCGAATTGACTGTTATACTAGATAGTTTTACTGGTTTTGGTGAAATGAACCGAATGACACAGTTCAAAGAGAAATCAATAATAAATGCCGACGAGAGACGCAAAGTCATGAACCTGCTGTCGGAAACTGTTAATGAGGCCGTAAAAGAAGGCGTTGGTGTACCGAACACACCTATTAAAACCATAAACAAATACTACTCCTTAGCTATTAAGCAATTTGAGGAATTAAAATCGTCTAACGTGAGCGTAGGGCTTTTTAATTACCCGGTTCTTATGGCTGCAGATATCCTACTTTATAACGCACAATATATCCCAGTTGGCGATGATCAAACACAACACCTTGAGTTTACGCGCGACATTGCCCAACGAATGAACAAAAAATTTGGCGATATGTTCACAGTTCCTGAATCTGTACCGAAACAACACGAGTTTTTCGGTAACGACCAAGGTTTACGTATCAAAGACCTAATTGATCCTACCAAAAAAATGAGTAAAAGCGACGAATCCGGACGCGGTGTTATATTTCTAAACGACGAACCTGCCGCTGCCGCTAAAAAGATAATGGGTGCAACCACTGATGACAAGGCTGAAATCAACTTCGACCGGGAAAACCAGCCAGGAATAAGTAATTTGCTAGAAATCCTTGCACTTCTACGAGGCATTCATCTGGACGAAGTTATTAATGAATTCAAAGGTCAAACTAGGTATGGTGATTTCAAAGCCGTTGTAGCTAAAGAAATCGAACAATTCCTAACAGATTTTCAACAAAAACTTGCTACAGTTGATGAAAATGCAGTAATAGCCAAGCTTGAGCAGTCCGAACGGGACGTAGCTCCCGTTGCCAACGCAACGCTTTTAAGGGCTCAGCAGGCCGTCGGACTTCGGTAGTGGTTAAAGTATCAAGTCGCGACATCCTAGACGTCCTACGCCGTTATGAACTGGCAGGCGACGATAATATCCCGCGTAATGTTGAGAATGTTAAGATTTCGCATCCAAACCCGATAAACACGCTGGTCGCTTTCCGTTTTTCGAACAATCAGCTGTATTTATTATTCGACGATACGGCCGAGGACGACACTTCTTATGCACTGGATCAAATAAAAACCAAAAACAGCAACCTAAAGGGTAAGTTTATCGAAAATCCCCGCGACAGCAGCCTGACCTATGCTATGCCATTCCGAGGCAAAGAGGTCTATTTGTTTGAAGTGATTTCGGATAAAAAACGTTTAGACAGCGAACTCGCGAAACGTTATCCCGAAACCTCTCGCAGCACATGGCAAAAATATATCAATGCCGGAAATGTCAGCGTCAACGGGAAGGTAATCACTTCTTCAAAACACGAAATCACCGAAAACGATAAGCTATCTATCGAAACGCCCGAAACGCCCGACTTCAAAGACAAAACTCTACCGATTGTCTATATTGACGACAATGTAATCGTCGTCAATAAACCGGCCGGCGTTTTAACCCACTCAAAAGGCGAATTAAACGACGAATTTACGGTCGCTGACTTTTTTAGACGGTATTCGACCTATAATGAGGACTCAAACCGCCCAGGAATAATCCACCGCCTCGACCGCGACACTAGTGGCATTATTATTGGAGCTCGTAATCCGGAGACGGCGCTACTTTTACAAAAGCAATTCTCAGATAGAAAAACTAAAAAAACATACTATGCAGTCCTAGACGGTATCCCATCGCTGGAAAAGGCAAATATCGATCTGCCAATCGGGCGAAACCCCAAAAAACCGAGCACATTTCGAGTCGATCCGAACGGCAAGCCGGCGACCACTAAATATGAAATTATCGACGTAAATAAAAAAAATGCGCTTGTTAAGCTGCAGCCCCAGACCGGACGTACCCACCAGCTACGCGTTCATATGAAATATCTTGGTACGCCCATACTCGGAGATAAACTATATGGCAAAGTATCAAAAAGGCTATATTTGCATGCTTACAGTTTAGAGATCACGATTCCAGGCGGACAAAGACGCACTTTCACTGCGCCCATTCCAGAAGACTTAACGAAATTATTTCCAGGAGTTAAAATATAACCGTATGGTCAAGCCCGTCATAAACCCAACCAGCGAAAAATTGATGCATAAGATTGTAAAAAACATGCCTCAATCAATGTTGCTTACGGGCGAAAATAGGGTTGGACTTAGTACGATTGCCAAACACATAGCAGAACTACGCAATATAAAACCGATCGTAATACTTCCCGAGAAAGACGAGAAGGTTGATATCGAAAAGGGTATTATAAGCGTTGAAATAATGCGACGACTATATGACGAGACCAGAACAAAAACCAAAGGTCAACGGATTATCATTATCGACTACGCCCAAAGAATGACAACTCAAGCTCAAAATGCCTTCCTGAAGCTATTGGAGGAGCCAGGTGATGATATCTACTTCATTTTAGTATCTAATACCACTTCAAAGTTACTGCCCACAATCACATCCAGAACAGAGAATTTGGATATAAAACCAATAACTGATGCACAGTCCGATGAGCTTTTAGATAGTCTCGGCGTCAAAGATAAAACTAAACGCTCACAAATGCTATTTATTGCCTCCGGCCTTCCGGCTGAACTAACAAATCTAGCCAGAGACACAGATTATTTCGAAAAACGCAGTGCCATGATGCGAGACGCTCGCGAAATTTTGAG
>CAZQGW010000074.1:0-3418 GCA_964593165.1 uncultured Saccharimonas sp. (SeqCode) | reverse complement strand
ACGGCATAACCCACACTAGGACCTGAGTCTGACTGTTCGATATCCGACAATAAATCAACACCCGCCCTGTCAATAACACTGGTTATTCCACGAATGACCCCGGATAAGATAGTACGGGCGGTCCGCGCCGAAACAGTGTCGCCCCTATCAAGGTTAAGTCCTAACCCTAATTTTTGGCTTATACAAATAAGTTCGTCCGACACTCTCCCGCCTCCGATTGCTAGACTTTGTATGGCATCGATATAGACAGATGTAAGTTTTGGCTGCTGCCTGACTTTCTCTAGTCCATTATAGATTACGGTTTCGTCGTCCACCACAAGCCCAAAACGATGTTTTTTACCACATTTTTTATCTTGCAGTTCGTCATAAGCAACCACATATTGTTCGATAAACTGATCCATCGGCATTGACTTGGTGTCTATGCTACATTCATAATGATTTTCTAAAACCTCTAATTCCGTCCTGCAGTCTGACTTGCCCGCCCTGTTTTGTTTACGAAAATCGTTGAACATTTCCACACTTGGATTATAGAGGGACACAAACCCCCCGTTCAGACTGTTTTCGCCGGTTTTTTGATATATTCGCGAAACTGCAACTGTTTGTTTGCCAATTGGTAAGGACTCGAAAACCAAAAACTCACCATCTTTGGCCGCTTTAAACCATGATGACAGCCTATCCACTTCTTCGGCTTCGACTTCAGCCCTTGCAATTTCATCAGGCAGACACTGCTCAGATCTTAGAATTTTGAAATTATTTTCGGTCATTTTTTTCATTGATACCCGATCTTTAGCCGACACAAAATCATCTCCGGTAAATTCAAAACCGACATAATTTACGAATGGCATTTTAGGCAGCCTTTCGGCAATATCAGTTTCAATATCTTCTATTATCCCAACAAGTGCATCATCTCCCCTCTCAAGATACTGAAATAGATGGGTTAATGGGTCGTTTATACCAAGTCGTTCAGTAGACCCGTAAAACTTTTCGTTGGAACGGATTGCACGAAAAGCCATACGATTAACGACTCCTGACTGTTGTCTAGACTCGAATTTATGCTCGGTTTTTGCATCCTTTACTAATGTTTCAGCCAATTTAATAACCCCTAACTTCCTAAGTCAGGGGGATATAAAAAATATCATACTCCTGCTCGGAAGGTTTAAACTGTATCGGGCTTAGTATTCCTACATTACCGTTGCGGCACAGCCCCGGATTCGCACCGGGTTCCAGTTGATCGTTTGTTAATAGCTCAATTATACTTTATGGAACGGATTTATTAAAGCATAAACTTGCCCGTTACCCGCTCTTCACGGGCCTTGTTGGCCCATCTATCGGCCAACTCATTTGCGATATTACCTTCATGACCACGAACCCAAATAACCTTTACATCTGCCTGTTTGTACAGACGCAAAACCTCTTTGACTATATCTAGATTTTTTATTTCGCCGTTCTTTTTAACCCATCCGTTAGCTTCCCAGCCACTGCCCCACTTCATAATTACGTTTACCCAGAACTCACTGTCGCTGAATATCTGACATTTTTGGCCATCAGCATCCATTAGAGCTGTCATCATTGCCCTCCCCTCCATGCGAATATTTGTCGACATCGGTTCATGACCAACTATGGCCAATTCTGTGTCTTTTATTACGGCAAAACCGCCAGGTCCAGGATTCGGGCTGCAACTGCCATCAGTGTAATAGGTTATCATCATCACCTATTCTACTATAGTTTATGACTATCCTAAAATCGCACTTATTGCACTTGAATTTGTAAGACGCAAGCGCATAATAGAAACACAAGGACGGAATGTCCGGTGGAAAGGACAAATATGGCCAAGGGCGCTAACAAACCGAAGAAAAACGTCAAAAAACCCAAAAAAGCAAAAGTGATCTAATTTAAGCCGTACAATAAAAAAAGACACCGAACCAGGTGTCTTTTCGTTATAATTCGTTGATAGCTATTCGTTTTTGTTCGGTCGTGTCGCGATTACGCACCGTCACAGTCTCATCCTCAAGAGTTTGGAAGTCAATCGTAACACACTTTGGTGTACCGATTTCATCCTGTCGACGATAACGTTTACCGATATTCCCATTGTCATCCCACATAACTGCACCATATTTACTCTTTAGAGTTTTATAGACTTCTCGGGCTTTGGAAACAAGTTCTACTTTGTTTTTAAGCAGAGGTGAAATTGCAAACTTTACTGGCGCCAGGTGTTCTGGTAATTTCAAAAATACGCGTTTTTCGCCATTGACTGCATCTTCGGCGTAGGCCGACGATAATACCGCCATCAGCGCTCGCTCTACCCCAAAGCTTGGTTCGATAACATGTGGGATAAATTTTTTGTTGGTTCCCTTGACGTTATACTCCATATTTTTACCAGCTTCACGTTGAATGTTTCCTAGATCAAAATCGGTTCGGTAGGCCAATCCCAATAATTCTTGTCGGCCTATTGGATAGTCGTACTCAAAATCAATCGTACGCTTGCTGTAGTGGGCCCTGTCCTCTTCCGGTACCTCTAGTTCATGAATTGAGTCAGCTGACAGGCCAATCGACTCACACCACTTCCAGACCAGTTTACGCCACATTTCGAAAGACTCTTCCCATTTAGCAGGGTCTACAAAATATTCGATTTCCATTTGCTCAAATTCACGAGTCCGGAAAATAAAGTCACGAGGTGAAATCTCGTTTCGAAAAGCCTTGCCCTGTTGACCAATACCAAAGGGCATATCTGGATGAAAACTGTCGATGACGTTTTTATAGTTCGTAAATATTCCCTGGGCGGTTTCCGGACGTAGAAAACTAATACTCGATTCATCCTCTACGGGACCTACGTGGGTTTTAAACATCATATTAAACTGGACCGGGCCACTAAGGGTATCCTCTTTGCCGCAAGTCGGACATTTGTTGTTTTCAACTGTATCCGCTACAAAACGACCCTGACAATTATTACACTCAACCATCGGGTCGTTAAACCCAGTTGCATGACCACTAGCAATCCAGACCTTTTGATTCATCAAAATTGCCGCATCAACTCCGTACATATCGTCACGCTCTTCAACAAACATCTTCCACCATAAGCACATAATATTTCTTTTGAGGGTAACCCCAAGTGGGCCATAGTCCCATGTTCCGCTTAAGCCGCCATATACATCGCTACCTTGATACACAAAACCACGTCGTTTCGCCAGGCTTACGATTGCTTCCATTTTTTCGTTTCTTATGTTCTTGTCGCTCATAACTGTTGATAATTATACCATCATATTGCCGCATGTTCGCGAGCAACAAGTAAACAGTCTGGCAAAAACGACTCTACGCCGCCAATTTTTGCTAATAACTTTAGGGGTCTAGTTGCAATCAGACGTAGTAACTTTATATGATCCACAGCCAACTCTCCACTCGTAACTGATTTTAATCCCCT
>CAZQGW010000073.1:0-3429 GCA_964593165.1 uncultured Saccharimonas sp. (SeqCode) | reverse complement strand
TGCCGTCGTCTCACATTACGGTAGTGAGGCGCGGGACGAGGATGTATCTTATGATAGCGAAGCTTGCCCAGAATCATCCTTTGCTTCACACGCAGGATTAAGTGGTGGCAATCGGTCCGAATCAGACATATTACAAAATATATTTAACCCATTTGATTTTCCGCCGAATTTTGGCGATCGAAAACTTGCTATGTGTAGGACGAGGAATTGTCCTACTCGGAAGAAGCCGCTAGTAACCGTTGGTGGTTGTGGTTTTTGTGTTAAATGTCACCACCTACTTGAGGAAAAAGATAAACCCGAAAGATATTATGACGAGAAGTGGAAAGAAGAGATTGCAAAGGAAATAAAAAGGAAAAAAGAAGAGGAAGAAAGAGCCCTACGTGAACAAGAGGAGTATGAAAAAGTCGATAAACTAAGGGTCGCGAAGCTTAAAAAAGTCAATCTTATCAAGTTTAAGAAGATAAAGGTAAAAACCAAGCACAAGAACTTTTGGGAAGGCAATTAGAAAGCGGCGTAACGAAGGTTAAAAATAAGCTATACTAGATAAGAATGAAACAGAGTATTGCGCTTGAGATAATGCTTTCGGGAGAAAATGTTTTGCTCACCGGTTCGGCCGGTGCTGGTAAGACTTTTGTTTTAAATCAATTTGTTAACATAGCAAAAAACGAGGGTAGGCGTGTTTCTATAACAGCAACCACAGGATTGGCAGCGACGCACCTAGGGGGTACGACAATCCACTCTTGGAGCGGAATTGGGATTTCAGACGAGTTACAGCACGGCTTTAGTGATAAAATGTCGAAAACTAGGCGTGAGATTATAGAACAAACCGAAGTTCTAATTATAGATGAAATTAGTATGCTTCACGACTATCGCTTGGATATGGTCGACGAAATCTGTCGAGTTGTTCGAAAGATTGACAAGCCGTTTGGCGGCATTCAGATAATAATGAGCGGTGACTTTTTTCAACTGCCACCAATAAACAGGGGCGATTCACGCGCCGGTGGGTTTGTAGTAAACAGTAAAGTTTGGCAGGAGCTTGATCCGGTAATTTGTTATATAGAGGAACAGTATCGTCAAGATGACGAAGAGCTTCTTGATATATTAAACGCGATGCGAGCCGGGGAACTGGTTAGACACCACGCTGAGAAATTACTAGAAAGGGTTGACGTTCAGCCTGAAGGGGGCGAGTTAATTACGGAGCTTCATACAGTCAATGTTGATGTAGATCGATTGAATGATGCTAGGCTTGATTTGCTAGGAGGTGATGAGGTATTTTACACACAAGCGACATCGGGCGGTAAAAACTATTTAGAATCGCTGCAACGTTCGGTTCTTGCGCCCATAACCCTGCGGTTAAAGAAGGGTGCACTCGTCATGTCTGTTAAAAACAGTCCAACCAAAAAGTATGTAAACGGAAGTCTAGGTGTTGTGATTGATTTCGAGCGGGGAACCGAATACCCAGTTGTCGAGTTTAGAAACGGTAAGGTCGTTACAATGATGCCTGACACATGGGAATTACGTGACGGTGATAAAAAAAGGGCAAGTATATCTCAAATCCCCCTGCGGCTAGCCTGGGCTATAACCGTACATAAGTCACAGGGGATGACACTTGATGCAGCCAAAATCGACCTTAGGAAAGCTTTTGTTGAGGGGATGGGTTACGTGGCACTCAGCCGAGTAAAAAATTTGCGCAGTTTGTACCTAATGGGAATAAATCGAATGGCCCTCCAGGTCAGTGAAGATGCTCAGAACATCGATTTGGCTCTTAGGTCAAAAGCGTCTATAGACAAGAAAAAGTTTGAGTATTTGGAAGAACTAGCAAAAAAACGTAAAGAAAAAATTTCCATCGTTTCCGAAAAAACACCGACCAACTGGTCTGCAAGGATTGCCAAAATGCGCGAAACTTATCCGAATGCCTATAAACCATGGGACAAAAAACAAGACGCCCTATTAAAAGAAAAGTTTCAAAACGGTAGTTCGATCAAAGAACTGAGTAAATTGCTTGGTCGACACGAGGGCTCGATAATGGTTCGGTTGCGGAAACATTTTGGTGAAGATGTTGCTATAATAAGCTAGTATGAATGAGCCATTTGAAAAAAATGACATAAAAATTGCTGTTGTTGGCGGTGGAACGGGTAGCTTTACTCTTCTATCGGCGCTAAAAACCCACACTAGACAGTTGGCTGCTATTGTTAATATGGCTGATGATGGTGGTAGCACTGGTATTTTAAGAGATGAAATGGGCACGCTCCCCTCTGGAGATATCAGGCAATGTCTAGTAGCGCTTAGTGACTCTCCGAAAATACGAGAACTTTTTAATTATCGCTTCGAAGAGGGTACCTTTTGTGGCCACCCTTTCGGCAATATATTTTTGACCGCTCTAGAGAAAATGACAGGCAGTTTTAGCGAAGCGATAAAGACTGCTTCTGAAATACTACGCGTAAATGGTGTAGTTATTCCGGCCACACTCGATGATGTTCGTCTTAAAATGGAGTGGCCCCAGGCAAGTGTGATTATGCAAGGCGAACGCACAATTGCCGCCGACTACTTTAAGTATGATCCTAGAAAAGCGATCATTTCACTAGTGCCGATTGCAAAAGCAAATCCGCTCGCCCTAACAGCGATAGAACAGGCTGATATGATAGTCATTGCTCCTGGTGATCTATATTCTTCACTAGGTCCTTTACTGGTTATCGATGGAATAGCTGAAGCTTTAAAGAAGACCGAGGCAATGTGTGTATATGTATCGAATTTGGTTACAAAACAAGGGCAAACCGAGGGCTTTACTGTAAGCGATCACGCCAAGGAGATTGAAAGATTTGTCGGCGCTCCATTTCTAGATTTCATACTCTATAACGAACAAAAACCAGTCAAGGAAGTCGCCAAAAGATATGAAGCTGAAAACGCCTTTCTTGTAAAGATTGATAAAAAAGCACTAAAGAGGGCAAAATATCAAGCCATTGCCGGAAACTTCTTGGGTAATATGGCTCAAAAAAACGAAAACGACTCTTTGATAGGAAAACGGTCATTGATTCGCCACGATGCGTCCGCCGTGGCTAACGCCCTAATTAATTTGTACGACTCTAAAAAGGCAGAAAAAAGTTCATGAAACAAAAAATCGATACATTTTTTGTGGTCGATTTTGATAGGTGTCTAGGAAATATCGAGGGCAGTTTTGATATTTTGAAGGAAGTTGTACAGGATTTGGGTATTATTGACGGGCAAATATTCAAATCTATACGCGAAGAAGTTGAGTCCAACGGGCTAACGTTCGCAGCGCTTGAATACATAGTCAGAAACTATAAATCAGTTAATCTTAATGATATAGAATTAATGTACAGTGAGAGAGCGAAGCTAGAGCCCGAACGCCTGCTAGAGCCTGGAGCATTAGAATTCGTCAATTTCTTAAAACAGATGAAACGCGATTTT
>CAZQGW010000072.1:0-3502 GCA_964593165.1 uncultured Saccharimonas sp. (SeqCode) | reverse complement strand
GGCTTTGCAGGCATAGGCAGGATGTGGATCGACTCTTATTGGCCAATCACAAATCCATAGATTATTAAGACCGGACTCTTCTTTGGCTTCTTGGGCGGATATGGCTATAGGATCGTGTTCACCATTAGTATGTCCACCTAGTTGCAGCCAAAGCTTGTACCAGGGATGAAATGTCATCAGTATCTTCTTAGTTTTTATATTCATGACGATCGCTGATCCAGTATAGTGGTCCTCTTTGGCGTAATCGAAAATAGTTAAGCCGCGTTTATCAAGCTGCTTACGGAATTTTAGGCTAAGATCGGTTTTGCCCCATAGTGCTTCAGCCCTGTCGACAGCTCGATAGGTCGAAGCCAGTTCACTCCCGGGTTCAGGTTTATATTTATCGACGCGAAACCAATTGATTTGTTCGTTTTTTAACCTATCTATTAGTATTTCTTCTGAATCTTTCATTAGTTTAACTATAACAAATAAGTTTCGTAACTGATAAGATAATAGGATGATAAACTTCATTACTGGCAATGTTGGCAAGTTCGACGAAATAAAAAGCATCTTAGGCGACGTTGAGCGAATGGATATAGATTTACCGGAAATTCAAGAGATTGACCCAAAAGCTATAATCGAAGCTAAGCTTAAAGAGGCTCTAAAACACCACAAGGGCGAGTTTATAGTTGAGGATACTTCGTTATATATGGACTCACTAAACGGCTTACCTGGTCCGCTTATAAAGTGGTTTTTAAAGACGGTTGGACAAGCTGGGTTAGCAGATATAGCCGATAAATTAGGCAATAGAAGAGCCGAAGCTAAAACTATAATTGGCTATGCGAAATCTGAAACAGAAATACGATATTTTGAAGGATCGATAGCTGGTCGAATAGTCGCACCTAGAGGTGATGGCGGTTTCGGATGGGATCAAATATTCCTCCCAGATGGACACGACAAAACCTTTGGCGAAATGAGTCGACCTGAAAAAAATAAGTTAAGTATGCGAAAAATTGCAACCGAAAAGCTTAAAGAATTCATAAATTCAAACTAAAGATAACTATTAAGATATTAAATTCGGAGTAATTGTGCTATTTCTGCGGAGGAGCCCCCTAAGTGGAGGTCCCCCGCAGAATAGCAACACCGTCAGATCGTCACTGAGAAGACCTCCCGGCCATCTGGCGGAAACGCCCCAGCTGCGTGGTTTTGTTTCCGAGCTGGCAACTGAGCTGCTTGCTGACTCTCAGGCTTTGGTCCACCTTCCGGTCGAGGAGATCGATAAAACCGCCATAGGTGTAGTATGGTTCCAAGATTGGCCTGGCTCCATCTTGTCCGGTCATCAGCTCGGCGAGCTCGTCGACCTTGAGCTGGACACACTCCGGTTTGCTCGTAAAGTACGGCATGTAGACGGTCGACCAGAACCAGTAGGGGTCCTCGTCGCCACCGAGCAAAAGGATGCCTACAACTCGCTCGCGATCGTTGTGCTTCGAGTCATAGACTTTGCCACGACCCATGAATCCATAGGCAACGCCCGCGACGGGCGTCTCGCCTATGCCGCGCTCACGAAGGCCGAGGCGGCTAAAGTGCACGGTCAGCCCACCCAGAGACACCCCGGTATCGACACCTCGGTCGGTGACGAACCGCAAGAGTTTGTCGTTGGCGAGCCCCTTGGCGTCATCGAACATCGTGGTCGCTACCACCAGAGGCGATAGCACGGGGCACAAGCTGGGGTTGCCGGGTAAAACCCCCTTAGCAACCCTAACCTGTTCGTCGATACCAACTTCGTTTTCATCCATGACGATTCCTTTGTGAAGGTTCTTCCTTAGGGACGCATCCTTTGTCGGAAAAGCAACGGTGTTGCCTGATGATAATTATTAACTAATACATGTGATTTGCAAGCATAAACAAAATACATAGAAACGGAGCTAACACATATCAATATGAGCTTAGCGTTGCTAGAAATAGTCTTAAAACTTGTCTCGGAGTTTTAGCCCGGTTTCATAGGCTTTTTGGAAGAATGCCTCGGGGCTGATTTCTAGGTATTGGTTATCATAAACACATTCTAGTGTTATGGGGCCAGAGTAATGACCTTTCTTTAGTCCTTCAATCATCCAATCCCAATCTATCGTCCCATCGTACGGAATAAGATGTTCGTCGTGAAGTCCATGGTTATCGTGAAGATGTACGGCAAAAATACGATCCTTGTAAAATTCGAAGTCAAAGTTATCCTTAAAATGGGCATGACAGTGGCCAGTATCAAAGCAAATGCCGACGTTTTCGTCAGTTATATTGCTAAGTACGTATTCCAAATAACCTTTGATTCGTGTATTCTCAAAAGTGATTCTTACACCGAGTCCTTTTGCATAACTAACTATTCTTTTTAGCCTACTTAGACCCAGTTCGTTGAATGGAAGAACTGAAGTGCCGACAGTTAAGTGCATTACGACTAGCGCTATGTCGTTTTCTTTGCAGGCTTTGATATCGGTCTTGTACTCTTCAACTATTGAGTCGCCCTCTTCGCCGTCTTCCCATATGGAGTTAATTCCTAAAAAGTCCAGGTGTGCGAATATGACATTTAAACCTAGTTTTCTTATATATTCCAGGCGTTCTTGGTTAAAGTTTTGTTCTTCTTTATACCACTGGATAAAAACGTTATGAAAACCAGCATCTTTGATGGCTTTGATTGATTCAAAACCAGTTGCTATTTTGTTGTCTTTACTAACAACTATGGCGAGTTCGCGTTGATTTTTCATTAATCTAACTATAGCAAGAAGCCTGGTATATTGTCAGTCCCCACTTAACGTACTTCGCAGGTTTAACCGGTGACTTTATGGCTATTTCGACCTACGCATATACAAACTCTCAGCTTGAACACCATCTGGCCATTCCGGCCAATGACGATAGAATATACCGCGTTCTTCATCTACAACAAAACCCCACTTTTTATACATCTCTATGGTCTTTTTATTGTGAGAATAAATATCTAAAACGATATCCTTATCTTTAGCAAAATCTTGCACTTTTTGCCACAGTTGCTTGCCTATCCCCGTTCTTTGATAATTCGGAAGAACATAAAAGCCAGTCATCTCATAATTATTCCCATCATCTTCGATCGTTACACTTCCGATGATTTTGCTTCGATCCACGGCAAGCCACGTTTTACGTTTTAAATCGTTAACGAGCTTTGACGCAAGATATTCCTGTGTGCTATTACTATTGAACACCTCTTTGGAAAAACATTCTTTTGATAGTCCTATACTTTCATCAATATAGGCGTCTTCATAGGTTTTTTGCATCATTTTAGTATATGACGCTAGATCCCTTGTTTCAGCTGGTCGAATAGAAACCTTCATATCTGATATATTAATACCTTATTTCCGCTTTTGAATCATAGGCTGGAGCGTGAACCAGGAATAGTTTAAGTACACCCTCTATAACGTGGTAATCATAAATGGTATTTTTAGGTACTATTATCACGTCACTAGCTTTAACATCGAAACTCTTATCCCCGATAACAAATTCA
>CAZQGW010000071.1:0-3662 GCA_964593165.1 uncultured Saccharimonas sp. (SeqCode) | reverse complement strand
AACTCCTTATTAGTAAAATGGTTGGCAATACTACCGAAGGAACGTGTACCAGCTTCATTAACATAGCCTGCCGCTTTTCGAGGCCATCAAACAGGTTCTTGTCACAGCTTGAGGACCAAGGAATTACTGCTATGGACAGTAAGGGAAACATAATATCAGAAGGTGGTTTATTCCCAAACACCAGACCGAAATCCTATCGATATTTTAATAGCGACGGTGACAGTGTCGTTGTCGAGGCGAAAGATCTGAAGAGTGCGTTAACAAACGACCCTGACTTTGCGGCCCGCTTTTCTAACGCTACAAAAACACGCTTTATGAGTCTGACGGATTCTGTTTTCGATTCTATTAAGGCCAGGTTTGGTTTTAACACCGACGACGAACTAAAAACCGCCACGGACGAGAAGAGTGTGACGAGCGACGCAGACGCTATTTCAGCCGCCGATGACAACGGTGTGAAGGCTGCTGCTTCAGCGGGAGGGGATTCTGCCGACCAAGCCGCTGTAGACATTGTCAAAGGCGAGGCTAAAGACGAGGTCGAACAACTTCAGGATAATGGTAGCAGTGGTGGTGGTTTAGTTGGATTAGTAGCCGGCGGTATATGTATCGGAACCGACGTACCCGGATTGATAATTAAGGCAGACAGAGCCTATCAAATGGCACAGCTAATTAGATATAGTGTAGTTTTCTTATCGGCCTTTGGCGCAATCAAGGCCGGTGACGCTTCGCCGGCGGAAGTGGGTGCTATCGGTGCTTCTCTTACGCAAATAGTCAAAGGTAAATCTGCGATGGACTCGTTCGGTATGAGATATGTCATGGATGGTGACACAAAGCCTCAAAACAATAATTATCAAAGATTTTCCCCTGGGAGTAGCGTAATCGCCAGCCTTGGCGGGGTCAATACGATAACAAACAGCAGGGCTAAAACTGCCGCCTGTAATGTTATGACAAACCCCGTAACGGGTGAGGCGATCGACACAGGTCTTGCCGCTAACGCCGGGGATACGGCCGGCATTTCAGCAATCGCCGCGGCCCTAAATGTTGCCGGTGGATATATATTCGGATATGTTATTGGTACCGCCCTACCGCCTATAGTCGATTTGGCCGTAAAACATTTACCAGTCGAGTCTATTCTGAAGGATTTCTTCGGCGATCTCACGAAAGGCCTTGCTGGCGAAGATGTCGGCGATGCCCTAACGAGTGGCGCCGCCAACGTCATGGGACAAACGGCTAACGCCGGCGGGAATATGCCCCTTACTCCATCGCAGGCCGTTGCTTATGAGAATACGACAGACCAGGTGCAGGTTGCCTACGCCAAGGAAGACCGAGCCACATTGAGTCCGCTTGACGCCAGTAACCCGAACACCTTCCTTGGCAGCATAGTGCAACGACTAATACCTTTCTATATCGGATCTGATTCAAGCCTTGGTTCTGCCTCAAACACGTTTGGGACAATAGGTAAGATAATAATGGGTTCATTTAGCTTAGCCCTGCAACCACTTTCTGTAAGTGCTGAATCTAATGATGAAGCACAGTATCAACTCTGCAATGAGCCAGATATAAAAAACAACAACATTGCCGCTGGTCCATTCTGTAATATAATTTACGGCATTCCAACCCAATATCTCGATAAGGATCCTCTTGATGTAGTGAATGACTTGGTCAAGGGTGGTTCCGGCATATACGCAGGCAACATAGCTGCCGACACGGGTGACCCAATTCCTGGTTCAGATCTGGCAAAATGGTTAGCTCTATGCACAGACGGTACAACAGACGAGGCTGCTAACTGCAAAATTACCAATGAAAAAACAGCCGACTTTGCCCTTTATACAGTCGATCATCGTATTCAGGAATCAATGGACACAGACGAAACACCTTCATCAACCGACACAACCACAACCCCAACCACAAGCAACGCACAACAATTGGCGCAACAAATTATGGCTAATAGCAAAATATCACTGACCGGCAGGTTGGTAGAAGCCGACATCCAAGACGCGGCTAACGGTAATGTAGGTACGGCAGGAGTAATGACGAGTACGGCAATCCTACAACTGATTAACACTATTGGACAAAGTCATTCGGTTGCAATCAGCGCAATACAAAGCGGTGGTTCGGGTCATTGCAACAACACCCCTAAGTCTTCTTGTCCTAACGATCCACACTATACGGGTGACGCGGTGGACTTCGACATACTCGACGGCATAGACATAACAGGTCGAAACAGCCCGGCGTTGACAATCATGAAGATAGCAGAAGGTATTTTGCCTACCGGATCAGCTTTCGGCCAAAAACAATGCGGTCCGACGCCTACACTACCTAGTGGATGGACAACCTTTGACGATACCTGCAACCACCTGCATGTACAGGTACCGGCTGGGACGCCATGATGAAAAAATATCTCACATCAATAAAATTGTATGGTTGCCTAGCGTTGATGATCATTTCCAGCCTTGTGCCACTACAGGCTTTTGCATATGATCAGGGATTTTTCGCTGCTAATGACATTTTATTTTACAACCCAGACGACACCGGTTGCGGCTCGACTTCGGCTGGTCTCAGCAGCGACGCCACACTAACTGGGTCTAACAACCCACAAAAAGCATTTAATTATTTTATGTCTAAGGGACTTACGGCCATTCAGACTGTTGGCATTATGGGTAATATAGAAAGCGAGACCGCCGGAACCTTTCGTCCCGATATTGTGCAGGGGATGACATATAGCGACGTCATGAAAATTGACGGCGTTACTGGCTATGGTCTTTCGCAATGGACATCATTAGATAGACAGGAGGGCCTTCACGCCCTAGCTCAAAAAAATGGCGTAAAAGATTCGGACCTTGCAACCCAATTAGACTACATATGGCAGGAACTGAACGGAAGCTTCTCAAGGGCTATGAGTGAACTAAAAAAGGCGGATAATGTCAGCGATGCTACTTCTGCGATACTAAATTTTTATGAAATGCCAGCCGAAAGAGTAAAAAACTTAGAAGTCAGGACAACATACGCAGATCAGTTTTTAGCCAAGTTTGGCAACGGAGCGGTAGACAATATAGGCTGCGGCAATAGTGACACTACCGGGAATACAGCTGGTCAATACGGTTGGGACCTTACTGGTCCGCACGCCATGACCTATTATAGCCAGTGCGATCCGGCATGGGGTTCCGAACCATACGGAAAAGGGAAGACATCAATCTGCTCATCCGGCTGTGGGATCACTTCAATCGCCATGGCAGTAGCCACCCTGACTGGTAATAGTAAGATAACACCGGCAACGCTTGCCGCTCGGTATGGGGACGAATATCATACAGATGGCACCTCATGGGCCGTTTTTCCGGTCGTTGCTCAAGACTACGGCCTAAAAGAACAAGATATGGGCACAACACTTGGTGGAGTTGCGGCGATGTTAGAGCGGGGGGGATTAGTAATCGGTTCATTTAACACCGGTGCCTTTACGACAGAAGGGCACTTTATGGTAATTAGAGCTATTAGCGCCGATGGAAGCAAATTTTATATTGCCGACCCATACAACAACATACATAGTGGCCCATATACGGCTGATTATCTATACAGCCCCGGCAACCTGGTACATTTATGGGGGTATTATAAATAGATGAGTAAGCGAGTAAAAATTATATTAATCGTATGGCTGGTACTGATGGTGG
>CAZQGW010000070.1:0-3739 GCA_964593165.1 uncultured Saccharimonas sp. (SeqCode) | reverse complement strand
ACCTGACAAGGAATTTCGCTACCTTAGGACGGTTATAGTTACCGCCGCCGTTCACTGGGGCTTCAGTTCGCACCGTAAAGCACTCCCCTTAACCTTCCAGCACTGGGCAGGAGTCAGCCCCTATACATCTTCTTTCGAATTAGCAGAGACCTATGTTTTTGGTAAACAGTTCCGTGGACTCTTTTGCTGCGACCCCCACATCGTTAGATGCGAGTTTGTCGTGCTCAAGTTATCTATCTCAGTAAAAATTAGTGATTTAAAAAGGTTTTTTCATTCATTCTAACCACCTTTCACCAAGTTAGTTGAACACGGCTCCCATCAATTGATGTGGGGGTAGACCTTATCCCGAAGTTACGGTCGATTTATTGCCGAGTTCCTTAGCGAAGGTTCTCTCGTAAGCCTGAGTCTACTCGACTCGAGCACCTGTGTTGGTTTGCGGTACGGGCGGATATAATCACGCGTACATCTGCTTTTCTAGCCAGTGCCTTGATCGAAATCGCAACTCCGAAGAATTACTTTCACTCCCTTTGCGTTCCCGCTAGGTTGGACGAATACATACCATGAATTCGCTTCGACTACTTCACCGTGAACAGTGTACAAATTATAACCGGTTCAGGAATATTAACCTGATGTCCATCGCCTACGCTATGCGCCTCGGCTTAGGCCCGACTAACCCTGAGATGATTACCATGGCTCAGGAAACCTTGCTCTTACGGCCGACAGGATTCTCACCTATCTTATGGTTACTCATTCCAGCATTCTCACTTCCTAACGCTCCACCGAACTTTCCAGTTCGACTTCACCGCGGATAGGAACGCTCCTCTACCACGCATAGTAAACTATGCATCCATGTCTTCGGTAGTATACTTTAGCCCCGTTACATTTTCCACGCAGAATCTCTTGACTAGTGAGCTGTTACGCACTCTTTAAATGAATGGCTGCTTCTAAGCCAACATCCTAGCTGTTTAAGAAATTCCACTTTGTTTCCCACTGAGTATACATTTAGGGACCTTAGACGATGGTCTGGGCTGTTTCCCTTTTGAGCGCCGAGCTTAGCCCCGACGTTCTAACTGCCATGATACCACCACCAGTATTCGTAGTTTGTTAAGGAAGAGTATCCTTGCGGACCTCGGTCCTTTACAGAGCTCTACCCCTGATGGCTACCACATGACGCTAGCCCTAAAGCTATTTCGAGGAGAACCAGCTATCTCCAAGTTCGATTGGCATTTCACCTCTAACCACAAGTCATCCGGGCACTTTGCTGCGTACGACGGTTCGGTCCTTCACTACCTGTTACAGTAGCTTCAACCTGCTCATGGTTAGGTCACTTGGTTTCGGGTCTAATTCCACACACTTAATCGCCCTATTCAGGCTCGCTTTCACTGTGGCTCCGCCAATTGGCTTAACCTTGCGTATGAAATTAACTCGCTGGATCGTTCTACAAAAAGCACGCCGTCACCCCGAGGGGCTCCGACACTTTGTAAGCACACAATTTCAGGTTCTATTTCACTCCCCTCCCGGGGTTCTTTTCACCTTTCCCTCACGGTACTAGTTCACTATCGATCGTATATTATATTTAGCCTTGGCAGGTGGTCCTGCCGGATTCAAACAAGGTTTCTCGTGCCCCGTCCTACTCGAGAAAACACAGATAAGGTCAGCGTCGTTTTCGCATACACGACTTTCACGTCCTTTGGTTAGTCATTCAAACTATTCCGCTAACCACGCTGATTTTTTACCTTACTCACTATTTTCAGTTCATGATCGCATGTCGGATTACTAGAGAAACTCTAGTTCTCTGACATGGTCTTGTGTTAACTCACAACCCCTTATACATATTCGTCTGAAAACTTATTTATCCGGTAATAAATTACCAGATAAAAATGTATAAGGTTTGGGCTGATCCAGTTTCGCTCGCCACTACTCCCGGAATCATTATTTATTCTATTTTCCTCAACCTACTAAGATGTTTCAGTTCGGTCGGTTCCCGTCAAATCTCCTATATATTCAGAGACAGATAATACGACATAACTCGTATTGGGTTTCCCCATTCGGATATTCCCGGATCAAAGCTTGTTGACAGCTACCCGAGACTTTTCGCAGTCTTCCACGTCCTTCATCGGTAATATACATCTAGGCATCCATTGTGTGCTCTTATTTACCTTTTTATGCATCGACTTAACTAGTAATTGGTAATAACCATTCATTACTTTTTTTCTAGCCGTCAATTTTAAAAACTTTTTCTTACAACCTAATTGTTAAATGACGTGTGCCTCTCACGGTTGAGTCCACATTTAGACGCACCTTTCAGATGCATTTTGTCTGAACTCAAGCTTTCCAATCGTATCACCCCGCCTCGTAGTGTGTAAAGAGGTAATCGTTGTTATTTTTGCAATAATTAAAACCTCTTGCGATATACTTTACTGCGTATCACCAGAGGTTCAATCGAACATTCGTTTAGCTTTTTTAATTGTACTCGCAGAAGCCTAGTATTGCAAGGTTTTTTTGTGTTATTTGCTTCTACTTTTTCTTTTCGATTCGAACGGCCGTTCCATATGCTGCTACTTCATTCATAATATTGTAAATATCACCGGTATCATATCGCATCGCAAGGATAGCGTTAGCTCCTTTGCCCGCAGCTTCTTCGCGTAGCCTATCCATCGCCTTGGCGCGACTGTCCACTAACAGTTTAGTCAAACCTCCCGACTCCCCACCGAAAACAGTTCTTAAACTTGAACCTAAGTTACTAAAAATATTACGACTCCGTACAATCAGCCCGAAAACCTCGCCATAAACCTCAACCACCTCATACCCGGGCACATTATTTGTTGTCACTACCAATATATCGTTTGTTTTTACCACGTAATTCTCCCTATTTATGTCAATATTATATGTCAATTTGTGTTTTTTTAACAATGAAAAACACCCTGCTATTGGTGGGCGATGGGGGACTTGAACCTCCGACCTCGTCATTATCAGTGACGCGCTCTAACCAGCTGAGCTAATCGCCCACATAGCAGGATGTTAGTTATCAAAGTTCTTGGTGGAGTAGATCAGACTTTCGCCTGTTCTACCCCATGTGGTGGAGCATGTCGGATTCGAACCGACGACCCCCTGCTTGCAAAGCAGGTGCTCTAAACCAACTGAGCTAATGCCCCACGCGCCGCGAACTTTATACATTTTATCCTAGATGATTAATCCCCGCAAGTGTATAGTAAGGATATATGGCATACGAATTTAGTTTGAGTTCATTTTTTATAGGATTTATTATTGTTGTAATCGGCACAGCGTTTATGTTTTGGCATCAGATTATAGCCGACAACTTGGGATCTGGCGTATCAAGTTACGAGAAGTTCAAATTTTGGGCTCTTATTACTATTATCGTTGGCTTTTTGGTTATGGCAAACCTGTTTCTGTTTATTTTCGGTAACTTGTTAGCCATGTTTTTTCATACATCATAGAAAAGCGCCAAACCAAAATACCTATGGTTTTCGCCATAGGTATTCTGTTATAACAACTTGGTTGTGCAATCATCGTCAAGATAAGTCGAGATTTTTTCGAACTTCGTCTTGTCCCTGATAAATCAGGAACTGCGTTATTATGTAAGCTCAACACAATAACAAGACCGACCTAGCTTCAGCAATAGATTTCTCGTATTGCTGGCATAACTCTCCCTAGAAAGGAGGTAATCCATCCGCACCTTCCGGTACGGATACCTTGTTACGACTTAACCCCAATCATC
>CAZQGW010000069.1:0-3777 GCA_964593165.1 uncultured Saccharimonas sp. (SeqCode) | reverse complement strand
AGCTTGTTTAACGATGATTGGATAGAAAAAATTGCACAAAACTTTGATTTTTTCGGGATATCTATCGATAGCACAAAACCAGAGATATATCAGGAAACCAGAGGTGTAAACTGGCTTGAACACACCAAACAAAGTGTTCACAAGCTCATGGACGGCCTTGCCTCTATCAAAGGCAGTACAGCGGTTTGTGCTATGGTAACTGTTTCAAACAGAAATGCATACGAAATGCATGACATTCTTCAGATGGTATTTGATGATCTCAACATGGATTGTATCTCGTTTAACCTGTTAGATCCAAAAGGCAGCACAACAGCAAAAGACTTCATACCCACTGAAGATCAGATACGATATTATCGCCAGACAATCTTAGAAAACAAGAAGATTTACCCCATACTGAACAGCACTCGTTACCTCGAG
Source organism: uncultured Saccharimonas sp. (SeqCode) (assembly GCA_964593165.1). Lineage (GTDB taxonomy): Bacteria > Patescibacteriota > Saccharimonadia > Saccharimonadales > Saccharimonadaceae > UBA1547. Next base: position 3,360 of record CAZQGW010000069.1, on the reverse strand, counting down.
CAATCGGGTAATTATGATTACAAATGTAATCCTTGGAAATGTGTTCACATTAATCATGAAGGTACGCTCATCGCACCCTGTACTTTCATGAATGAAAAACGATTCAATTTGCGTGAAACAAGGCTTTTGGACGTATGGAACCAAAAAAGCACGCAAGAGATATACAAACATTACGATGCATGTAGATCCTGCAATCTGGGCTGCATTGCTGAGACAGCGTGGTCAACATATGATCTGGATTTTGTCATAAAAGAAAACTTTATGGGCATGATTTTACCGATGTGGAAAAGAATTGGGGAACGAAACCATAGTAAATTAAAACAGGAAAATGGGCTCATTAGAAATCATTTTTACGAGAGAAAATCTCACTCAAAAAATGAATCGCATTGGAAATAGGCAGAAGATATGAGACAATTCTGATACGTGGGAAGGAGTGTTTTGATTTTTCAGACTGAAAAATCCCTTATGCTCTTCCAGCGTATCTTAACAATCATCCCAAAGATCAATTAATCCACCATTACTTCATGTCCATTTCTGATTCGGACTTGTGAAGCGCAATTTTGGCATTGGCTACGTTTTTGTGGACACTGGTTTTTATGTCATCTGATATTTTGTGCGTTCCCGTATCGTCGCCGCCTTTCATGGCGTTATGAACTGCGACTTTGGTATCATCATATGCGGCGTGTGCAGCCACGCGTGCGTCATCGACGGCTTTGCTTACCTTTACTTTTGTACTATCAGTCATGGTTCTATTTCCCGTCCTGATACGATTTCTGTCTACCAGAACAAGCCATCATGGAACGGGACACGGATAAACTTGTGCTGAGGTTACAAAATCAGACTCAAAATCTGATTCCTGTATGTGGCAGAATCTACCTGCTTCATAAAGCCGGCAAACCCGGGCGGTAAAAATTGTGAACCTCCATCAGCAGTGTGTGGAGTCAACCGTGCTCAGGACAATAGTGGGAGAGAACCCTGATAATACACTGAAATATTTCCGGTCAAAATCCAACGTCGTGGCGACAGACTTGAAAAACCTGCTTAAATCTAGTCGCTAACACAATAAGATTTGTTCTTTAGGAAGGGCAATACCGTCTAGTGTTTCCGCGATTCTCGTGTAATTCCGTAGTTATAGTTGGGGAAAAACTCTGTTAATTTAACCGTAATTCTTAATAAGCTGGAAGTTCCTAACACCAAGAGTTCTATGATCGAGGCAGGCCACATAATCATATCAGTGTTTCTCGGGCTGGTTCAGGGTATAACGGAATGGCTGCCTATAAGCAGCAAGACACAGATAATCATTGTCTCACAATATCTTTTAGGACTGGATTTTAAACAGGCATACGCATTTGGCCTTTTCATGGAGATAGGGACGGCCTTTGCTGCCATTCTCTATTTCCGGAAAGAAGTATGGTCGCTTGTAAAAACCCTTTTCGGGAAAGGGTCGCAGGAAGAATGGACGCTTTTTAAATTCACCCTTATTGCAACCATCGTTACCGGGTTTGTCGCTGTTCCTCTGTATTTAATTATGGACAAGGTCACAGGAGGCTATAATATCGGTCTCCCCATGATAATCCTTGGTTTCATTCTCCTCCTCGACGCCGTCGTTATCATGTATTCACGGTCGAAATATGCTGACGATAAAAACCGGAAGACGCTTAGGGATCTTGGAATCAGGGAATACGTGATCGTTGGACTCGCTCAGGGCCTCGCTGCCCTCCCGGGTGTCAGCAGGTCCGGTACTACGACGAGTATCATGCTCTTATTGAATATCGAGGCAAAAGAAGCATTCCGCCTCTCTTTTTTAATCGGGATTTTTGCAGGCATTGCAGCATTTGGTGTTACCCTTGTTTTCAGTATGCCAAGCGTTCTGGCAGCGGAAACAGATCTTGGACTATCCGGTATTGTGGTGTCAATAATTATCGCGGCAGTTGTCAGTTTGTTCCTGATTAATTTCCTGTTGTCCATAGCACAGAAGGCAAAGATCGTCTACCTGATCGTTGCGTTAGGCTTAATAGCAATTGTCGGCGGGTTATTGATCAGTCTTTTCCCGGTGGGATTTGTGGGGGGATAGGTCGGTTCAAGACCCATTGTCCCTTCCTCTTCTCCCTTGAAATTTGGATTTTACGATATTTCATTTAATAGGAATATAATGAAATTAAAATAATTTTTAAACAGCAATGGGGTTCTGATAGTTGGATCAGAAGGTTCTGGTGCAATGTTGTGACTCGAAGAAAATCTTTAGAGAAGCGGTATAGGTCTTTTGCAAAAATCGGCTCTGTCAAGAGAGGGTTTATTTTTCAACTTTCACAAATTGATCTTTCCCTGCCCCACATTCCGGACAAACCCAATTATCTGGCAATGCATCAAATTCCACGCCAGCGGCAATTCCCGATGTTGGATCACCCTTATTTGGGTCGTAGATATATCCGCAAACCGAGCACTGATAATGAACCATCTGACCAGTCGTTTCTGTCATAATTTAATTCTCTCTCCATTTTCATGGGTTTTTATGTTTCTACCTCGGGCTCTATTGTAACTGCGGTTAATATGCAAATTCTTCCGCACTCTCTTATTTCGAAAGGTGTATGACGGCCACAGGAAAATATGAATTTAAATGACGGCAGCAATCCGGGAACTTATTTTTGGGAGAGTATAATTCAAACGACCGACCCCCGCTGTACTATCAGTAATAATTGCAAGGAACTCATCTTTGGTAATCGGTATAAAAATAAAGGCTCCTTCCTCGTATTCTAAAATCATTTGTTTAAGAGACCCAGCGTTCGATGCAAAAAATCTCATCTCGCTTGCGCAGAGTGCCCCGAGTGCGTCGATATCAATGGTTGCACCTCTTTGCGCATAATCAATGACGAATCCATCAAGCCCAATAATTGCAACAGTATTTACGCCCTCGATAAGTAAAAATTCCTTGAGTACAGTCTTTAACATGATAATCCCGCATTACGAGTTGTTCCTAGGCCGAATTTGACTGAAAATGGATTAATTAATTTAAAAATGCTAGGTCACTTTCTATTTTCTGTAAACTTGAGATCGTCATTTTTGCTTTGTCTGGCGGAGTATCTGTACCTAGCGACTGATAAAAAAACAGGTTCATAAATCGGAGATTAACAATTACCCGTGTAATGCTTTCTCAACGGTCGCCAGGAGATCTTTTTCCAAATAAGGCTTACCGAGATAACCGCAGGATGGAATATTCTTCACTTCTTCGATTTTGGCTAAATTCGCATACGCTGAAAGAAACAGGATCGGGATATTGTGATGTTGCCTGATCCGCTTGGCGGTTTCGATACCGTCGATCGATTCAGCAAGTCCGATATCCATAAGGATAAGATCGGGTTT
>CAZQGW010000068.1:0-3859 GCA_964593165.1 uncultured Saccharimonas sp. (SeqCode) | reverse complement strand
CAACGGTTATGGCGGTCGGTCCAATCCCGGCCTGGCTCTGGCCAGATACCGGGACAGTCACGGCCGGGCCGTTCCCCTCAGTTTGCAAGGGGTGTTGCTGTGCACTGACCGGACACCACAGGCGATTACAGCTGAGCTGATGCGAGACTGGGGTTGCCCGGTATACACCCACTACGCGATGACTGAGATGGGCTTCGGCGGCGGTCTGGAGTGCGGAGCTCTGAACGGTTACCACCTGTTGGAGGCGGACCTGCTATTCGAAATAGTAGACCCCGTTTCCGGTTTACCGGTTCCGGACGGAGAGACCGGTGAGGTGGTTTTCACCACTCTGACTAGGCGGGGCATGCCTTTGATTCGTTACCGGACGGGGGACCGTAGCCGTTTTTTGACCGGCCTTTGCCGGTGCGGTCAAGTCTGGCGGTGAAATCCTCAGGACGGCTGGCGCCGGGGCGTGACGTTCACTTCCGGCCTTGTACGGCATTTCTTAGGTGCCGATCAAAGAAGGTTTGGATCATGGCTCGTTGTGGCAACCCGGTAGTTATCGGCAAGTCGTCGTTACCTCCGGGCAAGACCGAGCAGCTCGAGTCGAAGATCGCCTCCCAGGACCCATTCCGACAGGGACACGCTCCTATCGGTGGCGGTCATAACAAGGGCAACGGTACGGGCAAGTACATATCGCCAGGCGATATGAAGACGCCACCCCCCGCGCCTCGTGTCAACCCGAGCGCACCCACTCCGAAGCCCGCGCCGAGCGCAACTAGCGACCCCGAGTCAACACCGACACCGGAAGCCTCTGGTGGCACCCAGACAGGAGCCCCCAGTCCCGCACCCGGGACTTAAGGGTTCTATCGCTTACATAGCGAACGCCTGAGCCATCCGGAGCACAATACTAGACCCTCCAGTCGACACCCGATTCCGGAATAGCTACTGGCCCGGATCGGCAATCAGTTCGTCTCCCCTCACCCCCGAGAGCGACGAACTAGTCGACCAAACCCGGGCGGGCGCGCACCCCACAACTGCGCGCCCGCCCTACGGGTAAAAATCTATGCATATCGCTTACAACCTTCTCCAAGGAATCTATTCCCACTTGAACGCTCAGCGTTCGTGGTCGAGTCGGCTCCTTGTGATTCGCTTTGCGAATCGACATGCACGTTGTAATAATCTGATTTGTTACGCCTTAACAATTCGGCACTTACATCATCATATCTTTGCTTAATAAATTTAATAACAATTAACTTGATTCACTCTGCGAGGCGAATCAAAAGGAGAACTCAACAATGGGTAAAATAATGTCAATTTTAAGACGCGCCCCCAAGCGTACGAGTGCGCTAGTTGCGATATTTATCGCCGCGATTATCGTACCTGCAACGCTTTTTGCATGGGGACCAACACGTCCAACCTACACAATGGCAAAACCTGCCGATCACGTAACTTTTGACTCGATCACCGATAATCCAAACATCGGCGACGAACGTAATTTCGTGGGAATCCGCGAAACTGGTACAACAGCTAAATGGTCAGATGATATGACTGTCCAAAGTGGCAAAGAATATACGGTTCGTTTGTACGTTCACAATAACGCTGCATCAAACCTAAAACTTGTCGCTAAAGATGTAACTGCAATGGTTAATCTACCAACAACTACTGGAAAATCAATCCGAGTTGATGGTTATATTACCTCTTCTAACGCATCACCAAAACAAGTTTACGACAGTGCAACCTTTACTAGCGGGTCGAACTTCAACCTAGCCTACGTCAAAGGTAGCCTGATATACGAAAACAACGTAAAGACATTTACGCTTCCTGAAAGCATCTTTACGAGCAAAGGTGCAGAGCTCGGCTACAGCAGCATGAATGGTCAAATCCCAGGATGTTTGCAGTATGCTGGCTATGTCAGCTTTACTGTTAAACCGCAATTTGCGCCTAACACCTCATTTACTATGAGTAAAATGGTCAGCAAACACGGTGAAAACAAATGGAGTAAAAGTGTTTCCGTTAACCCTGGCGACACTGTTGATTACTTGATCCAGTACAAAAACACTGGCAACGTCGTAGATAATAGTGTCACGATTCGTGATAAACTTCCTGCTGGCGAAACCTATATTAATGGTTCAACAATCTTTGCTAACTCCACCTACCCAACCGGTAAAACTGCTAGCGATAACATCGCTAATGGAACCGGCATCAACATTGGCACATATGCTGCTGGTGCAAGTGCCTGGGCTGAATTTAGTGCTAAGGTCGCTGATAACGACGATCTTGCAAACTGTGGCAACAACACGCTGATAAACTCAGCTAATGTAAACGTTAATGGCTATTCGATTTCGGATACTGCCAATGTCGTTGTCAACAAAGAATGTAAAACAGTAACTCCCGTTTATAGTTGTGACGGATTGACAGCAGATTTAGTCAGCGACAACACCTATAAGTTTAACGGTTCAGCTACTGCTGAAAACGGTGCTACGGTCAAAAACTACACGTTTGACTTTGGTGATAACGCATCACAAACCGTTACTAACCCGGTTGATGTCATGCACACGTATACTGATACAAACGCAACCTACACGGCTAACCTGAACGTTACTTTCAATGTTAACGGCTCAGAAAAAACCGTCACAGGTGACTCTTGTAGCGTATCGATTACCGTCAGTAAACCTCCGGTAAACGAGTGCAAGCCCGGCATACCTGAAGGTGACGTTCGATGTACGCAGACCCCTCCGGTTACACCAGTAACCCCGTCTAACGTACTTCCAACCACCGGTGCTGGTGAAGACCTTTCCGCCTTCTTCGGTCTTGGATCGTTAGCTACAGCTTTCGGTTACTACCGAGCAAGTCGTCGACGAGGATAATTCGATCCTCTAGACCGAGTCTGACCGCTCTAAAATCTGAAGCGATTCAGACAAAAAATACCCCCGCTATACGCGGGGGTATTTTGTTATTCTGACATCTTTTACATGTATTTTTTCTGAAACTCACGATAGGCATTTTTGTTATTGTCTTTTTCTAGTAACTCAATAGCTTCTTCGAAGCTACACCACCTTTGGTCTTCGTGCTCATCGCTCAATGCTATTTCTCGTTCGTTCATTAATTCGACACCGAACACATATTCTGTAATTACAGTTTCGCCTTTCGACCAAGTGAAGGTGAAAAATACGTCGGTTAGGTTGTTTACATCTTTTTTCGTAATAGAAATCTCTTCTTTTAGTTCTCTATAAAGACATTCCTTCAGAGATTCATGGGACTCTAACGTACCAGTGATTGGCTGCCAAAATCCACCGTCGACCGGCACTCTCTTAACAAGCAAAAACCTGAACGAGCTGCCTTTTTTTACAAAAGGAATTGCCTCGAATCTTATGGGCAATTTAAAATTGTTACTTTTCATTGTGTATGATTCTAGCCCCTTTATTATTAATCTGCAATTACATTACCCCCTATTACGCGGCGTGTGCCGTCTGCTATAATGAGTATTACCTATGGCAAAGCATAAAAAGAAGCGAAATAAAATCTACACTGGCGCCGATGCTGCTATGACTAAGCCGGTCATTACCCACATCTCGGCCGTCAACCGCAACAAACCAGCTCAATGGTGGTTTGATCATAAAAAGATAGCCAAACCGATCCTGATTACGGCTGGCATAATCATCTTTGTAATTATAATAGTTATCGAAATCGTTCGAATCGCAACAGGCTCTTAGTTAGTTTTAGCTTTAGGAAGCGGCAAGCGGAAGCCGAATGTACTTCCCTTCCCTTCGGTTGATTCGAATATGACCGTTCCACCGTGGGAGTCGATAACCTTTTTAGCTAGGTAGATGCCAACACCGGTTCCGTCTGGTCGCTGAATCTTAGCGTTGTCGGCTCG
>CAZQGW010000067.1:1026-3919 GCA_964593165.1 uncultured Saccharimonas sp. (SeqCode) | reverse complement strand
AGCGACAAAGATAAAGGCGCAAAGTGTTGCTAGTAGTCTAGGCATTCCTCTTAGTAACCTTCTTAATGCCTATCTTTACGAATTAGCAAGTACCGGTAGTGTTCACTTTACTACTAGCGAGCCTATGACAGACAAGATGGAGAAAGCCATTGCTTTAGCCGAGGCAGATATAGAGTCTGGTAAACTAAGCGGCCCGTTTAATAATACAGAAGAGATGTTTGCACACCTAGATAGCTTATAATGAACATTCAAACTACCAAGAGCTTCGATAAACAATATTCCAAGCTTAATATAAAAATTAAGAAACAGTTTAAAATCCGTATTGAGCTATTCATTACAAATCCTTTTGATGTTTCACTGAGGAATCATGCACTTAAGGGTAAATACTTGGGATATAGGAGCATTGATATCAGCGGTGATGTCCGGGCTTTATATACCGTAAGAGGCGATACGATAATCATTTTTGGTTTTATTGGGACTCATAGTCAACTCTATTAGAAATCATTCGCATATGCTGTCGGCGAATTGAAATCAATAAGATCCATGCCTGACCAGATACCCCAATGGCAAACTCAAACAGCAGTATTGAGTGTATGCCTTCTAGTATTGCTATTAGTAGCAGTGCCAGTAAAACCAAACCTACGCTCAGATATGAAACATTGCGAACATAAGGCAGTTTATTCTTCCTCCCTATAATAAATACCCCACTAAAAAAACAAATCGCGAATAACGACGCCCCGATATTATGTATGCCATGCCCCCAGGTGCTGTAAGGAACCAGTAGGGCAATAATAAGAAAGGCTAATGATAGATCAAAAAGCTTAGTCGGAACAATTAAAACTTCCTTTAGATATTTATGTATAAATATGTAAAAAAGAATCGCTACAACTAAAAACCCGGCTATAAATAAGTAATGCGTCGAACCGATTTTTAGAAAATCGCTAATTGGCGTTATTTTCGTAAGCTGCTTTGGCCGAATTAAATATAAGCTGGCTACAAGCAGCCATTCGACTAAAATCATCAGCATCCCAAAATATCTATAGACCTTAACCATACTACCCGTAATTATAGATAATAAAGCTGCATTTAGGTAGCTCAAGTTCCAAAAGCTAAACTAGCTCAACTTGTGAATATGTCAAAAACGTAGTATGATATGCAAGCTTCAAGTTGGAATATCTGACAAGAACGCTCATCACATCCATCCCCTAGTATCGGCCCAACGGGGCCAGAACAGGAGTAACTATGGCAAACGAATCAATTCCAGGATTCTACGTAGCGGCTGATGGCAGCAACAGCGCCATTATCGCCGCCGAGAAAGACCTTGGACACGACAAAAAGACGATCAAGTTCCATTTCAGGCCCGCCGGCAACACACACTTCTACGAACTCAGCCTCCAGAGCTATCTCAAGAACGACACCTGCGAAGTGAGTGTCTGTGTTGACAGGGCAAACCACGGCGCCAACCATCGGATCGTTTACTACGGCGACACAGGCACCCTCGAAGTCGATCGCAAACCGTACATCCGGGCACCAAAGCCCGCCGAGATCCACCTACTCAAGGCGCCGTCGCCCCGCCATTCGCTCTTCACCTTTCGGACTAAGGACGGAATCCTCCTCCACGTTACCTCTGATAAGGCCGGCGAGGATATTCGTCTCTATATGGGCGAATGGCACGCTCTTCGCCGGCTGCCGGTGATTGAAGTGATTCGTAACCGCGAAGGCGGCTCGACTCTCATCATAACCACCGAGGGGCAGCTGTACGTGGCCCCGAGGCACTACGACCAGTCGGCTAAATCGACATGGAAGCCTAGAGGAGTTCCTCGAACCAAGGTCACGCATATCGACAGGAAGAAAGTCGCGATCACGGAGACCGAGGAGGGTGCTTCGATGGAATATCCTCCGTCGCCCTAGCTCTGCCATGGATGTGAGAACCTCTCTCGCGCAACTTGCGCGGGGGAGTCTCACCCCAAGATTTCAATGCATTGAAGTTTTAGGGGGAGAAGTTTCTTAATAGAAATCCAGTCCAAGCCCAGGAGCTGGATTGTTAAGTTTGTTTGGCTAGTCTGAACGGACTATAATTAGATTAGGGCCAAGTACTTTATTTGATGAACCCAAGCTGAACGTTTCAACGAAATATTTGGTTAAAAAAGGAGGTGAAAATGAAGATACAAGACAAAGTCATACTAATCACGGGAGCATCAGGTGGAATCGGCAAGGCCGCGGCAGAGCTACTCAGTAGAAGGGGAGCCAGAGTCGCCGTCGCCGCTCGATCTGAGGACAAAATTAAAACTTTAGCCGCTAGTTTAAACGACGCCTATGCGGTTAGAGTGGATATGACAGATAAGGCCTCTATAGACATTATGGTTAAGTCAGTACTAGATCACTATGGTCGTATCGACGTACTAATAAACAATGCCGGACAAAGCGTTGTCGCTCCTGTTATGGAAATCAAAATCGATGACTTTAAAAAAATCATGGATCTAAACGTCTATGGTCCACTACTAGCGCTGCAGGCGGTAGTGCCCTCAATGAAAGAAAATGGCGGTGGCATGATTCTGCATATAGGCTCCATGGTTTCAAAAATGGCTATACCAAACCTCGGAGCCTATACGGCCACTAAATATGCTACCAATGGACTAATGTTGACAGCTCGAAACGAGTTGAAGGATTCAAACATCATTGTGAGTGTTCTGCACCCCGGTGCTACGGCGACTAATTTTGGGAAAAACGCAATCATTGGCACCGACAAAGTCTTTACTCCGACCACTAGTGCGGACACTGCTGAAATGGTTGCCGAAAAAATCGCCGAAGCTATTGAGCACGAGTCCGGTGAATATTATATGAATGAAGAAACCGAGCGCATGTATTCTCCGAGCGTGGCCTAAAGCCGTTT
>CAZQGW010000067.1:0-1016 GCA_964593165.1 uncultured Saccharimonas sp. (SeqCode) | reverse complement strand
CGTTTTTGAAAAATAGAATATAAACACCATCTAAAGGAGGTATGTATTATGAGTCGAGCAGTAATTTATGAAAAAAATGGCGGCCCTGAAGTCTTGGAGCTTCGCGACGTTCCTGAGCCGCATGCCGGTTCTGGAGAGATACGCGTACACGTCGGCGCAGCCGGTCTTAATTTCATGGATGTCGGTTTTACGAAGCGACCAGAGATAGCAGCACGCTTTGGTATAACCCTGCCGTCAGGGTTTGTCAGTGATTTTGCCGGCATTATCGATGAAGTGGGTGATGGCGTTACAGGTTTTGTAGTCGGCGATCGTGTCTTTGGTGGAGCGATAGCTAAGTCCGCAGCCGATTACGTAGTCGTTAAGGCTCCGAGTGATAGGCTCTGGCACACGCCGGTGGGAATCAGCGATAAGGTGGCCTGCACCCTTCCGGTTGCTGGCATGACTGCTCTTGCAGCCACGGCAGCGATTGATGTACATCCGGGAGACACCGTTTTAATCGGCGGGGCAGCCGGTGGCGTCGGTGTGTTTGCTGTCCAGTTGGCCAAAATAGCCGGTGCTACCGTTATTGGGACAGCCTCGAAAGATACTTTTGAATTCATAAGACAACTAGGAGCCGAACCGGTGGAATATGGTGACGGGCTAGTCGAGCGAGTTCGGGCCATCGCTCCAGGTGGCATTAGCGCAGCAATAGATCTTTTTGGTACCGAAACAGCCGAAGCTGCTCTAGAACTCGGAGTAAAGCCTGAGCGGATCTCAACTATAGCCGCCGGTCCTAACCCACCAGGAGGCGCTCATGTGACGTTCGCTGGCGACGTAAGCCCGGACTCGATGAAGCAGATCACCGATGCGATCCTAGAAAGCGAACTTGCTGTACCAATTGCGGCAAACTTTCCGATTGAACGGATTCGTGAAGCAGCGACACTGCAGGCATCACGGCATGCCCATGGTAAAATCGTGATAACACTTATCCACCCACCATACATCCTGCACACATTTCACTAAACTAGAAAGGAGTG
>CAZQGW010000066.1:0-3941 GCA_964593165.1 uncultured Saccharimonas sp. (SeqCode) | reverse complement strand
CTTATACATCAACCATATAATGATGTTTTTGGTGCGTGGCGAGCAATGGAAGAGCTGTATGAATCCGGAAAAGTCAAAGCGATTGGTGTTTCAAACTTCACTAGCGCCAAAATAGTCGATTTTGTGCTAAACGTCAAAATTAGGCCAATGGTTAATCAAATCGAAACTCATCCTTTCAATCAACAAATTGAAGCCAATAAAGTCATGAAAGAGTACGGCATAGTTCACGAAGGTTGGGCTCCGTTCGCTGAAGGGCGGAACGACCTGTTCTCTAATAAAATACTGGGCGAGATAGCGAAGCGACATGAAAAAACAATTGGTCAAGTGGTATTACGTTGGAGTATTCAACGTGGCATAGTTGCGATTCCGAAATCAGTGCACAAAGAACGAATTGCTGAAAACTTTGATATTTTTGACTTTGAACTGAGTAAAGATGATATGGATAGAATAGCTAAACTGGACGAAACCAGGGGGCTGTTTGTAAACCACGAAAATCCTGAATTCGTAAAGATGCTGTACAGCCGGGATCGCGGGAAGTAGCGTTCGATAGTCCGCACTAGTGGCCTAACGACTCAAACGGTGGCTATAGATGTTCGGTTTATATGCTAAGCTACCTATATGAAACGTTGGCTCAGTAGCACATTCCTAAGTATTCCGATTGTTGTTTGGGTGCTGCAGTTAGTGTATATAGCGGTGTCGCTGTCGATATTGTATGTAATTTATCCCAAGATAAACAAAAAGATCTTCATAGTGTATTATGTTTTAGCCATGATAATCATAGATGTTATTTGGCGTTTAGCAATCAGGAATATATTTTAGAGGTTGACTCCGCTCGTCGTACGAGCTCGTGCATCTAGGATTCGGAATCAGATTGAGGCGAACGGCAAGTATTGTACGCTGTCAGTGTATTAATATTGTTAACAAAGCTAATGTTTAGTATTGTTAGGTAGTGAACAAGAAACAAAAATATAGTTTAAAAAAGAAGGCGACTAATTTTTTCGGGGCTATCGGATATTTCCTAACTTCAATTCAGTGGCTTTGGGTTGTTCTACTTTATTCCAGCCTTATAGTAGGTTTAGCAAAATATGTGAGCCACGGATCTACAAATCAAGCCGCCCAGCCAGCTAGTAGCACTGTCAATTTAAGCTCAAGCGTACCGATGATTATTATAACCGCGGTAATAATATTTATTATGATAGTGATTACGATATATATAATTATTAAAATCCCTTCAACCTTGATGCAAACCAGTAAAAAGGTAGCGCAAAACACCGCCAAAAGCGCTGCGCCAATAGTACTCCAAGTTCGAAATAAAAAAGAAACTAAAACAAATTTGATTAAACTGACACCTTTTCTTACCTTCATCATGAAGATAATACTGATAAGTTTGCCGATTATACTAGCGTATGTATCGCAGTTTATCGAAAACCAAGTTTTTGATTTCTTCATCTCGATGTATGTCGCGGTTTTGTTAGCGTGCTTCAGCCTGCTGTTCTTTGTATTCCAATACCTTGCTGGCGGTCTGATGCTGGTAAGAAAACAAGACATTTGGTAGGACTGAGCCCCGGGCGGTTGCTCGGGGCGGGCTAGTCCATTTCGGTCAGTAATGCCTGCCTGGGAAGCGGCGGCGATCGAGCGTGGTTGGCTCGTCTTCGCCCGCCGTCTTGATGGTGATGATGGCATGTTTGCCAACCCAAGCACCCAGCGGCTTCAACCTGGTGTGGATGGACGCACCAGCGTTTGTGATTGCATCTCGATTCAGAGACGGTGTGAACGTCAGATATCGTCTACCTCCACGCATTCTTAGAAGGTAGTCGACGATCTTGCTGGTGTCCTTCGGTGTATCGAGTGATTTTGCTACTGTCATATACCTGATGACTGCGTTTGGAAGCGTAATCACCTTGCCGGACTTGTTCCAGAAGTAGCGCCGCCGGGCGACTAACAATAGAACAAGCCTTTTATCCAGAGACTTTAGCTCGGCTAGTAGGGGTTCGGTCACATTAACCCTTTTTGCTTTTGCCCGAGCTTTTGCAGCCTCTTCGGACTCGGTTGCCTCGCGGACCCCGTCAAGTAATTCCTTACGACGGTCAGTCAGTTCTATCAGTTCATCGATGAGGCCGCTGGGATATATATCCCCCAGCGGCTTAGACTGCTGGGTCACAGTACACCTCTTTCGGTAGGTACTCCAAAATGTCTAGCTTTTATCTATTATGCTTACGAATATTATGTTCAACTATGAAATATCTTACTAACGGCTTATAAACTATATTCTTTCGGTGCGTCCATCAAAGGTGGTGGAGCTGACCCATGTATTGTAAAATGAAATAGCTGTGTTCATAATATTTAAACTAATTAAGTTTTGGATCTTATACGTTCATTAGTATCGATAAGCATGAAAGCAATATCTTTAAAACAACCATACGCCAGTTGGATAGCTGAGGGTAAAAAGACTATCGAGACTCGAACTTGGTCGACTAAATATCGCGGCGATATTGTTATTTGTGCTTCGCAAAGCGGAGTGGGCAAACCAAAAGGTGTCGCACTTTGCATAGTCGAGCTTTATGGTATTCGAACAATGGTAAAAGCGGATGAACCTGACGGGTGCGTTGAATGCTATCCCAACGCCAAGGCGTGGCTAATTCGTAACTTAAGGCTTTTCGACAAACCATTTCCAGTAAAGGGCCAACTTAGTTTGTATGATATTGAAATACCGACAGGTGTGAAAATAGTCAGACAAGATGCCCCGGTTAATTGAGGGTCTGCTATTATTACGACGATGAAAAGAATATTTGTTGTTCACGGATGGGAAAGTAGTTCCGACGAAGTTTGGTTCCCCTGGCTTAATGAAGAATTGGAAAATCGAGGCTTTCAGGTGACCTTGTTGGAAATGCCGGGTACGGAGTATCCAATAATAGAAAAGTGGGTACTACATTTGAGTAATTCCGTAGGAGATGTAGACAATCAAACCTATTTTGTCGGTCATAGTATAGGTTGCCAGACTATATTACGATACGTAGAGGCATTGCCAGCAGGAGTTAAAGTTGGTGGAGCAGTTTTAGTGGCTGGATTTTTTCATTTGACTGGCGTCACTATACCGGATGAGATATTAATGGTTTGGCCTTGGATCAACACTCCTATTGATTTCGATAAAATAAAAACTCACACCGAAAATTTCATAGCTATATTTTCAGATGCTGACGAATTCGTTCCGCTGAGTAATAAAAAACTATTCGAGAGGGATCTAGGTGCAACGACCATAGTCGAACACAATATGGGTCACTTCAATGGAAAAAACAATCCGAAATACAAACGCGTTCAGGTGATACTAGAATCGATCTTAAAAATAACTAACCAACCATAAGCGTTAGGGCTATAATAGAGTCATGAAAATTATTCAAACAGAAGACAAAATGGAAATCAAAACCAACGGCACGGTCTCGCTACTATCTGGAGTCATAGTATTTCTTATCGGCACGGTTGTCGCGGTCGGTATATTAACCAGGGTTTTTAAAACTAGTAGTAGCGACCAATCCTTTTATATTGTATGGCCGATTATTGGTATAGTAATAGCGGTTCTTGGGGCAATAAGTGCCTTTTTGGCTTGTAACCGAGATATAGTCATGCAAAAAGGCGGCACAACAACGTCGACATTGAAACATATATTATTCGGTAAAGCCAATACAGTCTCGTTCGATACTAGAAGAATCGTATCAGTTTGGCTGGCGACAAATTATATTAAAGGCAGGACTGCAGGTTCTAACATTAGGAATAGCTCGAACAGTCAGAGGCAAAGTCAGCTATCTCTGATACTTGACGATAATAGTCTAATCCAGGTTGCAAATTCTTCCAGGGGTGGAGCGACCGTAAATGGTTTTGGTGTCACTAATATGTTTGCAAAAGCCCCACTCAGCAAACAGGCCGAACAAATTTCTGGTTTTCTG
>CAZQGW010000065.1:0-4138 GCA_964593165.1 uncultured Saccharimonas sp. (SeqCode) | reverse complement strand
TTTGGTGCGCTCACTGGATACTAGGTGGAACCATATTTTACCAAGTTTATATCTGATGCAAAGTAAACTAGCTAATCTTGGCGTCGTCTTGGTAGATGATGAAGTGTATTACCTTAGCCAGGAGGACGACAACAATGCTTTGGCTTAACAAACGTTCCAGCGCAACGAACGAATTAATCTGCTCCCTTCTCTACGATGATAGCACTTTTTACGCTCGTTTCGCAAAGGACCTAAAAAACTGTCACAGCGAAGTCATCATCGAGAGTCCGTTTATTACTAGTAGACGTTTGGACTTGCTGATGCCGGCCTTGCAAAAGCTGAAATCAAAGCATGTCAGAATCACTATCAATACCCGCGACCCCGAAATTAATGATGACGAAGTCATGTGCAGAGATGCGCGATTTGCACTGTCTAAACTCCAACACATGGGTATTAATGTGCTCTACACTAGTGGCCACCACCGAAAACTGGCTATCATTGATAGGTCAATTCTCTATGAAGGCAGTCTTAACATTCTCTCGCAAAATAATAGCTGTGAGGTTATGCGTCGGATTGAATCTGCTCAACTAGCATGGCAAATGATTCGTTTTGTGAAGATAGATGACTTCGTTCGATGATACAATGGGGATAATATGACAAAACCATACGAAATTAGCGACAAAGATATCGAAAAAACCCTGCGCTACATGAAGCTACATGTTTCTAAAAATTCAACCCTAGAAGATGCACGCAAAAAGCTTGAAGACCTTGGTGCCGATCTTCATAAGATTGCCCAAAACGAACCAGAGCGTCTCTTAAACTTAAAGAAAAAGATTGACAAGCGTCACAAGACTTAACGACCAAGAATATCTGTAACTGTTACATCAAAAACCCTTGCTAAGCTTTCGGCAGTTTCCAGTGATGGTAGATGCCTACCATTCTCTAGCCTGGAAATTGTATTAGAATCTACTCCCATTTTTTCAGCCAAGGCAAGTTGAGTCAGACCGCTTTGTTTGCGGTACTGTATAATTCGTTTAGCGATTGCCATACCTTTATTGTCTATCATTGACATAATTATAACTTATTCAGAAGATTAAATATATCGACACATAGAGTGCCTAAAATCGTGAAATGAACCTATGTCCGAGCAAGGTACGGGTTCATAAAATTTAATCTTTTGGCTGGGGCTGGACGCATTTCAGGAAGTATAATACCGATGGATTGTAGGTATTATAAGATTCTCAATTCAAACCTATTGCTCCACGATAAGCTTTTAATAGACAGTCAACGCCAATCACCTGTGACTAATTAGTCTACGGTGGGCGCCGAATTGTCGACGCCACTTTTCTTTATTTGAGGGATTCTGTTCGATAGATTGATATATTTCATTTATTAAAGCCTCAGAGTATTGGTCTACGTTAAACTTGGTTTTCCAATGGTACTCGTTATTGGATACCTTTAATCCATTTACAAATAGATAAGAAAGGAGATCGTAAGAGTTAATATTAATACTCGACAATAGCTTGTTTACAGCACTAACCACGTCACCCGCTCTGTACGGGTGAGTTTCGTCAACGTCTTTCGTTCGCTCAACAATCGTAACCCCAAAACCATCATAACCCGGGTTTAATATAACATCAGATTTTTTGGGATTCTTTACGAGTGCCATTCTATATTGTACGGAAATAGCAGCCTCACCTCCCATAGACTGGAGCTTGCTATATTTCGCTTCCCAATCCATCAAGGTTTTAAAATCCTCGGCACTGAAGCGTTTTTTTATTAATTCCATATCTGGCAGTTGCTCAGCGCTAATTAACGCGAGGAATCCAGGTGGCAACATCGTTGAAGCCTCAATCAAAAACCATTCTTCGCATTTCTTCAGGTAGTTTAATACCCCAGATTGGAATACTCGTGAGTAGAATGGATCAAAATCGTCAATTATTAAGTGTGTAGCTTCATTTCTTAAATCAGCAATAAATTGAATGTTATTTTTGATTTTATCGTTTTCTGCTGGAAAAATCCTATTTAAGCATTCAGCTAATGAAATCGACTCTCTCTTTTTATTTCTAATCTTTTTCCTGAAGATACTTAATTTTTCCCCATCATACTCTTCGTATATTTTTGCTTTAAGCAAAAGCTCCCAGGAATTTGTAAAAAGCATGCTAAAAGACTCACTCCTATATGCTATAGTCGGCTTATTATAAAGCTCAACAGACAATACAAAAGCGCCTCTACTTTTTTCTAACAGGCTTTTGGTTAGTCTTCGCATTTATTACTCCGGTTTACAACAAATACCATTAGGGTCACCTTTGGTGCTTAATTTGGCCGAAACTAGTTGATACGTTTCGACAAACAAACCTACTTTGCCCAACGTCCATCTGGTGTAAATATATAATCATCTCCAGGGTATGAGGATAGTTTCACCAGGCTGATAATAAAATCTACGAGCCACCAAATGCCGAGTGTTAGCCAACCGAACAAAAGCATAACGATGCCTATCCCTATTTGTCCACGCATAAATCTATGAACACCGAGACCTCCTAGGAAGAAAGTGAGTAGGATGTAAAGGATTTTGTTAATCCTGCGTCGATCTCCGTCGTTTACAACAAGACTGCCAGTAGTAGACTCCTCTCGTTTAACTATGTAGTTGTTACCGTCCTTATAAACACGCACCTTATCACCAACCTTTGGATCTGGAAAATGAAGAGTTGCTATTGGTAGTTCAACCATACTTCCATCATCTTTACCAACCTTAGCGACGCTTCCGTTGATTTCTAATATTTCGCTCATAAGATACCTCCACGTTAATTTATCTACAATTTTACAACACTTTGCCTATTTAATCTACTTATTTTAATGAAAGCAAAAACTCAGCACTGAAGTCCAAGGATGTACTTAATTTATCCATCTCCTCGTGGACGATTCTAGAACATTTAATCTTATTTGATATTACATGAACTGTTGGTATACAATACAAGCAACTTTTAGCATAAGGAGAATGTATGGGCAATGAAATAATTAATCAGATGCTTACCGGATCTAGTATATGGGGTAATATCCTATTTTTCGTGGCAATCTTCTTAATCTTCCTGCCAATATACTTTATGATTGGATCTTTGACTAGACTCACAGACATTAAATACAAATTAGATGACATCATTTCTATATTAAGTCAAAAGTCTGACACTAAGAATGACTCGACAAATGAAGACGCGGATGTTGAACAACGGCAAGAAGATACTAGTCGCAGCGTTGATGATAACGAGGGCTAGCCTAGGCTATTACTAAATACTTTATGCTCATAAACTACGTTCTTCGACTTTTGCACGGTAGCTAATATTGCCTACCTTAACGACCTTATCCGTGGATTCACGATAGACTACGATAGTTGAATTTCTTGAGTTCTCATGTTTTTCAAGGGCAGTATCAAATATAAATACGGCGTCACCGTCTCGTACGTCCTTAAAAAATACATGAGAATCTTTTATTAATAACATGCTTGAAGAAGATGACGGATAATCAAGATCTATGAGCGTTGTTTTTTTGTTAAAAATTATACGCCTGCAGCGTTTGAATAAGGTGGGGGCAGCATTTAACTCTTGCAAACGAGTTATTTTATTTTTTTCTCTCTTTTTTGCCGAATCGTATGCGCCCATTATTCCATATACATAGGGTGCGACTATTATTAGTCCGAGTAATACAATGGCCTGTTCCCAACTTGATTTGTCTATCCATTTTGAAAATTGTACCCAAAGATACCCACCCACGACAATAACAACATAAACTACAATGGTCTTACTTGCTCTCCTAGCTATCTGCCGTGTGGTTTCGGCAGTGTTAAACTCTAAGGCGGTGTACTTTTGCGGATTCGCGTCACTCTCGAGGCTCCCGCGCTTGCCGATGCAGAGAGCCCTATCGACGATGAAGTAAGCGACTAGAGCCACTATAATAATTGAGAATGTCCAGAACCATGTGTCGAAATTCATGTCCTTATCCTAAAGTTGTACGTAAGTGTACGAACATCACCCTATTTTGATATTTACGTTTACTTTATCACCGAAGCGGGAGTTAACGCAACTTATAGTCATTTTAACACCCTAGGTGTTATTATATGGTCAGATACGCGACTATAAGGCATGGTGCGGATGCTAATGGTGTT
>CAZQGW010000064.1:0-4200 GCA_964593165.1 uncultured Saccharimonas sp. (SeqCode) | reverse complement strand
AGGTGGCGAAGGATGCCGTCAAGAATAAGACGATGGTCCACGTCCATCCGTAGATGACGTCGATCAGTTCGGCTTTCTTGGGGTTGACGCCCTTGTTGCGGTTGATCCCCCCTTGAAACAAGATCGTGCCGATGACGACAACGATTGAGAGCGGAATTCCCCACCAGGGCGCCATCACGCACAGTGTCGCCAGAATGGTGACGCAGGCAACGCCGTTCGGGATCTGATCCCAGGTATGGCCGTCGTCGGGGCGTCGCCAGAACTTGCTGGCGCTTTCGAAGGCGGTGTATGGCCACCTTCTGGCGGCGATGCCATCAAAGGCGTCGCACAGCCCGATCGCGATGATCAGGACTGCCAGAACCCACCATGTGTGGCCGATGATCGTGAAGGGCACGGCGAATGCCAGTAGGCCCTTGAGGGCCGTTAGGCAATCGGCGATATACCGCATGGTCTTCCTTTCGGTTGGTCGATAATTTGAAGTGCATAGCAGAACTACTTGAGACATACAATACCACAAAACAGACTAAAACGCAATTATGTTATGTCTTAGAGCTAACAAAAAAACACCTCATTTTCGAGGTGTTTTTCGCTAAATAACTGATATCGCTAACGCTTCGAGAACTGTTCGCGTTTACGAGCACTACGTAGGCCGTACTTCTTGCGTTCTTTTTCGCGCGAATCGCGCTTTAAGAACTCGGCTTTTTTCAGTACTGTGCGTAGATCGGAAAAACCAACCGTAATTGCCTTGGCGATAGCTAGTTTGATAGCATCGACTTGACCAGATACCCCACCGCCGTTAACGACGACAGTAATGTCAAAATCTTGTTGTTTGTTAACTAGTGCTAACGGATCGGTTATCTCGGCAAGATGAGATTTGTTGTTCAAATACTCGTCAGCCGGTTTGTTATTGATTGTGATTTTACCTTTGCCTTTATAAAGCCGAGCCCGTGCGGTTGCACTTTTTCGTCGGCCTAAGCCATAAAGATATTTTGTTTCAGCCACTTTACATTACCTCGACTTTCGTTGGTGTTTGAGCGGTGTGTGTGTGATCGCTTCCAGGAAAAACTCGGAGACGCTTCAGTCGTCCGGCTGCCAGTTTGTTGCGCGGCAACATTCCTTTGACGGCCTCTTCAATAATTCGTTCAGGAAACTTTTCACGCATTTCGCCTAGGGTTCGTGAACTGATTCCACCCGGAAAACCTGAGTGGCGATAGTATTTCTTATCAATTTCTTTATTACCGGTTACTACCACATCCTTAGCGTTGATAACAACAACATAATCGCCGTTATCGATATGTGGAGTGTAGGTTGGTTTGTACTTGCCGATTAAATACTTGGCAATTACACCAGCAACTCGTCCTAGTGGCGCCGAAGATGCGTCTATTAAAATCCATTTCGGACTGACGTCACCTTGTTTTTGTGAGTAAGTTTTAGCATTAACCATTACGCCTTTACCTCCTCGGTTTTAGCTTCGATTGGCTTGTCTGCAATTTCGTCAACGAAAGCAATCGTAGCCATCTGAGCGCCGTCACCTACGCGGAGGGCGGTTCTTTTAACTCGGACATGACCGCTTTTACGTGCCGTTAGTTGTGGGGCGATAACATCAAACAATCGATTGGCTGCTTCTTGCGTGCTCAGAGCTGCAATAACTCTACGGCGATTATCAAGACCGCCTTTTTTCGATTTAGTGATGAGTTTTTCGATGTAACGTACCAATTCCTTGGCTTTTGGCAAAGTCGTTTCGATTTTGCCATGCATAACCAAACTGGTCGCCAATCCCTTCATCAGCGCGCGTCTTTGATCGCGCTCGCGACCAAATTTACGTCCTATATATCCGTGTCGATGCATATTACAGTTCCAATTCCGCCAGTTTTTCGTTTACTTCGTCTAAGGCTTTTGATCCGAAACCTTTTAGTTCACGCAGGTCTTGTTCGCTTAAAGTGACAAGATCATGAACCGTGCGGATTTCGTTGTTAATCAAGGCGTTCGCCGTGCGGGCTGTCAGGTTTAATTCTTCAACTGGAGTGTTTAGTTCGTTCTTTTCGCCTTCTTTGTCTTGTCCGGGTGCTGGAGCGAAGTCAACGACTGTCGAACCCGCTAGGGCGGTGTATTGATTGACTAAAATAGCTGCAGCTTCTTCGAAGGCTTGGCTTGGTGTGATTGAGCCGTCGGTGTCGATGGTAATCAGGAGTTTGTCTAGGTTTGATTCTTGGCCAACACGCGTATTCTCAACTTTATAGCGGACTCTAAGGACTGGGCTGAAAATTGCATCAACCGCAATCATATCGCTATGAACTCGTTTTATACTTGAATCTTCGATTGTCTGATAGCCGCGTCCCGATTCGACGACAAAGTCGATTAGAACCGACTTTTTAGGATCGTCGATATTACAGATGATTTGTTCAGGATTAACGACTTCAACGTCAGCTGTGGTTTTGATATCTCCAGCTGTGACCGGGCCAGCACCTTTTTTCTCTAGGCGAAGTTCAACTGGTTCGTCGCTGAATGATTTTAGTCGAATGTTCTTGATATTTAGCATAATATCAATGACATCTTCTTTGACACCCGGGATGGTCGTAAATTCATGGCTAGCGCCTTCGATGCGGAAAGCAACGACGGCAGCTCCTTGAATACTCGATAAAAGAACACGTCGAAGGCTGTTGCCCAATGTGTTACCATATCCGGCATGTAGCGGTTCGATGTCGAATCTGGCGCTGTTGGCGCTGATTTCATCAATATTTGCAAGTGCTGGGTTGTAAATAACTTTTGTCATAATTTAGGCTCCTTACCCTTTAACGTGAGTAATACTCAACGATTAGCTGTTCTTTGATATCTGGCTCGGCTTCCTCACGGGTTGGCAAGCCGGTTATAGAAATGGTTAATTTGTTAGGGTCGCTCTTGATCCAACCAAGGGGTCCCTGATAAGTGTTTTTCGTTACTTCGTCGATTTGGCTGAAGTAGCCGGACTTGGCACTTTTCGGACGAACTACTAGCTCATCACCAGCCTTCAGGCGGATTGATGGAATATCGACTCGGTGTCCGTTAAGAAGAAAATGTCCGTGGCTGACTAGCTGGCGTGCGCTGCGGCGGCTGGTCGCGAAACCGGCGCGATATACAGCGTTGTCTAAACGTAGTTCTAATAGTTGTAGCAGGTATTCACCCGGTAGAAGTCCGCCACGGTTTTGTGATCGATCGGCTTCATCCATAAGTTTTGCGAACTGCTTTTCTAGCAGACCGTACGTTCGACGAACTTTTTGCTTTTCGCGAAGCTGGGTAGAATACAGACTTTGTTTGCCTTGGCGTCCATGGGCATGCATTCCTGGAATCCCGGTCTTTTTAGCCATAACTTTGGCAGCTTTAGGGTGCATAATATAGCCTTCGCGTCGGCTTTGTTTAACTATTGGTGAGGTATCTCGTGCCATGGTCTATGCCCTTCTCGCTTTACGTGGGCGCACACCACCGTGCGGAACACCTGTTACATCTTTGATACTGTCGACTGAAATCTCAAAACTGCTAAGCGCGCGGATAGCGGCTTCACGTCCCAAACCCACGCCCTTGACGAATACATCAGCAGTTTTTAGGCCGTATTGAGTCTTAGCGGTCTCGGCGACTTTTTCAGCGGCGATTTGTGCAGCATAGGCCGTGCCTTTTTTGCTGCCACGAAAACCGGTAGCTCCGGCGCTTGATGCGGCTAGTGCGTTGCCGGCTTTATCTGAAAAAGTAACGATTGTGTTATTAAACGTTGCCTGAATGTGAATCTGACCAGCAGGAACTGATCGGCGTTGTTTTTTCTTGGTTGTCTTTGAATCTGCCATAAATCAATTCCTTTCTACGTCTTAGACGCGGCTTTCTTTTGAGTTCCACCAACGGCAACACCGCGACCCTTACGAGTTTTGGCATTTGTTCGTGTTCTTTGTCCATGTACCGGAAGTCCACTTTTGTGACGTAGTCCGCGGTACGAATTAATGTCTTTTAATCGTTTGATATTATTTGTCACTAAGCGCTGCAAGTCGCCTTCTACGGTGTAATTGGCGTCAATTACTTCGCGTAGACGCTGCTCTTCAGCCTCGGTGAGATCTTTCACCCGAGTGGTCGGCTCAACTTTGGCCGCCGCAAGGATTGACTTTGCAAATTTTGGACCGATGCCGTAAATATACGTCAAAGCGGTTTCAACTTGCTTCTCTGATGGAATGGTGATTC
>CAZQGW010000063.1:0-4208 GCA_964593165.1 uncultured Saccharimonas sp. (SeqCode) | reverse complement strand
ATCTATAATGAAGAAACATCATTGATATTTGATTATTTTTCAAATCAGAATATTAAAACTATCCGAATTGATGGTTCCGGTAGGGTTGGAGAAATCCATGATAAATTAATGGAGGAATTAATCGCGTGCAAGCTCATCTAGGCTCAATCCAGCCCACTAAAACGCCGGCGCAGATAGATGCAATGCGAAAATGTGGAAAAATTCTTGCGACCATTTTCGAAGGTTTAAAAAAATATGTTGAAGTTGGTATGACTGAAATCGAAGCCGACGCTTGGGTTGAAAAAGAAATTAAAAAACACGGTGCGATTGCCACATATAAAACCAAAGAAGTAAATTTTCCTGGAGTCATTTGTATATCCGTTAACGATGAAATAGTCCATAGCTTCCCGACGTCTTATAAGTTCGAAAAAGGCGATGTGGTCAAATTTGATTTAGTTATAACCTACAAAGATATGAAAACCGACAGCGCTTTTACGATGATTGTCGGTGAAGAGCCTACTGGAATCAAAAAACACCTTCTGAACTTCACAGAACGAAGCTTGTATGCCGGGATTGATGCCATAAAAGGCCCGACGCATACCGGAAATATTGGTGCAGCAGTCGAAATGGTTTTAAACGAAGGAAAACTCGGGATTATTCGTGATTTAGTAGGTCACGGAATTGGCCAAAAAATGCAACAGGCACCAGAGGTCCCAAATTATGGCAAAAAAGGTGGCGGAGTCTTATTGAGCCCAGGGGATACGATTGCGATAGAACCGATGGCCACTCTAGGTGGCGACGCTATCAAAACCGAAGACGACGGATGGACGATTTGTACCCGAGACGGTAGTTTATCGGCTCATTTTGAGCACACAGTCCTTGTAACCGATAATGGTGTCGAAATTTTAACCAAATTATAAGCACATCTCTAGGCAAAAAGTTATTAAAGCTATATACTTTATGATATGCAAGAAGCATCAACAAAATACGCAGTAGGGATTGACATCGGAACAACTACAGTTCGTTGCGTAGTTGGACACATAGATAGTACAACTGGGGTTCCTACAATTGTAGGTGTTGGAGCTGCACCAAACACTGGAATGCGTAAGGGGAATGTGGTCAACTTGGCGGGTCCCGCCCAAGCAATTGACGATGCACTCGGTGAGGCCGAAAGGATGAGCGGATATCAAGTCGACGCCGCAACTATCAGTATTAACGGGTCACATATCCTTAGCACACACGCAGACGGTATGATTGCAGTTGGAAGTGCGAATCACGAAATTATTGAAGAGGATATTATGCGAATCGAAGAGGTGGCGACGCTCGGAAAAGTGCCGGCGAATCGTGAAATATTGGACGTCATCCCTCATGCCTATAAACTTGATGGCCAAGATAGCATAAAAAACCCCGTAGGTATGACCGGTACCCGGCTGGAAATAGACGCACATGTAGTTTCGGTTCTGACGCCGAATTTATTGAGTTTACAAAAATCGCTTGAATCTGCCAAGGTGACGTCGCATTCTATTATCGTTGCGGGCGTTGCGGCAGCTAGGGCGGTTTTGACTGAAAACCAAATCGAAAACGGTGTTGTTTTGGTTGATATTGGTGGGGCAACGACAAATGTTGCGGTATATGAGGAGGGCGATTTGCAGTTTACTGCAGTTATTCCTGTTGGGGGCATAAACATAACAAACGACCTAGCTATTGGGCTTAAGATAGACCAAGAAATTGCCGAAAAGATAAAACTCGAACATGCATCGGCGGTTTCTAAGGGTGATTCATCGGGTGTTAGTCTAGAATATAACGATGAAATTATAAGTTTTTCTACTTCGGATATAGACGAAATCGTCGAAGCGAGGTTGGAAGAAATATTTGAAGCAATCGGTAAAGAGTTAACGCGAGCTGGTCGATTCGGCAAACTTCCTAGCGGAGTTGTATTGACCGGCGGCTCAGCTCAGTTGAAGGGGCTTGCAGAATATGCCAAAGAATCGCTGGGGTTGGCGGCACGAATAGGCAAAACAACAGGTTTTGGTGGTGTGGCGGATGGAATTGATAAACCTCAATTCGCAACGGCCGTGGGGTTAATGTTAATTGACTCCGAATCAATGAATAATCCGACAATTGTTAATAAATTCAACGGAAAAAGCGCTATGTCCGGTGGAGCTAATATTATTTCAAGAATATTTGGCCGTTTTCGCACCTAGCGTTTTTGCGCTCAAGTGTTATACTGGATATTAAATAAGAAGATGGAGATGAGCAAATATAATGCCTGAATTAAAACCAAGCGATATACAAACATTTGCCAGCATAAAAGTTGTCGGAGTTGGCGGAGCGGGTGGTTCGGCAGTTAATAGAATGAAGGATGCTGGTTTGTCCGGCGTGCAGTTTATTGCTATGAATACTGATGCGCAAGCGTTGCATAACAGTAAAGCTGATATAAAGATACATCTAGGGGGTACGACCACTAGTGGGCTAGGTGCGGGCGCTGATCCATCAATCGGCGAAGCAGCCGCTAATGAATCACGTGACGAAATCCGCGATGCGCTAACGGGTGCTGATATGGCATTTGTGACGATTGGTGCGGGTGGTGGAACTGGCAGCGGTGCAGGTTATATAGTTGCCGAAATTGCTCGAGAGCTTGGTGTGCTAGTTGTAGGCGTCGCGACAAAACCATTCAGTTTCGAAGGCGAAAAACGACGCCAAAACGCAGAATGGGCAATCACGCAACTAGGAAAGCACGTTGATACGCTAATCACAATTCCAAACGATAGATTGCTTCAAACAATTGATCGAAGAACACCACTACTAGAAACCTTCAAGATTGCCGACGATGTCTTGAGGCAGGGTGTACAGGGTATCTCAGAACTGATAACGGAGCACGGATTAATTAACCTGGACTTTGCCGACGTACGTGCAATTATGAGTAACGCAGGCTCAGCACTTATGGGCATTGGACGAGCAAGCGGGGATAATCGGGCCGTCCAAGCTGCTCAACAGGCTATAGAGTCGCCACTAATAGAAGTTTCAATAGATGGAGCTAAGGGCGTACTATTTAATGTTACCGGTGGTTATGATATGAGCATGAGTGAAATTCAGGAAGCTGCAGAGATTATTACCAGTGCAGTTTCTCCAGATGCGAATATCATATTTGGTGCAACCTTAAAGCCTGATATGGAAGATGA
Source organism: uncultured Saccharimonas sp. (SeqCode) (assembly GCA_964593165.1). Taxonomy (GTDB): domain Bacteria; phylum Patescibacteriota; class Saccharimonadia; order Saccharimonadales; family Saccharimonadaceae; genus UBA1547. The sequence goes on along the minus strand of CAZQGW010000063.1, from coordinate 1,047 downwards.
GTTGATTATCACTGTCATCGCAACTGGGTTCGATTCAGCGTATTTCCACGCAAAAGCCGCCAACCTAAACGAAGCGCCAAGCAAGGATGAACAGCCACAGCGTGTTTCAGACGAAACTGTTGGGAACATTGATCTCAACCTCGATCATACCGAATCGGCAACTATTTTTGCAGACGAGAGTTCGCCTGATATTTGGAATCAGCCAAGTGACGAGGATGACGAATCGGATACGCCTGCATTTTTGCGAAGGCGCAAAAAGAACAAAAAGTCCAACAACAAGGATGAGTAAACCGCTATGCCAAAATACAAGATCGGTGACAGTCGGGTAGTTGAATCCCGCGAAGTTAGTGACGGTGTTACAATTAGGCGCCGCCGTGAATCTCCTGACGGAAAACGGTTCACGACCTACGAACGCATAGAGAGACCAAACCTGGCAGTTATTAAAAAAAGTGGAGTACGTGAACTTTTTGACAGAGATAAGCTCTCAATTGCCATCAAAAGATCTGTCGGAAAGTTTTTTGTTTCAGAAGTTGAGGTAGAAGAGATGATCGCCGAAATCGAAGACGAACTTTATGCTATCGGCGAAAATGAGATTACATCTAAACAAATCGGCGACATTGTACTCGATGAACTATTAAAGAGAAACGAAGTGGCTTACGTACGTTTTGCGAGTGTTTATCATAAATTCAAAACTTTGGATGATTTTGTAAAAATTTTGGAACAGCGTAATAAAGAAAAAAGTAAACAATAAGGGGGAGTAACGCATGCGCGTAGTAGTGCTTTATAGAGATAGAACCGATTACGCTCGTACGGTTATAGAGTTCCTCCATGATTTCAAAGCGCAAACCGGACACGATTTGACGTTCTTAGACCCAGACTCGGCTGAGGGGATGTTATTTTGCGATACTTACGGTATATTTGATTTTCCAACTATTATCGCAACCACCGAGGACGGTGTTATGCAAAACATTTGGAATGGACTGCCACTTCCGACAATAAGTGAACTTAGTTATTACGTGCAGTAGTCGGGTTAATTTGTCTTTATTA
>CAZQGW010000062.1:0-4242 GCA_964593165.1 uncultured Saccharimonas sp. (SeqCode) | reverse complement strand
CTGCTCCAATAGAATCTATGTCTACCCGTTTATCGGCGTGCATTCGCACTATACGTCCAACACGTTCCTTTTCGCCGGTCGTAGTCTTCAAAACGTACGAGCCGGCCGTCATCACGCCGCTATATACGCGTACGAAAATCAATTTTCCAACGAATGGATCAGTTGCGACTTTGAAAGCAAGCCCAACTAGCGGTTCTTTCTCATCTGGTTTGCGTTCGACTTCGTCGCCGGTTTTTGGGTTTTGTCCCCAAATAGCTTCAACGTCAAGTGGTGAAGGAAGATAATCGACACCAAGATCTAGGACCTTTTCAACAATTACGCCACGACCATCGCCACCTGTGACTAAGTAAAAGTCACCAGCTAGTACTCGCTTGCGTAGAGCTGCTTTTAATTCAGGAACGGTGATAGATTCTTCACCCTTTTCAAGATATCTTTCAAACAACACATCGTCAGCTTCAACAGCAGCTTCAACCAGCAAGCTTCGGGCGTTCTTTGCCTTTTCAAGCATATCAGCCGGTATTTCACCAACAATTAATTCGTGGTCGGCGTAGTCTTTGTAGACGTAAGCTTTCATATCGACTAGGTCAACAACTCCGTTGATTTCTTTTTCAAATCCGATTGGCAGATGAATTGGCAAGGCGTTTTTAGTCAATCGCTTATGAATACTTTCGAGTGATTTATAGAAATCGCCACCGGTCTGATTTATTTTGTTAATAAAGCATATACGTGGCACTTTATACTTGTTAGCTTGACGCCAAACAGTTTCAGACTGTGCCTCAACACCCATTTTACCGTCAAAAACAACGACAGCACCATCGAGAACACGGAGTGAACGTTCAACTTCGGCAGTGAAGTCAATATGTCCGGGCGTGTCGATGATATTTATCTGATGATCACGCCAAAAAGTCGTAACCGCAGCAGACGTGATTGTAATACCACGTTCGCGTTCCTGTTCCATCCAGTCGGTCGTGGTTTCACCTTCGTGAACCAAGCCGATTTTATGAGCAAGCCCCGTTCGATACAAAACGCCCTCTGTAACGGTTGTTTTTCCAGCGTCAATATGGGCAATGATGCCGATATTGCGTAGGTCTTTTAGTGGGACGTGTTTTTCTGCCATTAATTATCTCCTTATTTGTAGTTTTATTCTATATGATCTGGTCTGCCTATATAGGTGACGCCCGCCGCCGCATCTAACTCTATTTCAGCTACTAGTTTTTTATATTCCTCGGATCCAACGATATCAACTGCGTGGATTGCCGCTTTTCTTACAAAATCCGATAACTCTTTGATATCCCCGTCTACTCTGTGTGTAATCGGGTCTGAAAAATCAAGGTGTTGAGTTTCTCCCAACCCATAAATATCAGCGGTCGCAATTCCCATACTGGGATTTAAGTGAGCATTTACCAAAATTTGCGGTTTATCTTCGGAGCCTAGTCTGATTGCAGTTGCCAGGGCAAATGGCCCAAGAGAATCACGCCCCTCGAGCATCCTTTGAACTTCAACCGAATTAGCCATTGGCTTTTTGGCTTCCGGTCCCCTCCCAGAGAAGTCGGTTATCATGATCAACTCCTAGCAAAGTGAGCAAAGGCACGGTTTGCTTCAGCCATCTTGTGGGTGTCTTCTTTTTTCTTGAAGGCCCCACCGGCTTCGTTATAGGCATCAACGATTTCTTGCGCTAAGCACTGAGGGTACGAGGCACCTTTACGGCCACGAGCTGATTGGACTAGCCACATAAAGGCGTAGTGCAATTGGCGATGTCCCTGGATTGGGAATGGTATCTGATAGTTCGATCCACCGACGCGTCGGGATTTAACTTCAAAATTAGGAGAAACGTTTTTCAAAGCTTTTTCAAAAACTTCAAGAGGGTTCTCGTTTTTAAGTTTCTTAGCGGCAATTTCCAGAGCTTCGTAAACCATGTGCTCTGCCTGTAGTTTTTTGCCGTTTAGCATAGTTTTATTAATTAGACGCTGAACTAGCATGCTTTGATACTTACGATCAGCAGGAATTGTTCGTTGCAAGGTTACGGTTACTTTTCGCGGCATATTATTTCTTATCCTTCTTAGCGCCGTACTTAGAACGGCCCCTTTGACGTTTCTCTACACCCTGTAAATCTAAAGCACCGCGGACAATGTGATAGCGAACACCTGGAAGATCCGGTACGCGACCACCGCGTACTAAGACTACTGCGTGTTCCTGCAGGTTATGACCTTCTCCGCCAATATACGCCCAAACTTCTTGTTGGTTGGTTAGGCGGACACGTGCGACTTTTCGAAGTGCAGAGTTAGGTTTTTTAGGGGTTTTCGTTGTGACCCTAATGCAGACACCGCGTTTTAGCGGGCTGTTTTGCTCATAGTAATGAGTCTTAAGTGCATTGTAGATCTTATCCAGCGCCGGTGACTTTGACTTTTTGTTCGCAGTCTTGCGCGGATGTCGCACTAATTGGTTAATCGTTGGCATTAATACTCCTTTTAAAGAGAAATTACAAATATATGATGGATTCAGATGAATCCGATTTATTTACAGATTAAACTCAGCATGTTCTCTCTGTGTCATACTTATCGACAATAACGATTCTGTACACATTCAAAATAAATCGTTACTCCGATAAGAGTAAACTCAGGTGTAATTATAGCAACATTATCCGAGAAATACAAGCGTAGGTATCTAGATTGCAAGATCGATGTTTTCAGCGATTTCTTGTTCAAGCTCGTCGTTATGTTCAGATGAATCGTAACCTGCGGCGCCGGTTCCGACTGGAATCTTGCGTCCGATGATGACATTCTCTTTCAAACCATGCAAGCGGTCGATGCGGCCACTGATAGCGGCGTTAATTAGAACGCGTGTCGTGTCCTGGAATGATGCGGCTGATAGGAAGCTGTCTGACCAGATAGAAACTTTGGTGATACCAAGTAGCAACTGCGTGTAGCTAACCAATTCTTTGCCCTCTGCGGCCAGTTCGAAATTAGCTTCGACAACTGAGGCTTTCGAGACGATATCGCCTGAAACAAATGTACTGTCGCCAGGGTCTTCGATCTGGACTCGGCTGAACATCTGTCGAACGATTATCTCGAGATGCTTGTCGGCTACGTCTTGGCCCTGTGCTGAGTAAATACGTAACACTTCGTTAATGATGTAACGCTGGGTAGCTTCGGAGCCCTTAAGTCGCATTAGGTCGTGCAGGTTTAATGAACCGGATGTCAAACGGTCACCAGCTTCGACGGTATCGCCGGCGTTAACGACGATTTGCGCGCTGCCTGGGATGTCGTACTTGACAGGCGAACTGGCGTTTGCAGCTAGAATGATGGTTTGGCCAGTAACTTCGATAACTCCGTCAAATGGAGCGGTGATAGGTTTTGTTTCACTTTCACCCGTAGCTAGAACGTCACCGACTTTGATATTGCTGCCCGATTTGACGATAGCAGTTCGGCCTTCTAACTTGATCTTTTCAACATGTCCGGCTTCAGGTGTGACCTGAACGACATACTTCTTGCCTTCTTCCCAAATATCTACCAATCCGGCAACTTCGGTAATATGCGCTTGTCCCTTAGGGGTTCGAGCTTCAAACAACTCTTCGACACGAGGAAGACCCTGGGTGATGTCACCGCCGGCCTCACCTCCCTTATGGAAGGTTTTAAGCGTTAGCTGAGTACCTGGTTCACCGACTGACTGAGCAGCGATAACGCCGACAGGTTGTGCGGTTTCGACAAGATGTCCGGTTGCCATATCGATACCGTAGCTCTTACGTGGAATTCCGCGTAGGTTCTTAGTCGATAGGACCGATTGGATTTTGACGCTGTCGATATTTTTATCGGCTTCGATTGCCAGGGCGACTTCACGAGTAATGATCTCGTCTTCATCAATGTATCCTGGAACGTTTTCGGCTGTGAAGCGACCGATTAATCGGTTGCTAAAGCTAATCATCGTCAGTTCGGATTCACTTCGGAAAATGGCAAAGCCCTCATCCTTTTCTTCAATATCGTCGACTGTAAATACGTCTTGAGAAACGTCGACTAGACGTCGCGTCAAATAACCAGCATCGGCAGTCTTAAGAGCTGTATCGATAAGGCCCTTACGAGCACCACGAGTGGCAACGAATTGCTCTAGTGAGCTAAGTCCGTCCTTATAGTTCGAGCGAATAGCCAACTCGACTTCGCGGTTGTTTGAATCCACCACGATGCCGATCATAGCCGAAGCCCATTTGACATTGCTGATATCGCCACGAGCACCAGAGTTAACCATGAC
>CAZQGW010000061.1:0-4263 GCA_964593165.1 uncultured Saccharimonas sp. (SeqCode) | reverse complement strand
AAATGGACAGTCTCTTTTGCACGACTAAAACCAACGTTTAACCTTTGCTCGCGAGTGCCAAAGTCCTTACCTGTCTTGCGCGATTCTTCCATTGATACTGGGAAAATGGTCCAGTGCTTATCTTCACTAGGTTTAGCAACCATACTGTAAAAAATGTAGTCTCGTTCTTCGCCCTGACAGGTGTCAAAAGTCATAACCTTAAGCTGATGCTCGTGTAGCCAGTCGGAAATTTCTGATTCATTTAGCAGATTATTAATATAGGTAGCTTGCTCTCGGTGTGGAGTGATAACCCCTAAGCTACCCTGATATTCTTTATTCTTTAGTGATATGAACTGCTCGAGGATAAAGTTTGCCTCTGCCGAGTTAGTGAGCCCGTACTGATCTTGTACCCCCTCTGTGTCTACTTGGTTAAATTTGATAACTTCACTAATCGGCAACGCACGAGCTTTCATGCACTGGAGACCGCCGTCATAGAAGTACTTGTTGGAATATCCAATAATCTCCGGATAACAACGAAAGTGCTTTTTGAGCATTGTTTGGTAGTTTGTAATGAATCGGCAAAAGTCCAAGATTGATTTCTTAATATTAAAGTTATCCTCAACTCTTGCGGTATAGACGGAGTTTAGTCCCTTAGATTGAGCGTCAATAGAAGCCCTTAATGAGTTAAGTACATTGTTTTTATACTTACTATTAGTCAGTAAACTGGCATTGCCAGCCTTAACGTTACTGAACTGTTTCTCGTCCCCAAGTACAAGAATCTTTTTACCACGAATTAGTGCAGGAAGCGCCTGGGCAATACTGACCTGTGAAGCCTCGTCAATTATTACTAAGTCAAACAGGTCTTTCTCTAGGGGAATATACGTTGCATAATCACGAATACCAGCCAAAATGCACGGAAATGCTTGTTTGAGATCTCCAAATAGAGCCTTAGGAAACTTCTGCTTTGATTTGAGCATAGCTTTTAGAGTGCGAATATCATTAGTATGATGGTCGACATATTCGATAATGCTTGTATCTAGTTTATTGGCCATTTTGGCTGCATTGAGTAAATAAAGACTTTCTGATAAATCTGAAAAGTTATCCGTTGCAATCATCTCAAATTTATCTGCAAGATTCTTGTGGTTCCTCTTTTCGGTAAGGTAATCGTCAAGCGTCTTTGCATCCATATCAACAAACCTACTATCGACAGAATCAACACTTTCGGCACCAGACCGCAAATTAAGACTCTCGGCAACATCCGGATACTTTGCTATGAACTCCTCGATAGTCTTGCGGTGGCTAAGGGATTCAGAAAGAACCTCTATGTCAGTGGTCAGGGCATTGAGCTTCTTTATAGCCTCATCAGGCTTTGCCAAAAAGCCACTAGCATCTAGCGAGGTGAGCTGAAACAGTTGTTCGTTTGCGTGGAGTACTTCCTGAAGCACACGAGCGTCCTCAAGTGCGACAATAGAGTTTTGTAATTCGACAACTTGGGCTAGTTTATACTCGGCAACAAAGTCAAACTCCTCAGGAGCACTAAAGATATCGAGTATCTTACTTATATCATTACCTGTAGAGTCACTCATTTGCAATTGCTCAAAGGCAACTTTCCATTGGTCCCCGCTAAGTCCCTGTTGCTGTAACTTGCCACTTAAGAAATTGAGAATGTCCGCAAAGCCAACCAGTTCGGTGAGGCGTTTTTCTGGAGACGAAAGATTGTAGTATGGCAACTTAGTCTTTAGCTCTCTAACCAATTGTTCGATGGATGCTTTCTTTCCAGAGAAGCCTAGAAGTCGAGATTTTAAAGTTTGTAATTTTGTTACAAAATCAGTAAACGAAGAATTAAGTTCTTCAATGGTTATATCGTGCTTTAATGCCTGGTGAATTAACTCTGTAAAGTCACGAACATTTGGTGCAAATGCCTTAATAGAGTTTGCTGTATCTCTAACTCGATTAAACTCGTTCTTAACCGACGAGAACTCCGTAATAGTAGTTGACGTACTTAACCCCGCAACACCGCTATACTTAGTATTAACTAGGTATGTAAGGGCGTTGTCTATATTGCTGTTTATGAGATCCAGCTGCTCTCGGAGATTCTTTTGCGTCTCTGAGTTTAATATTCTGTAACCATTAACGAATATTACCACATCCTTATGAATCGCACCCCTAGTTTTTGCGTATGAACTGGTAGCCGCAATAACCTTTGGCAAGCTAGCAAATACTTGAGAATTGGCAAACGGAAGTAGGTAAAGTACCCTACTATTCTTGAAAGCTAAAACTGACTTGTGTACTTCTTTGAACGACTCAATCAAATCATCGTCAACATCATTTATCCAGCCAATATCACCATACTTTGACTCTGCCAGTAGGGTACCTTGAACATCTCTTAAACTAATTTTTTCACCGACACCAATAACGGTTTCAAGCGTTTCTTTTGCGCTGTCCTTAGTCGCTATCTCTGCTTCTTCAAACTCAGACTGACGACTACGATACGCACGCATATGCTCACGTACACGCTCAAGAGATTGCCCCTCGATAACTTTAGCCAAACCCCTACTTGATTTACCAAGCCTTAGGATTGGGTTTTGGAAATTCTTATCTTGTCGTATTTTGCTTAGGGTGTCGGTCATTTTGTCTTGCACAACATCTAGGGCTTCTTCTTTGTCGGAAAGTACAAGCACCGACTGACCCTCGAGTAACGCCTTACATACAATAGCTGTAGTGGTTTGACTTTTCCCCGTGCCTGGCGGACCCTCAAGAATTGCGACCCGACAATCTTCCTTCTGTAGAGCTAGCAGAACTTGCTTTTGCTCTTCATTAAGAGCAATAGGACTATCGACAAGTAATTTGTCTTGTATGCTCTTTTCTTCCCACTCTTGGGCAACTTCTTCAATAAAGTTTGCTGGATTTTCGGTGACAAATGAATCAATAAGCTCTGCAAATGCCTCTGTTAACTCGCCCTGGTCGTCGATAATCTCCTCGTAGTCGTTGATAAGCGACTCGTCAGATTTATCAAACAGGAATAGCTGAAGTCTATTCGACACTCTAGCAATCATGTTATTTGCTATTTGTTGCGTCGATTCTTTAAGGCTAACTGGCTTAGTTAGGCCTAGCACGTCCCTACAGTCATCAACGACTTTCTGGAGTGCCGGCAATAAATCCTTTTTATCTTCAAAGTAGATGATGCGTTCAAAATTACCAGCCACACTTTCATTGGACGAGGTGGAGAGGTTGTTCTGCTGTACGACAAACTCAATGGCTTTGATATTTACAAAAACTCTATTATCAAAGGTTATAGACAATGTTGAATCTTCTTGTTCGACAGATATTGGAGTATAGAATAATGGGAACGAATTGTTATCAATTCCTATCTCGCCAAAGTAAACATACAACTCTGTTTTGTCCAGCATATCCTTGTTTCGATTTAGATGAAGTACCTCAGCGTAAGCATCTGTGGCACTGAAGTCCTTGAAGAACTCTTTGAGACCAGACTTAACCGACTCAACATCAAAGACATCAGATAGAGCATTATTTAGGGCAGATGAGTCCTGTGTGGTAATAAAGAACTCCTCAAGAATATTGGCAATGCTGTCCTCTGCGAGTGCGTATATCTTGGATATTGCGTCCGTTTCTAGCTGGAACAGTCCGCTTTCGGCACTCCACCCAGCGGCTTCTAGTGACTGCTCAATATCGTTTAATAGTTTGCTAACGATGGAAGTCGCAAACTTTGCTTTTATAACCTCAAGCGATGATTCAAAGTAATTGTCATAGTCTTTTTGGTTATCAAGCCTTAATTGGTTAATCTCCTTAGTGATTTCACTAACTACTGATTTAGTTTCCTCGTCAGTTAGTTGGTCGATGCGTTGATCCAATAGGGATACGAGCCTATCAGAAATCTTAGTAGTATACTCGCCAAGTTTTATATCAATAGTTTCTTTCGGAAAACCTCCCACAAAGTTTTTATAGAGTTCCCTATAAAGTGATTGGTACTTATCAAGGTATATGCCAGTAGATAAGCCCTTATTAACCCTTGTAGTTAAATTGCGTTTTGGCTGTGTACGCTTTTTAAAGTCAGTCTCCAAGAAAGCCATGAAGTATTTGGCAACTTCGGTAACAAAGTTTTTACTAATGACTGAAGGTTTTTTATCCATATTTTCTGTTTCTGTTACTTGAATTATACTACCAGGACCTCTGTTTTTCCAGTCTATACGTCGCACAGACATCTAAAGATGATTCGCTCATAGAGTGTAAATGTCCACATTCAGCAAAGTTCTAATAATCGAA
>CAZQGW010000060.1:0-4492 GCA_964593165.1 uncultured Saccharimonas sp. (SeqCode) | reverse complement strand
AACACACATTCAAATAAGCGATATGACAAGCAGATACTTAAGAAACCGTAAAACAAAGGAGGCAGCAGTGGGCCGCCGACCAACAGGCCGACAGCCCACCTGAGCCTTATTGGCGTTTTTTCCCTACAGAGCGGCGACCAGACGAAGCCCTTCGCGGAGTCTGAGATGGCATGCACCTCTCCTCTTGATGGCAAAGGCCGTGACCGGAGTACCGTCCCAGTAGTGGGCCTTCGCACCTATGGCGAAGACTGTGCCAGACTTCCATCCCGCGTCTGTCTGAAACTCAACCCTCTGTCCAACACTGAAGTCGCCCTCTTTTTGAACGAGTTCCAGGGCGATAGTGACGAGTGGACAGCCCAGCGTATCGAATAATGCTTTGTCTGCAATTAAACCCATATCCACCTTCTTTTTGACCTAAGTGTAGAACGTCTATCAGCTTGTGAATGGTTGACGGAGAACGTCGAATCTGGTCTTAGGGAAGGACTGGTCGCAAGAACGCCCGTTGAACGATCTCTTGATCACACTCAAGATGTGTCCAGTAAGCTGGCCCACATCCTCATCCGACCTAACCGACAGTGTCAGCCGATGTTCGCCAGAACAAAATGGCAAATCAAGCGGCAAAAACGGGTACGGTTCGGCTATTTTCAACGCGTCCCTAGCCACGTCGGCAACAGAAAAGCCGACCTTGACAACAAGACGGCCTTTTTCCAACCTTACGGCATTATCCACGCCGTTCATCGCAGGAGACTCCTTTGCTAGTTTCTTTTCCACTAGGTGGTATCATTGGCTTTAATTGTGGTTAAAGCCGATAATTCCACCTCGTGAAAGATATCTACTTGTCAATGTACCTCGGAGTAAATTTAAAAAAAACTCAACGAGCTAATATATATTCTACTATAAATAAGCATTTTGGTCAATTTTGCGTATCTTAAAAACGCTTTAAATTGAAGAGAGCCCCGGCAGCGTGAAAGCGTACCGGGGCCCGTGATGTAGGACAGGACTTGAAGGGTAAAACGAGGCCACACCTGGCTGACTTAAGCTGCTACCAGCCGATTCTATATTTCATCGTCGTCCATGGTCCCCAGCCACTATGACCCTGACGACGATTGGCCAGATACTTCGCTAGGCCAGCCTTAATGTTGATGATCGGGGTTTTCCAGCCTCTGCAAGCCGGATCGATCTGCATGAGCCCAGCAGCACCACTCGGGTTCATAGCCCAGTACTCGTCGTTGCTCTCGGCGGTCACACAGAAGATCCAATTGGATCTCTCGTGCGCCGGCCAACCAACGTATCGTGCAAGGGGCCACCACGTGGCAGCGTTTGAGCTCTTTCGAGGAAGAATCACCATCTTGCGCCAGTAGTAGGCGTTCCAGCCCCTATAGCGCTTGGCTTGATACTTGAAATAGTACCAGCGCTGTTTCCAAGTGTCGAAATTGGACCGAGGCTGGAGCTTGAAACCGCTGGTCATACGCAGGCTAAAAGCCTTACGCAACTTGGCCAGCTTCGCGTGAGCTTTTTTCGCATTCCTTTCATTGATGAGAGCTGCGTTTCTGTACTTCAAGTCCTGAAGCGCAGCGGGATCAATCGTAGGGGTTGGCGTAGGTGTCGGCGTGGGCGAGGTGGCAGTGGAAGGTGTCGGAGTAGGCGTTTGTGACGCGTCACTGCTTGGTGACGGCGACGGACTTGCGCTTGGTGAAACTGCTACGACATCTGCCAGAACCTGATTGTGCGAGTAAATGGCCGACACGGTAAACAAACCGCTCGCTGCCAGCAGCACAATCATGACCAATACAAGTTTCTCTCTGAAAGTTCGGAACATAACGTCCCCTTTGGTTGCGTTTGAGAACCCCAAAACAGATGCTTCAGGTTCTCATTCTTGGCCTCCGGCTTGTTAACGTTCAGACCCTTCTGTCCTGCCATTATTTTAACATAAATGAATTAAATATCAAAACATTAGCATGAAACAGTAAAACCATACCCAAAATAAATAACCCCATCATGTGATGAGATTATTAACTTGGTGGCTCCTCCCAGGCTCGAACTGGGGACACAAGGCTCTTCAAGCCTCTGCTCTACCACTGAGCTAAAGAGCCACACTCCAAACTTCTTAATTGGCTATATTCACTTTACTAGATTTGAATACTTTCGACAAGATATCTACACTCAAAACTGACCGAGAAAACTAGAAGAAAAAGTTGTTTCGATTTTTTTATCTCGATTGAATCGCTCTATTGAAAGGTCGACTAATCGGCAGACAAGATCAACTGACGGAACACCACTCGCACGCCAATTGTGCGCATACAAGCTTCCGGGTAGAGTATTTATCTCGTTAAAATATACGGTCCGTGATTTAGAATCAATCAATAAATCGACGCGTGATATACCCTCGCAGCCAGCAGCAATGTATGACTTTTTTGCGGTATCTATTGAAGTCTGGTATAGGGCCTTCGAGAGTTTTACTGGTATTTCACTATAGCCCTGTGAGTTCATCTTCTTTGAACCCTCTGACTTTTTACCACCGTTAATATATTTGGTATTAAAATCAAAAAACTTTTCAGAGCCGGAAAGTGGTCGCTCGACAGATGCGGGTTGCAATATTTCATTACCCATAATTGGTACCGTGACCTCAATCAAGTTTTCGACAGACTCCTCAACCAGTATCTTGTTGTCATAATACGCCGCTACCTCAATAGCATTTTGTAACTCGTTTATCGAGTTTACTTTGGCTATACCTATGCTTGAACCCAGATGTGCGGGCTTTACGAATAGGGGAAGTCTTAGCTTGCTGACGACATCTTCAATAGTTGCTTTTGGGTTATCCTCGAACTTTGTTTTCGAAAAGAAAACGTACTTTGGTGTTGGTATATTGTTCGCTTGAATTACTTGTTTTGCGATGACCTTATCCATCGCTATGACGCTTGCTGACATGTCCGATCCGACAAATGGGATACCGGCCATCCGAAACACACCCATGAGACTTCCGTCTTCTCCATAAGTTCCATGCATCGCAGGAAATGCGATATCGATTTTAATATTTTTAGCCCTTAAGCCGGCCGTGCGTATTGTCATGCCGCCATCAAACGTAACTGATAGTGGTTTTAGTTTTGCTAATAGGTTTTCGATAGCCGTAGATTGAAATGTTTGTATTTTTTTAAATTTTTCATCAGTATACCATTTGCCCTTTTTTGAAATATATATTGGGATAACTGTATACTTCTTCGAGAGTTCAAGCGGTTTTATTACCGAACCTAAGGCGGTAATGATTGAGATATCATGTTCCGTTGATCTGCCACCAAAAAAGACTGCGATTGTTTTCTGCATACGACAATTATAACATTTTAAGCGAAGTTATCGGTCCAGTCGTTTTGCATTAAGACCACGTCACCACTGGCGATAAAATGATCAATGTTATTATAAAACTCTAGGGGATCATCGACTACCAACAACCTACCCTTATATTTACCGTCCAATAAACCGTCGGATATATAATCTGTAACAGAGTTTTTCATTAGCACAACCACGTCCGCAACCTCGGCGATTTGCCGGCCTATTTCTTCATGAATCTCACGAGTTTTATTCCCCTGTTCGACCAGTCCTGGTGTAACATACACCCGACGTTTGGCGTCTAGACTCTTCAGTAGTGTTAACCCAACCTTAACTCCCTCGCTATTCCCGTTATAAGTATCGTCAATTAACCACGCCCCATGCAGATGTCTGGGATGCATACGATGTTCAAATGGTTTAGTCCTCTTCACCCCCTCGTATATGTCGGGTATAGATATGCCAACTGAATCAGCAATATCAATTGCGACCATAATAATCCCAATATTGTATTCCCCAAGCAGGCTCGTTTGCGCAAATATAGTCTTGGCACCTTTTGAAGCTGTAAATTCCAATCCTTTGATATCAGATCTTACGCCGCTGACCTTCCAGTTGTTTGTACCGTCGCGATTGTATGCGAGATTATCGTGTTTATCAACCCTGGTGGCAACGAGGAGACTTTCAGTGTTTTTATAAAGCGGCCTGTCGCCTAAATAATCTTTCAGCTCAAATATGGTGGCAATTGTCCGATTTATTGTTCCGAAACTGGCTAAATGAGCCTCGTTAATACCGGTGATAATTCCTATATCCGGTTTGATTAATTCGCAAAGGCCCCTAACATCCCCAACCCTTTCTTCTCCAAGTTCGAAGATAATAATCTCTTCACTTCCGTCCAAAGTATTGACAAACCGACTAATACCTATGGGCGTGTTCATATTAGCAGGAGTATAAGCGGTTTTTTTACCCTCGCTTAGAATAGTACTCAATATTTCCTTGGCGGTAGTTTTCCCATAACTACCCGCAATTGCAATTTTAAGAGCTGGGTGATTAACGAGGGTTTGTTTAGACGAAATTAACATCCTGCGCTGCCTGGGTTTTTGAATGATTTCATTACCCAACCAAAGTGGAATTACTATCCCATAAGCTAAGATAAACGGTGAGCCCAACAACA
>CAZQGW010000059.1:0-4586 GCA_964593165.1 uncultured Saccharimonas sp. (SeqCode) | reverse complement strand
TATATGGTTGATGTATAAGATAAAGATCCAAGTAGTCGAGTTGAAGCTTGCCTAGTAATGTTTGATAGGCTTTTTTGGCACCGTCATAGTTAACGTCCGCAACCCAGAGCTTACTGGTAATGAACAGTTCGCCCCTGGGTACACCGCTTCTCTTGATCGCTCGCCCGACGGCTTCTTCGTTTCTATAAGCGGCCGCTGTATCGATAAGACGGTAGCCCATTTTTAGCGCTTCGTACACACTCTGCTCGGCCTCCTCGGCACTCATTTGAAAGACGCCAAAACCTAAAGCCGGCATTTGATTTCCATTGTTCAACAATATGGTTGGTACTTTCGTCATAGAATATCCTTTAGGTGTGGTTTTTATATAATTCTATATCTATTGTATCAAAAGGGTCGTCCTAGAAACTATTACCACAAACAAAACCACGAGACTCAGCTTAGGAGAACCCTAAAGCAGATGCATCAAGCTTCATTTTTGGTAATATCCACCATCCAGTTAATACCGAATTTATCAACGAAAGAGCCAAATGTGTCTCCCCAGGCCTCCCCCTTTAGCGGCATTTCGACAGAACCACCTTCGGACAACAAATCAAATGCCAGTGTTAGTTTTTGACGGTCACTTCCCGTCAGAGCTATAGACATGTTATCCCCCACGGTCGGTGCATTTTGCGGCATTCCGTCCGTAGCCATTATCGTCACACCGCCAACTTCGAGCATTGAGTGCATTATCGAATCATTCGGACCAGCGGGTTTAGGCGGACCGTTTGGATCAAAAGTTAGAAACTGAAGCTTACCACCCAAGGCTTTTTGATAAAACTCCAGCGCCTCTCGCGCACGTCCATGAAAGTTTATATACGTACTCGCTGTTATTTCGCTCATACTTCTCCTCCTTTGTTTTTAGTATTCTCTATTCTTGCGACCTATTATTCCTTGGGCCTAAGCTGCTGCAAAGACCATTTATTGCCGTCGGGGTCACTGAAGTAAACGAATGATCCCCAAGGCTGTACGTCTACCGGACCGACATCAACACCACGCTTTCTCAGGAACTCCCGTGCTGCCTCGGCATCAGCAATAACCATTTGATAGCTGCTGATCGACCCAGGTTTCATGTCTGTCATTCCATCGCCTAAAACTATAGAGCAGGCCGAACCCGGAGGGGTTAGTTGAACAAAGCGAAGTCCTTCATCAACTTTTTGATCGTAATCAGCATTAAATCCAATTTTGTCTACATAAAAAGCCTTAGCTCGATCTACGTCTGTAACTGGAATTGGTATTAGTTCAATCTTCATATCCATATAGAGAAATATAACATTAGCCTGAAATGTCGGATATGAATTATTTAACACAGCGCTAATATACTAAATAAATCATCCATAACATATGTGTATGCAAGAAAAAAAAGTCGTGATACTATATCCAACAGAAACAGAGATGTGTTGTCATTAAACTATCTAGATGTTTGGCACCTTGGAGGTGTTACTTGTCGCACAAAAAGAAGCGGAAGTTGGAGCGTGAAGAGCTTGAGGACTTGACCTCTGGGTCGATTATCGAGCTGGACAACTTTCGCGCCAACCAGTCCATGGACCTAGGAAGGACCGCCGTTCTGCTTGAATATCTATCTGAAACACTCAGTCACGACCGTGAAAACGGTCGTATCAAGCAGCCGAGCTGTCACCTACTTCTAATCATGAGTGAACGTGAACACGTCAAGCCCAAGGGACATATGGGGACGCTTTTCAAACACGCGACCATTGCCCTGAAAAACTACGCCAAGTTCGTTAAACACGCCAACGGCAAGCTGGTAACACACATGTGGGCAGAGAATGCCGTGGAACTTCGTGACTTCTTGAAGGAGTTCAGAAAACTCCTCAGGAGCTGAGTTCTCCACGCCGCAGCGACTGCCTAACTATTTCGGCCCAACGGAGGAGACCCTTACGGAGTCACTCCGTTCGGGCCTTTTCCTTTTTAGAACCGTCTTACCGGCAAGGTTCGTAAATGCGCCGAGGAAAACATTTCTCTAATTACGGCTGTACATCGAAATCGTATTGTCGTTAGCATTGACGGCATATAGACTGGTACCGTCAGCCGATATGGCGACATTATATGGGACCACTCCGGTCGCAATCGTTGGTATATCCAGCGCCGTCAGTGCACCCGTACTGGTGTTGCGGCTGTACATCGAAATGGTGTTTGAGTTTTGATTTGCAGCATAAAGTGATTTGCCATCGGCCGATATAGCAATACTACCAGGCCCCAATCCGGACGCAATCGTTGGCGTGGCCAGTGCAGTCAAGGCCCCGGTACTTGTGTTGCGACTGTACATCGAAATCGTATTGTCGCCAAAGTTTACAGCATAAACCGACGTGCCATCTGCTGATATTGTGATGCCATTTGGTCCTGTTCCAGACGCAATCGTTGGCGTGGCCAGTGCGGCCAACGCCCCAGTACTTGTGTTGCGACTGTACATATTGATATTGTTCGAGGTACTATTCGTACAGTAGACTGATTTGCCGTCGGCAGAGACGGCTATGCTATTTGGCGCACCTGCGGTCGCAATCGTTGGCGTGGCCAGTGCGGTCAACGCCCCAGTACTTGTGTTGCGACTGTACATGTAGATAGTAGTGGGAAGACTGACGGCATAAACCGACGTGCCATCTGCTGATACGGTTATCGCTAGTGAGCATAGTCCCGTCGTAATCGTTGGAGGAGCAAGTGGTGCCAACGCGCCAGTGCTGGTGTTGCGGCTGTACATATAGATTTTAGAATTCGCACAATTTGAAGTATAAAGTGATGTGCCGTCAGGTGAAATGGCGATACCATATGGTTGATGCCCGGTTGTAATAGTTGGAGTACCTAATGGAGTTAGAATGCCCGTGCTAGTGTTGCGGCTGTACATGGATATATCGTTATCATTATCATTTGCCGTATATAGCGAAGTTCCATCGGCCGAAATGGCAATAGTGTATGGTCCCGATCCGGACGCGATTATCGCCGGCGTAAGTGGTCCCAGTAAGCCGCTATGATTCACGATTAGGCTTGGCGAGGTGCTATCGGTTACAAGATAAAGGGTTGAACCGTTGCTATCGGCAAGTCCAAACGTCTGAGGGCTAGACAAG
The DNA here is from genome assembly GCA_964593165.1 of uncultured Saccharimonas sp. (SeqCode). Taxonomy (GTDB): domain Bacteria; phylum Patescibacteriota; class Saccharimonadia; order Saccharimonadales; family Saccharimonadaceae; genus UBA1547. Next base: position 1,470 of record CAZQGW010000059.1, on the reverse strand, counting down.
TTGTTGAACGAATAGTATGAAAAGTTATCGCCAGCGCTAGCCTTCAAGCAAATACTGTTAGCGGCCGGTGTAGCGCTACAATCTAGCGAGGTTGGATAGTTGCCGTTTTCGACCTGATACATTTTTAATTGATTAGCACCGTTATTTAAATCCGACTGCAAGGAGGCAATTGCGGCCCTTTGGGCAACTCCGATATACGAAACTATTGTAATCACCGCTAAAATCCCAATGACAACAATAACAACCAAAAGTTCAACAATCGTAAAACCGGAAGGATTAGAATTGCTCTTCATAGCAATCTTCATAGCTTAATATTAGCATAACTGAAATAAAGATGAGTGATAAGTTAGGTTAAGCCCTGGGTATCAAAATATACTTCCAAGCGCAACTACTTTGGCCGGGATTGGTGAAGGTAGCTCGAGGGACTATTTTATCGTCAATACTCGCCCTTAATAACAAAGAAAGAGCCTCTTATTGTTCCAGCTAATCTCGACTTCTGCCTTGCAAATTAAAACTTTTCTTCCAGCTCTTTGGGTATTGGCATTCCCTCCGAGAGTTTGAAACCAACCGCCCGCCTCTTCGGATTATCAAGAGCATACATAACGTTAACCTCTAACCCATCTTCATAAAACACATAGTCCCATCTAATGTTTTCAACTTGGAAATGTGACGTTTCTAAGGGCTTAGCGGTAAACTCAATATCACGTTCCGTTTTTAATATGTCGTTTACATACTCCAGCGTCTTTTGGCTCTGACTAACGGGCATAACTGTAAACTCATGACTATATTTATTCATAAAGTATCTAGCCTCATTGGCGCGTAAGCCGGCAAGCGCACCTGCGACCGGCGAAGATTCTAAGCCCCCCGTAGACACTTCATTAAAATCAACTATATACGACATTGTTCGTTTCCTCCTTCTCTTAATATTATGACATACCTAGGGGGGTATTTATTGGGTTTACATAATGACGTAAAATAGACAAGGAGGGTCTGATGCAAAAAATATCACCTTTTTTGTGGTTCGATACGCAAGCCGAAGAAGCTGCAAATTTCTATACGTCGGTATTTAAAAACTCAAAAATGGGTTCCGTTAGTCGATATGATGCCTCCTCGGGCAATGTCTCTGGCAAACCAAAAAACTCTATAATGACGGTTAGCTTTCAACTAGACGGTATCGACTTTACGGCTTTAAACGGTGGTCCTCAATTTAAATTCAATGAGTCTATATCTTTCTCAGTTTTATGCAAAGATCAGAACGAGATTGACTATTATTGGGATAAACTTATAGAAAATGGCGGACAAGAAAGTCAATGTGGCTGGCTTCGTGATAAGTTCGGCGTTAGTTGGCAGATCGTACCGGACAATCTAAGCAGCTTGATCAGTTCACCAAAAGGAATGCAAGCGATGCTGAAAATGAAAAAGCTCGATATCGCCGAGCTACAGATAGCTAATAGTTTATGATAGCTATCT
>CAZQGW010000058.1:3869-4828 GCA_964593165.1 uncultured Saccharimonas sp. (SeqCode) | reverse complement strand
TTTCGATTTACGAACATCCGGCTTTTGCAGTTCAATTTCAAGTTTTAATATGCTGTTTTTAATTTCCTCTTCCATACTTTCAGTATAGCAAAAGACTAATTTAGGGATGTTTTATAGGTCGAATCACTTTTCGCCTTTTTAGGCTCATCAGTTTGAATACGCATTCAAATAAGTGATTGTAACAAGCAGACATATTCGAGAAACTTATGCCACGGGGCAGCCGGCCGGATCTGACCGGCTGCCTATCGAGACGAAGCGCTTTAACGCGTGCACGGCCACCAGTCGGGATCATCCTGCTGAATCCAGTTGGGTTCGCCTTGCGACTGGCAAGAGTAGCAACCGCAGTCGGCTCCGTGCTCCGTCTCGCCTGTGAAAGGTATGTCGACGACACGTAGGCGTAAGACAGTCGGCGTCGTCTTTTTGTTGGCACGCGCCAGGGCCTCAGTGAGCCTGAAGCGTTCCCTCGCCAGCATGATGATCAGAACCGTCAACGCAGCCGCGAACAAGATCCACAGCGTCAAGATCCAGTCGTGGCGCATCCTGGATACCACGACGTTTGCTAGATAGGTAGCGAAAAGCACTACGTACATGACCCACAAGATTCGCTTCATTGGTTAGCCTCATTTGCTAGTTGACTTGTGGCCGATATTGCTCGTAGTTGGTGGCATCTCCGACGGATGATGAGCGTTGCTACCGATCCTTGTGGATCCTCTTCGGGGGCTCCAGAAGGTAATAGCACGCGACAATCACGCAGTCGACGAGGCCGGCGATGGCGAAGCCGATGATATAAGGAGTCGAACTCATTGCTACGCATTCTCCTTCGTAGAAGATCAATTTGACGATTTAAGCTTGTGTATGTTCTCTTATGAACCACAAGCTGGGGCTCACGTACTCGCATCGAGTAAATAAGCCCCGTCTTGTGGTTATGTCTGCTTGTCAAGGTACCTCGGAGCCATTAC
>CAZQGW010000058.1:320-3859 GCA_964593165.1 uncultured Saccharimonas sp. (SeqCode) | reverse complement strand
TACGGCTCAACAAGATTGCATTATTCTAATACAATTCGGACGATTAGTCAATTCTGACTTATTTATGTAATTGTTTGGAATTATTGGTAAAATAGAGTTCAGATATGGCCACTATAAAAACAATTAGTGATCTCGCCAATGCTGATTACCGTTTGGCTGGCGGCAAAGCTACTTCTTTGAGCGAACTGACAAAAGCTGGTATGCCTGTACCGCGCGGATTTGTTATTTTATCGCCGGTTTTTGAAAGCTTTTTGGACGAATCCGATATAGGTGGCCTTATTAACACAACCTTGCGGTCGGTTGATTATGATTCAACAAGTTCAATCGAAAAAGCTTCGCAAAAGATAGCCAAGCTGTTTTTGATTGCCGAAATACCAAAAGAGACTGCTTCTACGATCGAAGCCGCCTTCAGGGCTCTTAAATGCGACCGAGTTGCAATCCGTTCTTCAGCTACAGCCGAAGATTCAGCGGATGCGGCCTGGGCCGGACAACTAGAAAGCTATATCAATACAACCGAGAAAGACATCTTAGTTAATGTTAAGCGGTGTTGGGCTTCCCTATTTACACCTAGAGCAATCTTATATAGGCACCAAAAGGGACTATTAAAGCAAACTATTTCTATGGCGGTTATAGTGCAGAAGATGGTCAACGGCGAAGAGTCTGGTATTGCTTTTTCAGCCCACCCGATAACTCAAAACCTTGATCAAATTGTAATTGAAGCCGGCTTTGGATTAGGTGAAACTATGGTATCCGGACAAATAACACCGGATAATTATGTATTAGAAAAACATCCTATTAGAATCATAGAAAAGAACCTATACGCACAAACTCAAGGCTTGTACTCGGCTCGAGATGGGGGCAACGAGTGGCGCAATATTCCGAAAAGCGACAAAAAACAGGTCCTATCTAACGAGAAGATAATCGAACTGTCTAAAATAGTGCTAGATATCGAAAGGCATTACGGTTTACCATGCGATATCGAATGGGCGAAAAAAAATGACAGGTTTTATATTCTACAAAGCCGGCCGATAACGACTTTACAATCTGTAAATACTTTAAAGACCTTCAACAGGGATAACTATATTTTAAGCTTCTGGGCTAGAGGTATCAGCATCTTTCTTGCCGATATTAATACGATTGGATATAAGCGCCTCGAGATACTGACAGTAATAGATGATGGAGTATTTAAACAATATTTTACTAAAAAAGCTTTTAATCAAGCGTTGGATGACGGATTGAAGTTCTATAGCGATAAAAACAGCTTTGATATTTTTCAAAAAGATTTATTGGGTTTCGCCGAACGTTTCGAAAACTTTATGAAAGAACGAATCAGAGGTAAATCTTCAATAAGCAGAGAAATGGTGACTAAGTTTATAGATTATGCTGTAAAATTTCTAGCTGCTTACGATCAGATGAATTTTGAATCTACCGACAAAGCCTATTCTAAACAGGCCTCAAACCCGATAATTAAGACAAATCTCGAGAAGGTTGCTAAATTCAAGGACGTCATCAGAGCTAGTTTAAATATGATTTTTTTCGATCCGGACGGCTATTTCAGCCAATGCTTTTCGGTGCTGTCTAAACAGTTCAATATAGAGAAGTCTGTTTTTGAGAACTTAACTCATAAAGAGATACTCGAGTTGTTCGATGGTAAAAAACCGAATGTTCAAACTGTCTTAAGAAGACAAACTGCCTACGTTCAAAACTGTGACATGTCCATCTTTGAAGACGAAGCCGCTAAGGAGATTATCCAAGAATTCAAAGAAGTGGCGGAGGCTTCAGAAATTATATATGGACAGGGCGCTAGCAAAGGCCGGATTAGTGGCATTGTAAAAATAATCCCCGTTGATTACAGTGACCTTTCGCAAATTAATGCTGAAATCGAAAAGATGAAAAAAGGTGAAATATTGGTAGCAGAAACTACCGCACCGGAACTGCTCGTTGCATGTAATAAGGCCAGAGCCATCATTACAGATATGGGCGGATTAATGTCTCATGCAGCGATTGTCAGTCGAGAATTCAACATTCCGTGCGTCGTTGCTACTAAGAATGCTTCAAAAATCCTAAAAGACGGTGATAAAGTTGAAGTCGATGGCGACTCCGGAATTGTCAGAGTATTGAAGAAATGACCGATTATTAGAGCTCTGATTGTGCTTTCAATCTTTTTGCCTCTTCCCAACCAGCCACGCTAGTAGCGGCCCATTCGGGCTCAGAATACGTTCTCATCATCCACTCATATAATCAGCGAAATGTTCTTCAATTCCTGTCATTGCCGCAAGGCAGTCGTCCGGATCCAGCTTTTGTTCGATTATAGCCTTGTACCTAGTCAGTACACCATAATTTACACGAAAACGTTCTGCCGGATTGCAAGGTATTTCACAACCAGAGCTCATTATCGGTACAGTCATCCGACTTACTACGTCGGATAAATCTTGAGGTATTGACCCATTATCGCCAACCCCGTATGACCAATAATCGACTATTCCGAAACCAACCTCCGGGTCATATAAAAAATTGCCTGAGTTTGGATCAATCAGGATGCCACTTTCATTTACTGTTTCGAAGGTATCAATTAATTCTTCTAACTGTCTGTCGGTAACACCCCTCATTTCATCTGTTGATAGGACGTACATCGCCTTGCCGGGTATTAATTCGGCAATTGTGACCCCATCTTCGTATGATGCGGCGACAATATGTTCAAGATGCGGTATGCCCCTGCCTAGGATAGGTCCACTCAGATGGTCGTCGATCGTAACAGCGGAATGCTGTTCGGATATGGGTACTCTAACAGCATAGTCTTTGCCATAATGACTAAATCGAAAGACATTTGAGTCATCTCCGCCACCGATAAAATCACGATGCGACTCAGGCTCACACATCGTCGATAATTCGTCGAGAAGTCCGGATATTATCGGCTTAAACTCCTCATTATAGCGTTCTAACATACCTGCGCGGCCCGATATGCCATCGTAAGCAGCGCCGCCGACCGAACGTAAATATTCGACATACTTTTCGCCAGAAGCGATGAGTATTTCCGTTCTCGTAGGGAAAGCCCCCTGTTCTCTGTTTTGTCCATATTTTTTAGCGAGAGTTTTATTACCAATTACATTGCCAGCGGCGATACAGCCCAGGTTTTTAAAAATATAATCGCCGTCGACTTCGTCTATGTAAATATCTTCGCGCTCGGCAGTAAAAGCCGCAACCTGCGCCTGTAACAATTCGGGTGATTTAGGTGTTATTTTTGGCATAATACGAATACTCCGGGAGACAATTGGATTATTATATAACATTATTGAAATTGTTGTAATAGCCTAACACCTAGCGGTGTCTTGTTGATACGAAAACGTCTAGATATTCGTTAGGCGGTAATTAGGTAAATACAGCTTTTGTTATAATGAGAGCATGCAGGTTGGTAAGCTTAACTTTACGGATATAAGCGGTAGTGACGGTTTGGTTTCAGGCTTCGTTGACCAAGCGATTAATCGTGATAAGCTTACCGGCGTTTACGTGTCTGAAATTGATCCAGATCTGTCTGCTAC
>CAZQGW010000058.1:0-310 GCA_964593165.1 uncultured Saccharimonas sp. (SeqCode) | reverse complement strand
TGCCTTTTGTGAGAGATACCAAGTCGGACCCGCGCTATGTGCTAACTGCGTAATTGTTGAAGCAAGAAGAGCTGATAAGACCTGGCATGTGGCTTGCGTAGTTCTTGCGAATACTAGAGCGGATATTAACGGCTTCGTCAGACGATATGTAGACGCTCGTAAGGTATCATTTGCGCCGATGAACGAGGCAGTAGAAATGACCGGTATGGAGTTTGGTGCGATTACGCCGATTGGGCTTCCTGGTGATTGGCCAATTCTTATAGATAGCGCCGTCATCCGCGCTAAAAACGTAATTATTGGCAGTGGTATT
>CAZQGW010000057.1:0-4859 GCA_964593165.1 uncultured Saccharimonas sp. (SeqCode) | reverse complement strand
GACGCTAAGTTGGCGTGATAATGCATTTAAAGTTATGCGGTTTTTACAAATGGAACCGGATAGCGGCGAACGGGTCATACCAAAAAAACTACTAACAGACCCTTTGATCTGGAGTTATCCTGATGTTTGTTATGGCTTAGAGGCTCTGATGAACAAATCCCTGCTCGGCAATAATAAGACATTTAGGTCGGTCCAGCTTCATGGTGTCATTAATATTAAAAAGGCGACTAAGATTGGTTTTTTTCGAGGTTGGTCGGAGGATTTCAGAATGCTCGGGCAAATCACAAAAGTCTTACCGCTGCATAAATTCGTCTGGCAATTTCTAAAGATGGCTTATTTAAACAGGAAGTACCGTACCGCGAAATAACGTTATCATAATCTGTTACAATAGCAATGTGATGGCACAAAAGAAGAAACGAAAACAAAGCCCCAAATCCATCGTAAATCGAAGGGCTTCTTTTGATTACTTTTTAGACGATGAACTCGTTGTTGGTATTGCCTTAACGGGAATAGAGACACGTGCCGCCAGAGATGGCCATGTTCAGCTTAAGGGTTCGTTTGTGAATATCCGTGATAACGAATTATGGTTAAATAACGCTAGTTTTAGTTTGAAGCAAAACGAAAGGGGCGAATCCGGAACGCGGACCGTAGACTCTTCGCCACGAAAACTATTGGCCAGTCGCAAGCAAATAGATGGTTTTTCGGATAAGAAACAGGCTGGAATGACAATAGTCCCTATAAAACTACTGACTGGCGGAAGATATATAAAATTGGTCATTGCGCTTGGAAAAGGTAAAAAAAGATACGATAAGCGCGAAACAATGAAGCGTCGCGACCAAGAGCGCGAAATCAACCGTGCTATTAAAAACACCTAGGCCTTTGTATTATAATTAGTAGATGATGAAGTTATATTCCTGGAACGTAAATGGGATCCGCGCAGTTTTGAATAAGGGCGCTTTTCAAAAATTTATTAAACAGCATCAACCCGACGTCTTGTGCTTACAAGAGATAAAAGCCAAAGAGGCTCAGGTTGAGATTGACCTACCGGGTTACTTTCAATACTGGAACAGCGCTGAAAAACCTGGATATTCCGGCACAGCGATTTTTTCCAAAGTCAAACCGATTACTATTATAAATGGCTTCGTTGGTGAGATTTCAGAAAAATACAAACTAGCTGGTGACAATTACGGAGATCCTAATAGCGAGGGTAGGGTGATATCAGCTGAGTTTGATACTTTTTGGGTTGTTTCAGTATATACACCCAACTCCAAAGGGGATCTGTCTCGGCTGCAACTTCGGCATAAACAATGGGACCCAGCATTTTTAGAACATGTTAAAAGTTTGGAAAAAACAAAACCTGTACTATTTTGCGGCGACTTAAACGTTGCTCATAAGGAAATTGACCTAGCCAATCCAAAGGAAAACGTTGGCAAGCACGGTTTTACTAACGAGGAAAGAGAAGGATTTGATACGTTCGAGACGGCTGGATTCGTCGACGTATTCCGAGAGAAGTATCCAAACAAAACCGATGCCTATACGTGGTGGACGCACTGGGCTAACGCTAGGGAACGTAACATCGGTTGGCGTATCGATTACTGGATGGCCAGTGAATCAATTGCTAATGACATTATTAACCCTCAACTCCATCCGGACGTAATAGGATCGGACCACTGTCCGGTCAGTATAGAAGTTTAAAACAAAGTTTATTTATTTTGACATTTAACATATTAAAAGCTTATTACAATATATAAATTGACAAACTGCTACAAGATGGGGTATTATTTCACGAAGGATTTGTACCTGACAGCAATAGGAGGGGATTCACCGTGGCACTAGTGGGAGAAATGCGGCAAAGCGACATAACCCACAACCGGCTAGCACAGTACGTCGGACTTCCATCCGACACCGAAGTTGGAGATGGATTCTGGATGGGTGACAATGTCACCCTGCGGTCCCGGATTCGAATCGGCGACGGCTGCAAGCTCAAGGATGACTCTTTCGTCGGCGACGACGTTTTCCTCGGCGACTACATCACTGTCGGCAAGGGCACGTGTCTCGATGACCGCACAACCATCGGGAGCGGCACAAGCTTCGGCTTGGACTGCGTCGTCTGGCACGACGCCACGCTTGGCCAGGGCGTTACAGCCCTGCGGATATCGACATTCGGACATCATGCCAAGGTCGGGAATTTCACCAGCTTCGGTAACGACTGTCACGTCGAGGAGGACGCCAAAGTCGGTAACTACTGCACGTTCGGCGCCAATGTCCGTATCATGAAAGGTGCCGTCGTCGGTGACAACACCGAGGTTGGCGACAACGTCACGATCGGTGCCGGTGCACGCATCGGCAAAGGACCCCGTGTCCTCGATGACACGATTATCGAGGAGAGGCAGGAGTTCCGGGAGGTTGCACTGATCTACATGGATGGCGACAAGACCATTACGATTCCCGCCCACGACGACCCCAAACCTTCCTGACAAACAAATCCACCAACGCGCCTCGCGTTCCGAGATCTGCAACCCTCAACCGGTAGCGTCTCGTTGAACCGAGGCGCTATCTATGTCCGTTAATCATATATTGATAATCAACGTGCTGAAGTATAATGAATTCAGAACAAACGAATGTGGATCGGAGTGTTATGAAAAAAGAAATTACAGCAACATTATTATTCCTATTAAAGGATGACCAGGTGTTGTTAGCAATGAAAAAACGAGGCTTCGGCGTTGGTCGATACAACGGTGTCGGAGGTAAGCCCGAACCAGATGAATCCATCGAACAAACCCTGGTTCGCGAGACTCAGGAGGAAATAGGCGTAACCCCAACAGAATTTGATAAAGTCGCAGTACTAACTTTCGATGAGCTGTTCAAGGGTGAGCCCGCAATTATGCGCATCCACGTTTATACAGCGACAAAATGGGAGGGTACTCCGATCGAAACAGAAGAGATGAAACCTAAGTGGTTTTCAAAAGATCAACTTCCTTACGACACCATGTGGCCTTCTGATTTAATTTGGCTTCCGCGAATCGTAAAGGGCGAAAAATTAAACGCTAATATCGAACTCGACGAAAACGACAAGATGGTATCCCACAACGTAACAGTTGTTCAGAAACTGTAACATGACTTCAGAATACACTTATTGGCAAAAACAATCCGCAGAGAAACCTCTGTTTCCAGACATAGAATGGTCAAAACCTGAACAGAAAACGCAAAAAGGACGACTTGGCATTATCGGTGGAAATAAGCTTGGTTTTATAAGTGTCGCCGAGAATTATGAAACATCCTTAAAGACCGGAGTAGGTGAGGCCCGAGTTCTTCTTCCCGACGTTCTTAGGAAATCTATACCAAAAACCATGCACGACGTGATCTTCGCAGCCACAAACCCATCCGGCGGATTAGCCAAAGACGCATTGACCGAAATGAGGGCATTAGGCGAATGGGCAAGTGGAGTATTGCTGATTGGCGATTCCGGTAATAACAGTGAGACCGCAATATTATACGAGAACTTTGTTAAAGATTATAAAGGACCGCTAACAATAACCCGCGACGCGGTAGATTTACTCAAAAACAGCAGCTCGACACTTGTTGAGCGTCCAGATACGCTGATTATAGTTTCGCTTGCTCAGTTGCAGAAAATATTCAGGTCTGTCTATTATCCAAAGGTATTAACGTTTAGCATGCAGCTGACCAATCTGGTTGAGGCTATACATAAATTTACGATTACTTACCCAATAAGCATAGCTGTGTTTCATCAAGAAGTGATGCTCGTCGCAAGAGGCGGGGAAGTTACGAGTACTCCATTTAACGAACCAATGAAAATCTGGCGCGGGCAGGTTGCAACTCGGGCGGCTGTTTACTGGCTTTGGGCAACCTCCAGGCCACTCGAAAGCGTAACCGCAAGTTTGCTATAAGTTCAATATATTTGGTGGGCAAGGGGGGACTTGAACCCCCACTCTCTTGCGAGAACCAGATTTTGAGTCTGACGCGTCTACCGATTCCGCCACTCGCCCAACAGATATATTTAATTTGTAAATTATGATAACATACCGCAACCTATAAGCGGTAGCAGCCACCCATATAGTGTACAATAGAACTTAGTGGGAATCTATAGATGAAGCCAGAAGAGCCTAAAAGTAGTCAAAGTGGAATATCATCGCCCGGACAGGGTCGCCCAGTTAGTGCGCCCAACGACCGAAACGACCAACAGTCCAGAGAAGCTGCCGCGCAAGTTATTCGTTCTCAAATTGACAGTTTATACGAGAAACAAGATGGTCAGGTTCCGCAACCAGAAAATACAAACGAATCAATAACTCAGCAACCCCTCGAAGATATAAACCCATACCAAAGAACCCACTCGTCACATCCTAGTATTGAAGCGAATGATTGGAGTCAATATCACACCGCTTGGCAGAATTATTACCAAAAATATTACGAGGGATATTACGTACACCACCTGAATAAAGTGCGTCAGGCACAGGTTGAAAACATTAAAGAAAACCCGTCACCCCGTCGTCCGACATCCATAAGAAAACGTCCGACTCCAACATCTCAAGCTCAGCCTCAGTCAAAATCCGACAAGACCTTTTCTACCGATGAAGCAATCTTTGATATGCGTCAGGAGCTAATCGGAAAGGTCCAAAATTCAGCTAAAAAAATTAGGAAGAGCCGACACTTCATACCGATAATATCGGGTTTAGTTGTGATGTTGATTTTCGCATTTTTGCAGTATAACAGTTTTATTGTTTCAAACGTCATGGCTTATGTTAGCCCAGGTGATATAGACCCTCAGAACATCGTCATCAACCCGAATGCCAACGTTTCGGTAGGACCGCAGCCCCTGCTTATCATACCCAGAATTAATG
>CAZQGW010000056.1:0-4916 GCA_964593165.1 uncultured Saccharimonas sp. (SeqCode) | reverse complement strand
AAAAAGGCTTTCATTCTTGGTATGAAAATGATTTGGTTTATTATCACATTCTCTTTTCGGGGTTATGATAAGTAATCTACCTGAGAGCCGTCAGAGAAACGCCGGTCATGATAAAGAATATACCCAGTATACCTAGATAAGATATTTTTTCTTGGAAGAAGAAAAACGCCCCTAGCACCGTTAATATATACGCGAAACTTACTACTGGATATGCAACGGAAAGTGGCATTTTCGTTAGGACTTGTGTCCAGATAAAAGTTGATATTATATACAAAAAGATTGCAACGTAAAACCATGGGTTCGCTATATAGCTCATCGGGAAATGTAAATTTGGGTTCGCGTTGATATAGTCGGCAGATTGTTTAAAAAACAACTGGCCACCAGTCATGATGAAAACGTTCACAACGAGTAAAAAATAAGACATCTTATCAATAGTATATGCATAATAAGCAAACGTCAAACTGGGGATTGTTTTTACCGTAAACTAGTTATCGCTTGCTGGCTTATAGGTAGAGATCATCTTCTTCATTTTTTCTTTTATTGGGCCGACACTTAAGCTGTCTTCTTCAACAAGCTCACACAAACCAGTTAGGTTAAGGAGAAATGCCAACTTATCAAAATTTAGATAGTTCTGAGTGCGGAATATCTTTTTTACAGGCGTCGAAAGCGTTTCTTCCTCTTTGACCAGCACTTCCTCATATAATTTTTCACCAGGGCGAAGGCCGACAATTTTTATTTTTATTTCCTCGTCTGGGGTATAACCATGAAGTGCAATTAATAACCTAGCCAGGTCATATATCTTAACAGACTCACCCATATCAAGCACGAACAAATCGTTGTTCTGGCCCATCACCCAAGCTTGCAGAATCAAATGAACAGCTTCCGGTATAGTCATGAAGAATCGGTTAATATCTATGTGCGTAACGGTAACCGGGCCACCTTTTTCTATTTGTTTTTCAAAAAATGGAATTGCGCTACCGTTACTGTTTATTACATTACCGAAGCGAACGGCACAAAAAATTGTATTCGACTGGCTTTGGGATAATATATGAATCGCTTTTTCAGCAGCGCGTTTTGTAGCTCCCATTATATTCGTTGGATTGACTGCCTTATCAGTTGATATAAGAACGAATTTTTTGACATCATATTTTATAGCTGTCTCTGCTACGGTTTTTGTACCAATAATATTATTCCTTATTGCCTCGGCCGGATTAGACTCCATCAGTGGAACATGTTTATAGGCCGCCGCATGAAATATTGTCGTTGGTTTATACAATGACATAATCTGGCTAAGTCTTGTCCTGTTTTTTACGTCACCGACAATGAATACTAGATCCGAATGTGGATAGTCTTCAATAAGTTGATTGCGAAGATCAAACATGCCATTTTCCCACCAGTCATACATGATAACTTTTTTGGCACCGTGGGCAACAATTTGGCGGCATAGTTCCGAACCAATAGAGCCAGCAGCACCGGTAACAAGAATGGTCTGATTGTTTGCATATTGGCTTATTTCTGCCTGATCGGATTTTAGAATTTCACCACCCAGCAGGTCTTCCGCCTTAACTCTTCGGACGTATTTTAGATAATCCTTATCAAAATCTTGCATCAACACCTCTGCTAAGCGAGGTAATATCTTATAGACAAGTCCCAACCCAATGGTGCAGTCGACAATATTACGGATGGTTTTCCCGCGTTCAGAGGGTAGCGCAATGATTAGCTCTTCTACTTTTTTATCTTTTACTAGTTTCGGCAAATCAGCTATTAGCCCCAGTATGGGCACTCCATCGATATCGCTTCCCTGCTTACTTGGATCATCATCAACAAACCCAATAACGTGAAGACCAGAATCGTCATGATTTCTTATGTCATTTGCAATTAATTCACCCGCCTTGCCCGCTCCTACGACTATGACCCCTATTTTGTTATTTTCTGCGTTCATACTTCACAAATCTCCTTAATTACTTCTTCAATTTGGTGCGTTGGATGCCAGCCAAACTCATTAGAAATACGTGAAATGTCAGCGCATACGGCTACCAACTGCTCCGCTTCGTTTGATGTCTCTTTGACTCGTGGCATATTATCTAGGTTACTATTTTTTAATAGTAAATCCATTAATTCTTTATTCGTTGTACTAACCCCTGAGCCGACATTATACACACTATACTTAGGACTACCGTCAACGATGGCCTTGAACGCTGATGCGACGTCTTTAATGGAAATGTAGTCCCTCTTTGAATCAAGCCTAGTAACCTCAATAGAGTCCCTAATGCCGGACCTGAACTCCCGGACTTGTTTTACTAGTCTCATCGTCATGAATTGGTCTGCCATATCTTTGCCAATTGGGTTAAATATTCGTAAAACAATAACCTTTATACCGTGTTCCTTGCCATATTCGAGAGCGTACTTTTCTTCTTTTAGTTTAGACAGTCCGTAACCTGAGTCCGCGTTCAACGGCGCATCTTCGCGAACTGGAATATTCTCAGGACTAACTCGTCCGTATTCGCCCGCTGAGCCGCAAATAACAACTTCAATCTCAGTGTCTACGTTAGCAACTTGTTCAACAATATTCTTTGTGAACTGGAGGTTCAAATCAGTATCACTGTTCGCGTTAACAATGCCGGCGCAATTAATTATTACATCTGGCTTTTCACCATCCAGAACCTTCTTTATACTTTCTTGATCAAGTAGGTCAACCTGCACATTATTCACTACGCCACTCAAAATGTCCTGTGTGGCTCTTATAACATCGTAGTCATGCTCAAGCGCGGCACACACGTTGCGACCAATAAAACCATCTGCACCAAAGACTAAGGCCCTCATTTCAGCACCCCCTCGTAAAGCTTCACATAGTTCGCTCTTAATACGGTGTTGGAGTAGTTGTTTTCCAGTTTTTGTCGGGCTGCGAGTTTAATCTTTTCTAACAACTTTCTGTCCTTTTGAAGTTTTAGGATTACGCTTTTAATATCGGCAACCGAGCCTGGTTTTACCACAAAGCCATCCTGCCCACTTTTGATTACCTCAGAAACCGCTCCAACATCAGAAGCAATCACGACGAGTTTCATAGCCATAGCTTCAAGTATCGATAGCGGGAAGCCTTCTATGGACGATGGGAGTACGAATATATCACCGGCACTTAGATACTTAGCAACCTCAGATTGATACCCCAGACACCTTATGTTATCACTCCTAATAGACGTTATTTTCTTCTCGATGGCCGGCTTCATGATACCGTCGCCTATCATGAAAAATTTCAATGATTTATGCTTATTTGTCGAATCCAGTTGTTCTGCCATTTTCAAAAAGACGTCCGGGTTTTTTTCTGAAGAAAATCTGCCAACAAAAAATATTGCAATTTCATCGTCTGTTATCCCAAGACCGGACCTTTCTTCCCGGCGATTAAACAAACTAGGATTGTATTCGTATTCACAATTAATCCCGTTCGGAACAACTTCTACTTGACCGCCAGAGCCTATCTGCTTTTGGTAGTTATCTGATACTTTGCAGTTGTCACTTACATAGGTGTCAATATAGGCCTTATATTGAATAGATTGATGAAAATACTCAACCCTGTCGTTAAACATCGTGACTAGGACCTTAAGTTTTGGATGACGTTTCTTAAGTTCTGGAAGCATATCAAACGTGAAACCGTTATGAATGATGTGTAGTATGTCAATTTTTCTTGTAGTTATATAGTTTGAAATAAACTCAAGATAGAGCTTCTTATCCACAAATAGATTATCCAGATGATAAATATTATCGGTGATTTCTTTAAATTTATACTCCCATTCATGCTCTGCTTTCAGGCCAGTCATAAACGTGATATTGTATCTGTCCTTGATTTCCCGACAGTAATTATAAATAAGGGTCTCGGCACCTCCGAATGTCATCCATGGTATTGTAATGAGAATATTCGGATTGTCGTTTTCGGGCAAAGCATACGAGGACTGATCGCCTAGATTAACAAGCGCAGAGTCCAACTTGAGATATTTCTCGTTGAAGTATCTATGCCGTCTGATTTTTTTAATTTTATCTATATATCTGTGGTGGAGGGATTTTATGGCATGTAAATTTTCTTTATGCTTAGCCTGATCGTCTATATACCTGGACGATACGGCAGTCCTGTAGTTGAATAGCAGCTCCGGTATGCGTTTTCCCCAGTAGCCATTTTCGGCCATACTAATCCAGAATTCCCAATCCTCGTAACCTATACCGGATTTATACCCGCCAACTTCATTCCACCCCTCTTTGTTATACATTGCCGCATGAATAAGCATGTTATTATTCAATAGTTCAAATGGGTTATATTCACTTTGCCTATAAATTAAATCCTTCACTCCGAAAAGCTGCATGTCAGTTGCCGAAATATCAACATTTGGATTTGTCTCCAGTAATATAAGATTTTTTTCCAAGTATGTCTCGCTCAACGTATCGTCTGCGTCTAGGCAAACAACATATTTACCCGTTGACTTACCGACGCCCTTGTTGCGTGCTGCCGCCGTTCCTTGATTTTTTTGGTTGATAATTGTTAGATTTAACTTTGGAAAGTTCAAATGGCTTAGCTTGTCAACGCTTTGTTGCATCGTGGAGCCATCGTTTACTAGAATAACCTCGAAATCCGTGAAAGTCTGATTTTGCAACGAGTTCAGAGTCTCCTCAACCGTCATGCCATGGTTAAAATATGGGATTACAACCGAAACCAGTGGCTTTGCGCTCGAATACTTTTCATTAATAACGACCTGTTTTTTTACCAACCATCGTAGTTTTATCACGTATTTGAGCGCTAGCCTTAGTTTTTTAGGTATTATACTGGTGACCAATTTGCGTGTCGTGAATTTAATTTTATTGCCTAACTTTTTGCGAAATTTAAGAATAATTCTAACTACCGTTCTTAGCTTTACGGCCATCCCCACAAT
>CAZQGW010000055.1:0-5091 GCA_964593165.1 uncultured Saccharimonas sp. (SeqCode) | reverse complement strand
TTTGGCTGTGCTTCCATACATCACTGTCGCAATAATTGCGGACAGATTACGCAGTGTTTTAAGTATTTAAACTCTCCAACTATTTGAATACTGAAAACGCCGCGTATATCGCGGCGTTTTTGGTTCTTAGTGTTCTTTGAAATTCACACAAAACGAAGGGAGAAGCGAATGTTCAGTAAGGAGGGTCAGCATATGTACGAAGAAAGACAGAACCCATTGCGGTATCTGTTCAGCAAGACTTGGCGGTATTCGGAAGGCAACAGAAAAAACGTTGTTTGGTATTGGATTATGTTCATCATAGCTAATACCATCTACCTTTTGTGCCAGCCAATTCTTATGGCCAAAATAATGGATGTTGCCCAGAAACAAGGGGTGACCAAGTCAAATCTAGCGGTTCTTTACGGACTGCTCGGATTGACGCTTGTTGTTGAATTGGCTTTCTGGTCAATCCACGGCCCAGCTCGGTGCATTGAACGCAACAATGCTTTCAAGGCACGGATGAACTATCGGCGATTTCTTCTAAAAGGTGTAATGACTCTGCCAATGGAATGGCATGTCGAGCACCACTCCGGAGACACAATCGACAAAATTGAAAAAGGAACAAACGCTCTGTATCAATTTTCGGAAGATTCCTATGAGGTAATTTACTCGATTGTTCAACTGGTAATCAGTTATTGTGTATTGGCCTACTTCAGCCATCCGGCTGCTTACATAGTTCTTGTCATGCTTCTTGTGTCCGCTTGGATAACAATGAGGTTTGACCGAATTATGCTGGCTCAATACAAAGAGCTTAATCGCGCCGAGAATCAGATTTCCGAAAACGTGTTTGATGCGGTCAGTAACATTTCGACGGTTATCATTCTGCGTGTGGAAAGATTGGTTTTCAACGCTATCATGCGCAAAGTCGAAAAACCCTACGAACTTTTTAGGAATAATCAACGCCTGAATGAGTTGAAATGGGGTTTGACAAACATTTGCTGCACCGTAATGACCATTATCGTGCTCGGAGTGTATTTCTGGCAAAACATCGGCATCACCCAGACTGCCGTCGTCATGAGTCTCTACCTTCTCATAAAATACCTTGAGAGGGTCAGCGATATTTTTTCAGATTTACGAGCATGTATTCGAACCTTGTTCAGCGTAAAGCCAAAGTTATGAATGCCGAGGAATTAACCAAGGATTTCAGAACTGAAAACTTTACCAATCATGTCCTGCCGACAAACTGGGAAAGATTGGAAGTGAAAAATTTGTCGTTCTCATATCACAATTGGGACGACGCGGAACTTCACTTAAATGGTGTTTCTTTTTCCGTTAATCGCGGAGAGAGGACAGCCCTTGTCGGGGAAACCGGCAGTGGTAAAACAACATTTCTGAAAATCATGCGAGACTTGTACCACCCACAGGAATTAACATTTCTAGTCGACGGTCAAAAAGTTTCGAGCGGATTTGAAGGAATCAGCCGAGCCATCACGCTTGTCCAACAGGACCCAGAGATATTTGCCAGAACGATTTGGGAGAATATCACTATGGGTGCCGAGTATGATTTGGGTTTCGTTTTGAAATTCACCGATATGGCTTGCTTTACAGATGTTGTTGAAAATTTGCCGAAAAAGTTTGAGTCCTCAATTAAAGAAAAAGGAGTCAACCTTTCCGGTGGACAGCAACAGCGTTTGGCTTTGTCTCGTGGGCTTTTAGCCTGTCATGACAAGGACATTGTGCTCCTAGACGAGCCGACAAGCAGCCTAGACACGATAACCGAGATAACGGTCTACCAGAACATCTTTCGAGAGTTCACTGGGAAAACGATTATCTCCACAATCCATCAGCTTCACCTGCTTCCTCTGTTTGACCGCATTTGCGTATTCGACAAAGGGCAGATCATCGCTTCTGGCACACTGACGGAACTCCTGACTTCTTGCCCAAAATTTGTCTCTCTCTGGGAGGCAATGCAAAAGGCGGCAGCAGGAAATCCAGCAGTGGCTAACTAGGAGCTATCATGTGTGAAAAATTTGTACCTTTAATCCCGCTTTCCAGAAAATGGAGGCGGGATTTTCTTTACCCCACCATACTACTCACTATTGTTTTTCAGAAAAGTTCTAACTCCACGCTAGGGTAGAAAAATAGTTAGCACAAAATCAGATTATTTTCATGCGCTCTGGGTGTTATTAGGCTTTAGTATAAATACAAAACACCGCAGATGTAGCTGCGGTGTTTTGATGCTAGTACTTGAAGCCTAGCTTCTAGTCATTTATTTAACCGCGTCTTTGAGCGCTTTCGCTGGGCGGAACTTCGCTGTGCGAGAAGCCGCGATATGAATCGTCTGGCCTGTGCGAGGATTGCGACCTTCGCGCGCTGGGCGCGCCTTCGTCGCGAAGATGCCAAGACCTGCGATAGATACTTCGTCACCGGACTTGAGGCCCGAGACGATCGAATCAATCACCGTCTCGACGACGCGCTCGGCCTCGGCCTTCGTGCTCCCCAGAACGCCGTGCACTTTGTCGATGATGTCTGCTTTATTCATGAGAATATTGCTAATTAATAACGGCCCTGCCCTCGCTCGAGTTCAGGCGGGTATTGCTCCGTCGAAGCCTTGCGGCGGCGAGAGCAAAGGCGGGCATGGGAAGAAGTATACCCAGCACCAAAATAGACGCAATATGCATATGTTTATAGAAAAACTCCTTTGGTGGCTGGGTAAAGTCCATGCGCCACAAGCAAAATTAGCGCGCAAATTCGACAACGCGATTCTCGCGGATGATGTTTACCTTGATTTCGCCAGGATATTTCAACTCTTGCTGGATGCGCGTAGCGATGTCGCGCGCGAGCTTGTGCATCGCGATGTCAGAAATCTTCCCCGGATTCACAAAAATGCGAATCTCGCGACCTGCTGAAATCGCATACACCTTCTCAACGCCAGGAAATGCGCTCGCGAGCCGTTCCAAATCGCCCAATCGTTCAAGATATCGATCTATAGTGTCTCTCCGTGCACCTGGTCTGCCACCTGAAATGGCGTCTGCAACCTGCACGATGACCGCTTCCGGCGTTTCGTATGGATATTCATCATGATGCGACTGCATTGCTTTGATAATTCGTTCATCAACGCCAAATTTTTCCAGAATCCGCCGCCCGATTTCAACATGCGTGCCCTGCACTTCGTGATCTACCGTTTTCCCAATGTCGTGGAGGAGGGCGCCAGCTCTTGCGACTGCCGGATCGGCGCCGAGCTCGGTTGCGAGCATTCCTGCTATATGAGCACATTCGATCGCATGCTGAAGCATGTTCTGCCCGTAGCTGGTACGAAAATAAAGTCGCCCGACAAGCGCGATTAATCGCGGATCGAGTCCGATAACGCCAGCTTCGTATGCCGCAGTTTCACCTTTTTCTTTTATAAGATCATTTATTTCTGCTCGCGTTTTTTCAACTGTTTCTTCTATTTTGACCGGCTGAATACGACCGTCGGCGATAAGTTTTTCTAGAGCTGATTTGGCGATATATCTGCGAAGCGGATCAAAAGACGAGAGCGTTATTCGATTTGGGACATCGTCAATTAATACATCCACGCCAGTCGCGCGTTCAAAAGCTTTGATGTTGCGGCCTTCTTTCCCGATTATTTTTCCTTTCATTTCTTCTGAAGGAATCGCGACCGAGAGAGACATCACTTCTGTGTTCACAGCGCTGCCGAGACGATGAATCGTGCTTACTAAAATGGCGCGCGCTTTTTCTTCAAGACGTTCGCGGCCGTTCGCGGCGAGTTTTTGCAATCGTAAAAGAATAGCTTCTTCGTTCACGCGTTCAATTTCTGAAAAAAGTTCGTCGCGTGCAGCTGTTTCAGAAAGATGCGCGACTTTCGCAAGTTCCTTCGAACGCTCTGTTGTTAATTTTTCAGCTTCATTTTTTGCGCGCAGAGCTTCTTGTTCACGTGCGCGAACCTCAACTTCTTTTTCATCAAGATCGCGCTGACGAGAATCAAGAAATTCTTCGCGAAGCGTTATGTGTTCTTCTTTGGCCGTCAATTTTTCTTCACGCTCTTCAATCGGCGCGAGTCGTTCTGTTTCAAAAACAGCGCTGCTGTATTCGGCGTCGGCGATAATCTTTGCCGCCTGCTCTTTGGCAGCCAGAATTTTTTGTTTGATATCAAGCTCAACAGACCCGCGCTGGGCGAGTCCAATAAGCACGCGCAGCACGTAGCCGAGCGCGACGCCGCCCGTCCCAGACAAGGCGAGCAAAATCAGTATTATTTTTAGTGACATAAACGCCCAAAGGTAAAAAGTAAGGGGAGAATCGGGGAAGCAATCGAATCAGCGTTCAGAGGAGCAGAATAATTGGATATTAGCACAAAAAATTTTCCTGCGCATATGAAACGACCGCCCGGAAAAATTCTTCCGTGCGGCCGCTGTTTTGGTCGTATTACACTTTGCTTTCTTTCACAACTCCGAAGAAAAGAGCCAGAGTGATTGCGGCAAAAACACAACCAAGAATTTTACCTGCAATCTCCGGCTGAATGTACGCGGCGATATCTTTTGCTGTCACAAGTACCGCGAAAGAAACAGCAAAGACACAAACTACCCTGGCGATTTCGGGCATTGGATGCTCCTTTTGGAACGAAATGTCTAGAGGAATCCTACTACACTTATAGACTGTCTGTCAATATTTACGAATACACCTGATCGATAATGCCGTACTTTTTCGCTTCGTCGGCGGTCATGAAGAAGTCGCGCTCGACATCTTTTTCAATCTTCGCGAGGTCTTGGCCGGTATTTTTTGCGAGCATTTTGTTCAATCGCTCGCGGAGCTTGATGATGTGCTTTGCCGTGATTTCAATATCGGTCGCTTGGCCTTCAGCTCCGCCATGCGGTTGGTGAATCATAATTTCTGAATTTGGCAGTGCGAATCGTTTTCCTTTTTCACCTGCAGAGAGAAGAATCGCCGCGCCCGATGCCGCCATACCGACGCATACAGTACCAACAGCTGGTTTTATATGATTCATGGTGTCCACCATCGCTAGCGTTGCCGAGACTGAACCGCCTGGAGAATTGATGTAAAGAGAAATATCTTTTTTCGGATCTTCGGCTTCGAGGAAGAGGAATTGTGCGA
>CAZQGW010000054.1:0-5267 GCA_964593165.1 uncultured Saccharimonas sp. (SeqCode) | reverse complement strand
TGGTGCGAACCGCTTCATTCGGAATGTGAACGAGTGTTAACGGTGATGCTGGCTGAAGAGTATTAGACTCTTCGTCCTGAGCAAGACGTAAAACTACTCAAACAAGGATACAGCTTTTTTAGGATTGAAGGCGTTAAACCACACTCGCCCACTACTCCCCTCTTTTATGGCTTTTAGCGATGTTGCTAAGATATGGATTTCGTCTTCGTCAAAACCAATATCTTCTAGTTTTTTATTAGTTATGTAAAGAAAACTGTGTACTGCATGGTCATCCTTTAAAATAAAGCAAATATGCGGGTAATCGCCGTTCGGCCAGCCTTCGTCTTCGCTATGGTCTATAATCTCGTCCAGTCTTTTTTGGGTGATATATTTAGGCTGGTTGTCTGCCACTACTACAATCGCCTCTTTGCCATCCGGAGTTTTAATGTATAGATCGGGGCGGTTCTTTGGAAACTGTGTTAATTTGTTTATCTCGGTTTTGGTGAGGATGTTTGCCTCAGGCGACGATAAGCGAACGGTAACAACGTAGCAGGCTGCAACGGTCAAACAATGGCTAATGAAGTCTTCCGGGGCTTTGGGGTTGTTGTATAGGGTGTGAACGACGGTTTCTTTAACATCTAGCAGTTTACGAACAGCCGTAACTCCTTTTTTACTTAAATAATAATAAGCTGGTTTTTTAGCATAACGAAAGTCTGTTTCATAGACTTTATCTACTAACCCATTACTTACTAAACTTTCTAGAACTTGATAAGCACTTTTACGATTAATAACCATAATGTCAGCTAGTAGTTGTGTTGAAATGAACCGGAATTTAAATAGCAGCTTTAATACACGTTGTTGCCAGGGCGTTAGTTTTACTTTATCTTCACTCACTTTAATATACTCACTCTACTATACGTAGTATATAAGAAGAAAGAGTAAAAAGCGATATTAAACTACTGTTAAAGTTATCTAATTTACTTCCAGTGCATTGGTAGTAAAAATAAACATAAAAAGTATTGCTTTTTATTTTAATTAGTATTACTATTTATATAGAGGTTGAACATTAACAATTCGGCTGATCACAGGTATAAGGAGGACAATTGACGACGAGCAACTAGATTAATTAGCATTACATGTTAAAATAAGGACATATGTCCAGGAAGATAGTTAGTATGCAAATTCGTGTCACGGACGACCTGCGCGAACGAGCAAAAATCGTCGCAAGGCAAAAAGGTCTTACATTAAGTGAGCTTATTCTTCGACTGCTAGCAAACACTGGAGACAAACAGCTTAAAGAACTGGCAAGTAAAGAACTAAAGGAACGACCAAAACCAGGACGACCCTGGGATAAATAAGACTATCAGTCGAATTGTTAAGACGTACCGACCTCGGAACGTCTTATTACGTATTAAGGGAGGGTAATATGTCACAAGTGGTTACAAAAAAACAAGAACTCAAAGATGAAGAACTTGCCATCCAAGACACGCTCATGATGAGCGAGGAGGAGCGTCTGGATCTACTAGTGCATCTTATAGTGGATAAAATTATTGAAGACGATAAGTCCGGCGGTACATTATATACCACGATAAAGGAGTTTCAGTCGTGATAGACGGCATGGCGCTTCCTAATAATGCTGTCGGAGCTATTCGCGTTTCGAGCTTCAAACAAGGCGTAAACGGCGATTCGCCGGAAGACCAGAGGCGCCAAATTGAACAGTATGCTACTGCACGCAACATACGTATATCTAAGTTTTTTGTATTTCTTGAATCAGCTTCCAAAGACCAACAACCAATGCAGGGGGTCGTTAATTACTGCAAAGACCCCAGGAACAATATCCAACAGTTCATTATTAAATCAATCGATCGCTTTACCAGGGGTGGATCCGAGTTTTACAGTATTCTCAAGAACCAGTTAGATGACGCGGAAGTGTCGCTAGTCGATATCTACGGGATTATCGGCGGGCAAAAGATCAATACATTGGAGCATCTCGGCATATCCTATAAATGGAGCGTTTACTCCCCTACTAAAAAATCCGAAATTCTCGAAGCGGAACGCGCTAAAGACGAAGTCCGCGACATCCAAACTCGTATGATTGGAGCCCAAATCAGATATGCCCGCATGGGCTATTGGGTACGAAGACCGCTCTATGGATTTACAAACACCCATATAGAAACAAAGGAAGGAAAACGCTGCATCCTCCAGCCGCTGAAAAGCGAGACTTCGTTTGTTATAAAGATGTTCGAACTAAGAGCCCAGAAGACATTAGACGACTGGCAGATTATCGACCGGCTTAATACGCTCGGCTTTAAAACCCGAGAACGCTACGTCCGAGATAAAAATGACCGGACAAAAATCATTAGAACAATTGGTGGCGACCCGCTGACACTAAAGACAATGTGGGGCATGATTGAAAACCCGGTGTATGCTGGCATAAATCCAGAAAAATGGACACAAGGCCAACCGGTACGATGCCAATTTGATGGACTAGTATCCGTAGATATATGGAATGCCGCTAATCGAGGAAAATTTGTAATTAGCGAAGATGAGGACGGCGTACATATCGCGAAACGTAAAACTCCGGAGCATCTCGTTAATAAAGGAGCACGAAACGCGGATTTTCCTTATAAGCGTATCGTGATGTGTCCTATATGCTCAAAACCGCTTTACGGTAGCGCGTCACGCGGGCGGCACGGCGGCTATTTCCCTGCTTATCATTGCGATGGTCGAGGGCATTATTTCAGAAAGAACAAAAAGGAATTTAATACCACTATCGAAAATTTCGTAAAAAGCATCACGGTAGCCCCGGAGTACATTGATGAGCTGATGAGTATGATGGGAGAACAATTGGACAAGCAACTCATCAAACTTCATAAAGAAGCGGTAACGATTGATTTGCGTATAGCTAATCTAAGAGAGCAAATCCGCCAGTCAATAGACAAAATCAAGTTTCTTTCATCAACTACAGCTATTAAATATATGGAGGACGATATAGAGAAAATGGAAAGCGAAATAAAAGAACTAAATAACAAACGAGAAACCACGGAACCGCAAACCGCATCGGACTTTGAAAAAGCCTGCGCCTTTGTTCGTTATTTCTTGGAACACCTGGATGAACTACTGTTACACTACGACAACCCGATCCAGCAAGCCAGGTATTTTGGCGTTATATTCAATCAGGCTCCAACCTATGCAGATATTGAGTCTGGAACCCCTGATTTAAGCAAAATAAAAGGGGTGAATTCAATCTTTCAATCAAAAACACCCGATAAAAACCTTCATGGCTGGGGATGAGGGATTCGAACCCCCGAATGCCAGGACCAGAACCTGGTGCCTTACCACTTGGCGAATCCCCAACGATAACAGGCCTACGCCTATCGTCCTCTATTTTATAACACCTTAGGATTGCTGTACAGCAGTGGCTATGCGATTTAAATATTCGACCGAAAGATCTGGTGGAATTGTAACCATTGTGGGAATGGTATCTACTATTACGAACGGACCATAGTCTTCTGTAAAGCCGAAATTGTCGGTTCCAAGTACGTCTGGCGCCCAACCCGACTCGTCAACCATCTTATGTGCTTGCTTTACGAACCCATCGACTGTAGCCTTCTGTTGCTCACTAAGGTTGGCAAACCCATCGAGCCTATTTATCCTAAGTGGTATAAAGCCTTCGACAAACGGTTGTTTTGCAACTACTATATCTCTTGGCTTGAAGGGGTGTTCGATAATTTCAAATTCTTGTGGCAAAGCAAAATCCGACATGTAATCGAGCAGGATTGACTGAGTAGACTCAAGTCTTTGGACGCATTCTAATTGGTTAGTTTCGGATAATCTATCCGTACCGCGTAATAGTTTTAAAACGGAATTTCCCATTCGTATGACGGTTGAGCAATATCCCATCCCTACCACTTCAAGCCCCCTTTTTTCATAGGGTCTGGTGAGCATGTCTCTGGCTAATTTTGGACTAGTCTTAACAACATTTTGTATAGCTATTGCGGCGAATCGTTTGGGTTTCGACTCTATACACTCCAGTCTCCTTTTGCGTTCGGACCAGCCAACATCATCAGAAACTAGAGCCATAGCCGCGGCTCCTCCTGCGACACCAAGTGCGCGATCAACCTTTTCAATCATTTAACCCGACTCTAGCACATAAGCTTAATAGATTCAAAAAATAATTTGCTAATAATAGTAATCTAAGAGCACTACTTTTTTTCGACTACTATCTTGCATTTGGTAACGATTGCAGCCAGAGCGCCGATTGCAGCCAGGACTGGCGCTAAGACGGCCACGACCACGCCGATTGTAAGCGGGATTTCAATAAGAGTTTTGTCATCAAGGTCTTTAATGATGATTCTTCGGATGTTTCCTTGTTTTATCAATTCCTTAATTTTGGCCATAACCTCTTCACCATTAAGGACGAATTCTTCGGTGTCATTCTTTTTCATTCTATCTCCTATTATATTGATTGTAATTTAACCAAAACGAGTTGTAAATTCACTATAGCTTTATTATACTTAGTATCCGTGGCAATAGATGTAATAATTGGACTTCAGCGTGGTGACGAGGGCAAGGGTCGCTTTGTTGACATGCTTTCTGAAAGCCACGATATTGTGGCCAGATTTAACGGTGGCAATAATGCCGGGCATACGGTCGTGCTACCTGATGGCCGGAATTTAGCTTTACACCTAGTGCCGTCTGGTATAGCTCACCCTCATGCTATGAATATAATCGGTAACGGTACGTTAATAAATCCAGTAAAATTGAATGAAGAAATAGCCGACATTAAGTCAAAAGGAATAGACGTTTCGCCTGCCAATTTGAAGATAAGCTCAGCCGCGCACCTAATACTACCCCATCATATTTACGACGACGAGATTCGTGAAGCTGGTAAAGGTGGGCAAGGCAGCACTAAAGCCGGAATTGCCCAAGTTTCTTCATGCAAATCGATGAGGACCGGAGTAAGGTCCGAAATAATCAAAAATGATTTGGGAAAATTAGCTAAGATAGTATCCGAAGGCTTGGAGGCTCAGCGACCATTTCGTGATGCCGCAGGGTTATCGCCCATTAACGAGTCGGAGATTACAAAGACATATGTCGAAAACACAAAGCTGTTAACGGAATTTATTACCGACACAGTTTTTTATCTGAATCAACAGTTGCGGAAAAAAGTTCCAGCAAAAGTCCTAGCTGAAGGTGCACAGGCATTTCTACTTGATATCGATCATGGCATGTATCCGTTCACCAGCTCTTCGTCGACAACCGCTGGCGGCGTTGCAAACGGTCTG
>CAZQGW010000053.1:3299-5311 GCA_964593165.1 uncultured Saccharimonas sp. (SeqCode) | reverse complement strand
ATACGTTTTTTTATCCTACTAATGGGCGTACTTTGCAGCTATTGTCCTACCACCAATTAAAAATATGACGAAGCATAATATATTTGTCGGCAATTAAAAACATTACGCCTACTAAAATTGAATCAAGCATGTAACCCATAACAACTCTGTCGCCTATACGGAATATCCTGCCTGTGTAATTAAATATACCACCCCTTACATTCTTAGTTTTGTATGTTTTCATATATGCCCATGTCAAATTTTGTTCGTATGCCTTTGCCTCTGTTGCAGTAATTACTCCAGCAAAACGAATTTCCATTACTTCTAATGGCTTATGTAATTCTGTCCACTTTGCGCCATCCCCCTCGCCAGCAACATGTTGCATTATTCTATCGTAAGGATTCTTCATTCCCGTAAAGCCTACATAGTACTTACCGTGTTCAAGTTTCAAGGCATAAATCCAATATGGCTTCGGTTTCTCGAAACGGCTAATTTTTAGTTTTGAAACCGGATCGATATCGATGTTGATGGTCTTTGGATTTATTAAAATAAAATCAGATTCTTTTCGAATTATTTGGCCCATGCTTATATCATAGCAAAATAGATTGGTATTCGAATTAACTCATAGAGAAATCACATATGGCAAGTAACTATGCAGGATGTCTTAAGTATATGACTTAGATGATTGTATACCACTAGCGTATCATTCGGAGAGCTGCGAATTAGTATCAAGTAATCCATTCAGTAATGTCATCTCAGCCAAGCAAACATCCATTATGGTTGCCAGTACCCCGAGCTGTTCGTTACCTGCCTGTTTATCATGATTCTTGATTTGCGAATCGTAATTACAAATCGCAATGCCCTCCTCGGCAATTCCACGTACCTGGTTTAATCTTGCGTAAGATACTAGTTCTGATTTCGCTAAGTCGCCAAGTTCTCCAAACAGTCCAGCATCCCGTATAGCTTGGTGCCCACTATCCTGAAATTGATTCGTAATAGCTATTATGCGTCCCCAAACAGCCTCATAGGATTGCGTATTGTGAGTTAAGAATTTTTTGAGATTATTAAGTTGCATAATATTGACTCCAGTCTCTATTTTGAGTGTAGGCATTAGATTCTTTAACCTATTATATCGTTCATTTGTGAGATCAGTTTTATTAAGGTGCCTTTGCCATAATATCAACACCGCCGATATCCCCACGCCAATCAGCACGCTCAGTGTTGCTACAGCAAGATCGGTGATTTTATTATTTGTAGGACTACTGACAGAAATTATATATAAATATATAGAAATCATTATTAGGACTAGCACATACCAAGGAGCTCTTTTTAGTACGTCCTTAGAACTCGGAAGAATTTTCATTTTCATATTCACTAATCATTATACAATCTAATACTACTCGACGTTAATAAACATGAAAATCAGAAAGAGCCTGAACAATACAACAGGCTCTCCCAAAGGCCTCCACCACAGGGCCTAAGTTTAGTATATAACACATTCACCTACTAGTAGTAAATGCGCAAAAAAGATTGTAAAATTAGTTTTATGAGAGTGTCGGAGTTTTACTCGCTAGATATCGAACAGCCTTCTCTAGATTTTGTAGATGTAAGGCTTGATACTGACGTGCCTCTCTTTATTGACCCAACCTCACTAAATCTACTCACTACCGAGTGGGGCGGTAAGTGTCGTGGACTAATCCACAACTACTTTAGTTTAGTACTCGAACACATAAGTAACGGGAACCATACTAAGGCTAGAGACTTATTAGCCATCCTTAGCGAGCCAAACGAAACTCATCTAGGGCTGTCGAGGCGACGCTCTCGTGGGCACGGTATGGGCTCAGGTCTTGCGATTAAGATGGGGCAAGCACTAAACGACAGTTCAGCCGTACACACAGGTTTGATTAAAGACCTCGAGGATACTGCGCTGATGATAGATGGCATTGCCTCTGACGTAATCTCTGATATTGTAACCAACATCATACGAGAACCTTTGCTTGAGTATACTATCGAGATGTGTAATCAGTACGGTA
>CAZQGW010000053.1:0-3289 GCA_964593165.1 uncultured Saccharimonas sp. (SeqCode) | reverse complement strand
GTATTCCGCTCGAAGTACACGGTACAAGAAAGTTATGGAACTCACAAGCTAAGAAGTGGGAAATTAGGGATATGCCACAAGCTATAGTTAATGGCAAGCGATTGATGCTTGTCCCAAAAGCAATAGTGAGAAAGTCTATCACCTATGATGCAGGCGACTACTACAATAAGTATCTCCTCGAACAGTTACAAGAGGAAGAAGCAAGCCAAGGGCTTGTAAGGATACTGAAAAACGGCGAACATCGACCACCTACTAAAAAGTCTATAAAGGAAAAATATCTGAACGCGGACGGAAAGATTAACGAAAAGCAGCAAAATAGAAATCTCACTCCCGATAGACCTGATGTACTGGAACACTTTAAGGAAGATGTCGGCAGCAATCCAAAGCCTGCACTTAGCCACGAACAGATAGCCAAAGAGCTTGAAACGCCAGAACCAGATTGGGACATGTTACTAAACGACTTGCTAAGTGTTCAAGTTGGTGCTGATGAAGCAAAGAAGTTTGAAAAATCAGTTCAAGCCCTGTTTGACGCCCTATTTTACCCTTGGCTTATGTACCCAATACCACAGACTAGACTAAATGGTGGTAGAAAGATTGTCGACATCACTTACACTAACGTAGCACAAGACGACTTCTTTCAATGGGTTAAGAGCGTATACCCCGCTGGCTACATATTTGTGGAGTGTAAAAACTACAGTACCGACATAGGAAACCCAGAGTTAGACCAATTAGCTGGCAGGTTCTCGCCAAGTCGTGGTCAAGTTGGGCTCCTTGTCTCTAGAAAAATTGAAAATAGAGCGTTGGTTGCTCAAAGTTGCAGGGATACAGCCAATGACCACAGGGGCTTTATTGTCGCTCTTGACGATGATGACATAACATCATTGGTTGATGCGGTTAAGCATAAACCTGCCGGCGAACGGCTAAACTTACTGAGAGAACGTTTTAATGAACTAGTGCTCTAAGCCACTAAGTCATGTCAACAAAGAATCGACTTGTCTTATAATATTCACACCTAAGACATGACGCGCTCAACGTGTCCAGTGCCGGTCTTTCTGTCAATACTTATACATAGAGGCCCTCTTGTATATACCGGACTACTCAGTATGACGCATAGGTAAGATACTTCATCGATAGAATCTATTTCTATATTATGAGCAATCATATATACCGCATCATAGCCTAGTTGCCCAGCTGCATCTGCCAAGGCGCGTAAATCGCCTATGTCACCAGCTCGATTAACGAATACTATGAGATCGGTATTAGAACGATACCCTTCGCCTTTATCCGCCTTACTCTTTATTGCGTTAAGAACACCGTACTCTATGGATTGATGTGGGACTTTCGAATCCATCTCGGGCACAAAGACTTGCTCATATGCTCGCCCCTCCCCCTTAGTTTTAGGATTATCAATTCGCATCACAACCCCATCATGTCCAAGAGGGTCTGTACCGGGTACCCATTGACCACCTGCAAGAAAATGAAGCACATACGCCATCACTATAAGTCCAAATAATTCACGAGGTCTTAACTTTAAGGTTTTATGTTCAGGGCCACTTACGAAAAATCGTTTATCACCAATATAAGGTTCGATGGTGTCTAGATATGCATGCTCAACAGATGTAAATGCACGCACAATGTATTTTGGACCGGGTCGATAATTCATCCTACTGAGTGTAGCATTTTATAGAATAGATCTCCCTACTATCCAACTATTCGAATCAAACTTATATACCGACAATGATACCAGTAACCCTACTATGTCAGGAGTATGACTGAAAACTGCTCAATAATTAATTATTAGTGGTAACTGCAGGAATACTTAAGCTTATATCTTTTTCTTTGCCGCTACGTGTGACAGAAAGAGCCAGTGGTCCGCTATAGCCCTTATCGATATCCATCGATATGCATTCCGTTTCGGTATACCCCTTCAAAAATTGCGCTTGACGCATTCCCGAGCATGGCGAACTGTCGTTGTCGTTACTGTCAAGGGTGGTATCGGCCGTAAGATTTAGTTTAAAATCTGATAAATTCAGCGCTTGATCGGCCACGTTTGAGTATTGAATAGTTACGATAAGTTCATTTTTTGATTTAGCATGTGCGACATCTTTTAAATAAAGACTCTGGCTAAATTGGCAATCAGCAACATTCCAAGCGATTCGACCCCCATTAGCAATCTGAGGCGTGAGTTTGCTGCAATCAGGCGGTGGTGTTGGTAATGGATAAGCCTTTAGTGCTACAGAGTCAACTTTCATATTCAGATTGCCGAACTTCAGCGTCTGGTTTTGCTTATATCTATCAAGTGTGCCGAAAAACATCGAACGATTGCCATTGGTATAGTTGATGTAATCAAATCCAATAACTATGCCGACAATGACTGCTATTGTTATTACTACTGCTAGAATAATCTTTAATAACTTATACCTGCTAGCGTGTTTATGCTTTGGTTTTAATTCGTCTTTTGGCATTATATGCTCCCTAGCTTTAAAGCTAGTTTAAGTCTAGTCCATGTTTTTATTTATCGCAACTCGACTGCAAGTTTAGTTTAGTGAAAAAAACGGGATTAGATTTTTTATAAAAGATTTAACCTCCCACTGTCTTCCTCACTATACAAAGCGATCTAGAACCGTCAAGGTAGTACAAGTCTCCACCTTGACGAACCTAGCTCACTTTGTGCCCTTACTTTAGAAGTGGTCGGAATTAGAACCGCTTCGTAAAGAAAGGAGTTCTATATGAACACTGTATCGGAGAAGATAGCAAGTATTAACGATAACTTTAGAAAGGTCAATGGAATGACGTTGACTCGAGGGATATTCGAGTTGCATGACGTCCTAGGCTTAGTCCGAGCCGTTAGGCGTTTTGATAGGTTCAACGAGGATAACGATCCTCACGGCGAGCATGACTTCGGAAAGCTTATATGGGATGGCCAGACTATCTTTTGGAAGATAGATTACTACGATCCGTCATTCGAGTTGTGGTGCGATCCGCTTCATTCGGAATGCGAAAGAGTGTTAACGGTGATGCTGGCTGAAGAGTATTAGACTCTTCGTCCTGAGTAAGACGTAAAACTGCTCTGCAAAAATTTATTAAGTTAATCGTAAAGGAGTAAGTTATGAAAGTATCTAAGACGGAAATTGAAAAGCAGCCAGCGTTTTGGGCCGAGATAGCCAAGGTAAACGGTTGGTACTGTGAACCATTCTTTGTACAGATGTGGGTCGACGAAGACGGCAATGTAATCGATATCGTGTCACACATCGGCTTGAGTAAAGACGTTGTTATCGAAGAGTAATTC
>CAZQGW010000052.1:0-5562 GCA_964593165.1 uncultured Saccharimonas sp. (SeqCode) | reverse complement strand
CCGCGTGGTCTACGACATCACCTCCAAGCCCCCCGGCACCATTGAGTGGGAGTAGTTTTTTCTGTCTATCTTGTTTGTTTTCAACGTATACACTATTTCACAAATCTTGCACACATATACAATAATGCTTGCATTTGCGCTAGCTTTGCGTGAATATTACACGTAAAGCGGCACAAAATTGTTGCTATCACAAAGCACAAAGAACGGAACGTATGCATGGCGTTAAAGAAGAAGAACTTTAAAGCAGACGAAATAGCGATTTTTGATGACGCTGTTATTTATAAGCGCGGTGAATACTGGCACTTTAGGATGTGGCTTGCAAAAGAAAACAAATACGCAAGAAAGAGTCTGCATACTCGAAGTGAAGCAACAGCGATTGATAAAGGGAAAAGTGCTTATCTTGAACTTTACGGTAACTTGTTGAATGGCAAGACATACTTTTCATTAACAACGAAACAAGGAGTAGATAAGTATTTAGAACGCAGGAAGCAGGATGTGGTAACTGGTGTAATAGTAAGTGGACGATACTCAACAATAAATACGCATTTGCAACATTGGTTAGACTTTATTGGGAGAGATGCGAAATTAAAAGAGCTAGAGCGCACAGATTGTGAGAGTTATTATTTTAGTCGCACACAGGAAGATGCAAACATAAAGCCCGTTACTGTTCAGAACGAGCAAAGCACAATTAATGCATGTGTGAAGTTTTTGTTTAGGAATGGCGAGACGCTGATTGACAGCTTTGATTTTTCGAGGTTGCCAAAATTTGATTCGAATAACGAAGCAATAAGACGTGCAACATTTACAAACGATGAATACAAACAACTAGTCACTGCAATGCGCACCTACTGTTCATTGCGTATCAATCAAATTGATAAAGATGAAAAGCTGATTCGCGAAATTGTCCGTTACTATGTATTGGTTGCAGCAAATAGCGGCTTACGCGTTGGAGAACAACGACAATTACGCTGGAATGATGTAACTGTTGAGAATAGAACTGTTGGCGGAGAAGAACATATTTTAGCCAGAATAAACGTGCGTGCACAAACAAGTAAGGTTAGAAAGAGCAGAGTATTTTTATGCCGTGGAGGAGAATATTTTACAAGGCTACGCGCATTAACAAAACCAGATACACACAGCTCTTTGGTTTTTAGCATTGACGGAGAGGCGCCATTAACTGAACGTGCGCTTTTATACCACTTCCACAATATGGTGAATCTGGCTCATATCCCAGACAGTGCAACGCGCGATTTAGTCCCATACAGCCTGCGTCATTTTATGGTAACGCAGCGCGTTATGAGCGGACTAAACTTTCGGCAAATAGCAGACATGTGCGGCACAAGTGTTTCGCAAATTGAGCATACTTACTATCACCTAAACGATGCAATTATGATTACGAGTGCTGCTGCAGATTTTAGAAGACATGCAGATGGCACGATTGAAGTGCTTTAATATCAGCAGCATACTGAATTAGAATCGCGTAAGCACTACGCCAGTTCAACCGCCGCGTGCACCATATCACAGTTCACATCCAAATACCGCTGCACAGCAGCAAGCGATTTGTGTCCAGAACAAGCCATTAGTACGCGCACACCAACTCCATTCGCTGCAAGGTTTGTGCAGAAGCTACGCCTACCACTATGCGAGCTTGCCCCAGCTAGCCCAACCTTACCATACAGTGTGTGATAAAACTGCACCAGCGTGTTTGCTGAAAAGCCGCCGGCGCCGCGTTTCTGCGTGTAAAACAACCTGGCGTTCACATCCACACTTGGAACTGCGCGTATGTACGCTGCAAGCTCTTTTTGGAGCTGTGTGTTCACGTATACCATTCGCCCTTCATAGCCTTTTGTTTGCCAAGCTTTCAACCATATCTCAGTTTTTACTTTGCCTATGCTGTCCAGAACATCGCAGTACCGTAAGCTTGCAACTTCGATTGCACGCAGCCCAGCGTAAAAAGTAGCCAACACCAGCATCCTGTTTCGTGCAGCGTGCCGGCGGGTTGCAACATAATCAAGAACGCGTCTTACTTCCGCTTTAGATAACGTCTTAGCTTGCTTTAGCATATCGGACTCCTAATCGAACCTTTTGTATGACTTAATGCTCAACTGTTTGATTTAAAATGGCAACCAATACAAGCGGTTTATTCGACACAGCTATCCCACGCATATTCAGAAAGATACATGCGTTTGGCTAAAACATAATAGAAGAGACAAAATAGAACATTTTGGTGCTGTTGCACGGCTGGGATAGGGTGTATTTACGCTAAACGAATGATTTACGTGTTTGTATGTCCTTATATACAAAGGACTTGTAAATCTAACTTTCTAAGCTAAATATATTTATATGCGTGCAAGCCAAATAGTACCCAAAAACCCGTTAAAAGCCCAAGCACAAAAGCTTCTAAATAGCTCCAGGCTGCTTAGCAGCACTGCAAAGCAGCAGAATGCCGCACAGCGGGTGCGCAAAGCGCAGGAGCAGCTTGCAAACGCGAATAAAAGTAATGAAGAGTTAAAGCAAAAGCTGCAAAAGGACACCAACAAACAATTAGGCACATAAGCACGCGCAGTTTACTGCGCGTAGCGTAATTCTGCCTTTCATAACATTACGGTTTAGCTAAACAGTGCAAGTTCATTCGGATCTAAGCAAGGGAGATAGAAAAACACAATGAAGAGTAAACAACAAACACTACTGCGAGACTGGCTATTCAAGTTGCCAGTAACACACGAGGCAACAATTAACACAAGGTGGACACACCGCGCGCCAGAAGCAGTTGAACAGTTAACAAGGCGTTTCTTGTTTAAGTTTAACGGACAGATATGGGGCAAAAACACGTGGAAGTACGGAAAGGGTTGCGAGCCATTAAGCGTAGTACCAATAGTTCATAATGAACGTGATATTGACAGCCTACACATACACTTTGCGTTCTATGGCTTTCCTGCAACACTTACCGATACGGAGATTAAGAACCGGTTTGAGGATGTTGCCAAGCACACAGATGGTATTCAGTACTACTCACATGTGAATAAAAGCACGGACGGAAAACCCAGCCTTGCTGTTGATTTTGGACAAGCGAAATGTGGTGGAGCCTGGATGAACTACATTACTAGAAAATTGAGCGGCAGTACTGACGAGAACATCATGTTTCAACACATGTACATTTCGCCGTTAACTTAAGCGCACCTTTAGCCAGCCCGATACCTTGTTCGCAGGTTCGATAAAGCAGTCGGGCTAGCACAACCAAAAGTGTCACATAGCAGCCACATTACCAATGTGGCAACAGCTCCGTGCACTTAAAACGCACCTAGACATTAACATCATAATGAACGAGCGTGACTGAAAGCGTACACATAACAATAGACAGATGATAACTATAAGTATCAGAATGTGAGGGATATATGAAAAGTAAAGTACTAACAGATATAGAGCTGGATAAAGTAATAAATGGTACTTCCAATCAAGGCAAATGGGGTAATAGAAACAAGATGCTGCTGTTAATGACACATATGAGTGGCATTAGGAGAAGTGAACTAGCTGCACTAGATATACCAGATGTATTGAATATGAATGGAGAGGTAAAAACAGAAGTTCAGTTGCCAAATAGAACTTTGGTGTTGCCGAAGCAACTACAGAAGGAACTACAAGCATATATTGCTGAACAGTTTGAGTTAACTACCCTTAATTGTGTTGCACACACGCACAAAGGTGTGCCGTTGTTTTTCACACAAAAGCAGCACGCATTTAGCCCAACAAGCTTATCCCAGGTATTCACAGCGATATATAAACGCGCAGGTATAGAAGGAACAACTAAAACAGGAAGGCAAACATGGCTTAACACATTGCTGGTGCGCGGTGCAAATACTAAAGCAGTTAAGGTTTTGGCAGGGCAGACGCGACTTACTAAAGCGGTACAGCCAAATCCCGCTATATTGCGTGCTGTTGCTGAAATGATTTAGCCGATAAGCCGCTATGTAGCACGTATCTTTCTGCAATACAGGACTTTAGCAATTCAACAATAATTAGTGTTTTTCGGTTGCCTTGCGCTGGTGCGCGAGTGGACGATGGGGCGGTAAAGGAGAAACACAATGAACGCACTACAGAAGCTGAAGTTTGTTGTATGCAAGCGGGAAAGCAAGTACGGAAAAGCAACTGTGCCACAGCGCCGCGCAAAACTTGCGGCTCGTATTGACGAGCAGATTGCGCTTGCAAGTGCGCAAATCGAAGGGCGTGAGTACGAAGTGATGCAGCCCAAAACGACTGTTAACAAAGAAACTGGCGAACGCATTACGAAGGAGACTGCAAAGCGAATCAAAGCCTGGTACTGGACTGACAGCGCAGGCAAAATCAACTTTGAAGTGCTGTATGGAGCAATGAAGCTGGAGTTGAGCACAGGCAAAAACGCCGTGCAGGTTGCCAACATGAAGGAACTAGTGACAACGTTGCAGCTTATCAAAGCGGCTGCGACGGGTGGCGAGTTAGACGCTGCAATCGACGCTGCGCTGGCAGCGCGAAAGCGGAAGACTACAGCAGCGTAGTCACGCGTCCACGCACCCGCCAAGCAGGTGCGCCTGAGTTGCTGCTTGCTCGACTTTAGATTCAATAAAATCCGTAGTTGACTACAACTTTGTGAAACACTAGCATGTTTCGCGGAGAGTGAAATGACTATCGCATGAGAATACTCAGGGTTATTCTATTGGGTTGCGCCGTACTCGTTTATATTGCGGCTGGGCTTGGGGCGTTAGGAGTACTAGCTGCATGTTTCGAGACAGTGCATGATTACTTCGGCGTGATTGGCGTTATCGCTTGCTTCCTGACTGGTATCGTTACTGCTATCCCTGTTGCATTGATTCTCTTGGTGGTCCATGCAGACTGGGCAATGTTTGAGAGGTTAATCGGCGTAATGGTGTTGATTTATCTCATGCAGCTCGCAGCAGCAGCAGCATTCGAATGGAAAGGCCGCAAATGAAAAGCATTGCTATTAGTGTTACTAAATCTGATTACAGTGCGCCAGACTGATGGCTGTTGTCTATTTTTATGAAATCTTCTAACTGACAATTCGGACAATAGATATGGAACGCCAGCGTAAAGAATTCCTGGGGTTTCTTCTTTTCGTTTCTTTCAGTTTTCACACCATTTCTGAATTCGTATTCAAGAATTCGCAACACTTGGTTGTTCTCGCATTTCGGGCAGATAAAGAAGAAATAATCAGTCATTCCTGTGCGCCCATGCAGTTTGCCGTTGCTGACTTCCACAGAACCGTGATATGCCTTGCCGCTGTTGAATACCACTATGCACCCCCTTCGATTGCCATATAGGATACTCCGAATCGCATTGAGGACGGAGTGCGTGTTGCACAGCGTGTAAGTTCCAAACATTGCCCTATTGAAAATAAACGAGTTAGCTGACAAATGCGCATCGTAAAACGAGCTGGATAGTTACACAAAACATTCACATAACTATTACGTGTTATCCATATAACTGAAAACAAAATGAATATTATACGTCACATTATTGAGTGGGAGTAGGGCCGGGCGAAGGGCCAACCAGCCATCTCTCCAAATGTTG
>CAZQGW010000051.1:0-5733 GCA_964593165.1 uncultured Saccharimonas sp. (SeqCode) | reverse complement strand
CCCGCCCTCGGAAGAACCGAGGTTCGCCCAGAGGGCGAGTGCGGGTCCTCCCAAGGAACGGGGTATTTTGAAGATATAGAGGGACCCTAACTGCTTAGGAAGGGTCTGTGGCGATGGCCAACAACATGTCGGCCGCGAGAACAGTGGCGTTCAACGGCTCCCCTTCTCGACTCTCGTCACTGGGGCAGTGTACGTGGGACACGCGCTCAACTGGCTCCTCCGCCTCGTGACGATGCCAACCGTACCAGGCGTAAAGATCCACGACGATTGGCTCGCCCGGGCGGATTTCCCCCAGACACCCCATGCAATCGCGATCTTCGTCGGGCCTGCCTTCCTCGAAAGAACGACTCAGTAGGACGAGGCGTGGCTTGTACTGCTGAACTTGCCTATTCATGCGTCCACCCCCTTTTTGAGTTGGTTGCAAAACTGGAAGCGCAAGAATGACTAAGGCTCCTTTCGCATATCTTCGTATGTACGGATACAACACGGGCCGCAACTAAGTCGCAGCCACCCCCTGTATTTACATCCGTAGCATAACATAAACCCACTTATTAACACCAGCTCAGAACTCTGTTAAAATGAGGACGATTAATGAACTCAAACTTACGCATAAAACTTGTCGAAATAGCCAGCAAAAGAATTAGCAAGAATGACCCCTCGCACGATTTTAGTCATGCTCTGAGAGTCTTATCGACAGCCGAAAAAATCGCAAACAAAGAAGGGGCCGATTTGGATATCGTAGTTCCAGCGGCCTTATTCCATGACTTAGTTGTTTATCCCAAAAACCACCCAGATAGTATGAAGTCGCAGTATGAAAGCGCTGAAGCGACCGGAAAAATTTTATCAAATATTCCAGACTATCCGGTGAAAAAAATAGATAGAGTTAAAACCTGCATAATCGAATGTTCGTTTACGAAAGACGTCGTACATGAAATGTTGGAATCACAGATTGTCCAGGACGCCGACGGGCTGGAGGCGACCGGAGCGATTTCAATAATGCGAACATTTGCCACCACTGGTCAGATGAATCGACCATTCTATAATCCAGTAGATCCGTTTTGCAAAACTCGAG
This sequence comes from uncultured Saccharimonas sp. (SeqCode), assembly GCA_964593165.1. Taxonomy (GTDB): domain Bacteria; phylum Patescibacteriota; class Saccharimonadia; order Saccharimonadales; family Saccharimonadaceae; genus UBA1547. Next base: position 4,661 of record CAZQGW010000051.1, on the reverse strand, counting down.
AGCCAGACGCCATGGAAAACGCGTTAGATTTATTTTACGAAAGATTACTCCGCGTTACCGAGCGGATGCATACAAAAACCGCCAAGAAAATTTCTACCCGTCGAACCGCATTTTTGCGCAAATTCTTAACAGAGCTTGACCTGGAGCTAAAAGGAAAATAGCAAGACTCAATTTCATACATAAATATTGACGGGGTCTAAGCTTCGTCTAAGTAATCAATATTGTGTTAAAATATAACAGATGAAAATACTGGGAATAGAATCAAGTTGCGATGAAACAGCAGCAGCCGTTGTTGAAGACGGTCGACGACTGTTATCGAATGTTATTGTCTCTCAAATCGACATCCATGCCGTTTACGGTGGTGTCGTACCAGAGGTGGCCGCACGCAGTCATATTGAAGCCATTAACCCGGTCATCAACCGCGCCCTTTCTGACGCAAATGTCACATGGGATGACATTGACGCCATTGCCGTTACCTACGCTCCAGGCCTGATTGGCTCGCTGTTAATAGGTATGCTTGCCGCCAGAACGTTAGCGGTTTTGTACAATAAACCGATTTATCCAATACATCATGTCGAAGCGCATGTCTATGCCAATTTCTTGAACGAAAAAGCGCCCGAATTCCCTATGCTGGCCCTAATCGTAAGCGGTGGACATAGCCAACTAGTATTGTTCCACAATCACGGCAATTACGAATTAATAGGTCAGACTTGTGACGACGCCGTCGGTGAAGCTTTCGACAAGGTTGCTAAAATCATAGGTCTCCCCTACCCAGGTGGTCCGTCAATCGCTAAAGCTGCTTTAGGAGGCAATCCACTGGCATATAAATTTCCAAAGTCAAAACTCTCAGGTAAATACGACTATTCCTTTTCTGGCCTTAAAACAGCCGTTCTACGAGCTGTCCAACGTGAAGTGGGCGTGGACTTCACTTTCCCGTCTACGCAGCTAGCAGAGCTTCTGGATGAGCACAAGCGTAATGATTTTGCCGCTAGCTTCCAGCGTGTCGCCGTTGAGACCCTGGTTGATCAAGCCGAAAAGGCCTTTCATGACTTTAAGCCCAAATCCGTTGTCATTGCCGGCGGAGTGGCAGCCAATCAAGAATTGCGCCGAATTTTATCAGACAGAATTCCAATACACATTGATTATGCTCCTATGAACTTGTGCACCGACAATGCAGCCATGATTGCTACCTTGGGATTTTACTTTTCACAGCGAAATGAACCTGCCGATCCTCTTGAATTAGAAGTCGAGCCCAGCATCTCGATGACAAAAACGGCCTGGAATATTTCTAATAGCTAACGCCTAAACGGCTTTTTTATCCGTCTTACTGTCCTTTTCGCCAGTGGTAATCCCCTACTCCATGTCTTGTAACGATAAGACAGCGGTCGGTCGAAGGTTCCGGCAAGCTCAGTTGGCGATTCGGCCCAGCCCATCTTGAAAGTCGTAACGCCGCCCTCAAGTAGGCCCCCGAAATCATAACGGCTCAATCCCCACTCTTTGCATTTGCGAATAGCATCCCATTTGAGCGCATAGTTCAACCTTAGTTCCTGTCCCTTTTCGTTCATACCACCATACAGCTCTAGTGCCACATCAGCACTGATAGCCAACCACAAAAATGCCGCTGGCTGCCCGTCAACATAAGCTGCAAATAACTGTGAATAATCTGACATTTTGCTGAAAACGTCATAATAGTATTGGTCATCATGCAGATCGAATTTAGCTCTATCAGCCGTCAATCGGTAGATATCCAGGCACTTATCTAGCTCCTCTATGGTGCGGACCTTTTTGATTTCCATAGCCTCAGCGGCTGATTTACGGATATACTGACGAGTTTTTTTAGCCATGTCGTTTAACAGTTCGGACTCTGTTTTATTTAAATCCAAAATAATGGTTTTTGACGGTAAGATATGGTTCTCGGAAGGCTGCCATAATACCGGAGGTTTAAATTCAACCTGGTCTGGCTCAATTGAAATCGCTACCGAATGATATTCATCTTTTACATAGTCCGCTAATTTTTGCAGAATGTCTTCACTATCGTCCTCTCTGCAGATTAAAGGTCCACGAGGTATGTACGCCAGCGACTTGAATGGCCAAGGCAGGCGTCGTATTAGTACTTGCGCCGCGCAATAAATACTATCATCATTGTCATCTCGCAAAAACAAGCGCTCGGCGCTCCAGCCGTGAACTGACTTGACCTCTCCCCACCCCCACAACTGCAAAGGATGTCCTCCGTTTTCAAGAATATAATCGTCCCAATCTTCTTTACTATGACATTGAGTCAATTGCGTCATACGACTATTATACCCCACATTTCCGGTTGTGATATAATACTAGGTGAAAACAAACATGCGAGAAAAGGGAAAAACTTAAGGGGTTCCACGGGACAACCTTGTTTGGTGTGATACTTTTCACGTGTGAATTTATTTACGAAAGTTCAATACATCCATAATGAAATTAGCTAAAACTTACGAGCCAAATCAGTATGAACCAGACATTTACTCTATCTGGGAGAAAAGTGGCGCGTTTGAGCCGACGGGTGTAGGTGAGCCATTTTGCGTTGTTATGCCACCACCCAATGCAAACGGAAATTTACATATTGGACATGCGTTAACCGTCGGCTTAGAGGATATAATGACCCGGTATTATCGTATGAAGGGCAGGGACGTGGTTTATGTACCAGGCGCTGATCACGCCGGCTTCGAAACCTGGGTTGTTTATGACAAGATATTGACAGAGCAAAACAAAAACCGTTTTGATTTCACTCGCGAGCAATTATACAGTCAGGTTTGGAATTTTGTTGATAAACAGCGGGGAAATATGGAATTGCAGCTGCGAGCACTAGGAGTTAGTTGCAGTTGGAAGGATTTAGTTTTTACGTTAGATAAAAAGGTGATTGACACCGTCTACGGAACGTTCAAGAAAATGTGGGAAGAGGGCCTTATCTACAGGGGTGAGCGCATGGTGAACTATAGCACCAAATATCGCACGAGTTACGCCGATATCGAGGTGCTGCACAAAAACGAAAAGGGTACCTTATGGAATATTGCATATCCTACTTACGATAAAATCGGAGAAATCGTAGTCGCAACTACCAGACCGGAAACTATTTTTGGCGACATGGCTATTGCCGTCCACCCTGACGACAAGCGATACAAAGACTTCATAGGAACACGAGTCTTACGACCGCTGACAGACAAAGAAATCCCAGTTATTGCAGACGAATTTGTTGATCCTAACTTCGGCACGGGCGCCGTAAAAATTACTCCGGCACACGACCCGAACGACTTCGAGATGGCACAACGGCATAATTTGAGCCGACTGCAGGTGATCGACTTTGATGGCACTATGATTAATGTTCCAGATGAATTTACCGGCTTGACCGTTGAACAGGCACGTAAGAAAACAGTTGCCGTACTTGAAGCCCAGGAACTACTGCGAGGGAAAACTCCATACGAGCACGTAGTAGGTTATGACTATAAAAGTGGTTTACCGATAGAACCCCTGATTAAAGAGCAGTGGTTTATCAAGATACAACCCTTAGCGCAGAGAGCAAAAAAGGCGATTGAGAATGGAGAAATAACATTTACCCCGGACGGTCGCAAACACGACCTTATTCAGTACTTCGACCAGATGAGGGATTGGAATTTATCACGCCAGATCCCATGGGGAATACCGATTCCTGCCTTTCAAAATGTTAACGACCCGAACGATTGGATCTATAACGAGAGCGTCGATGAAAAAACCATCGAAGTCGACGGCAAAATATATCGTCGCGAGGAGGATACATTCGACACTTGGTTCAGCAGCGGACAGTGGCCCTTTATATCGACTGACTATCTGACAAATGGAAAATTAGCAAAATTTTACCCTAACAGCGTCATGGAAACAGGAGTTGATATTTTATACGCCTGGGTAGCACGTATGATTATGTTAGGGCTGTATGTAACAGATCAAGTACCGTTTAAACACGTCTACCTGCATGGTTTGATCCTGGACGAAATTGGTAAGAAAATGAGTAAAAGCAAGGGTAATGTCGTCAACCCAATTGAGGCCCTAACCGAATACGGATCAGATGCCCTGCGTTTGGGTCTAATTGCGAACCGTAGCGCCGGTCAGAACCAAGCTTTCGGTATTAGTAGGGTAGTGGCTGGCCGCAACTTTTGCAACAAATTATGGAATATAGCCCGATTTACAGAGAACGAGTTGGGAGATGGCTTTAGAACGAAAATTCCAGAGCCAAAAACAATGGCTGATCATTGGATTATCCGTGAACTGTCGGGCGCAATTGCCGACATCGAAAGTAGGATGGAAACTTACCGCTTCGCCGAAGCTAGCGAAACTATGTACCATGCTATTTGGGACGATGTTGCCGACTGGTATATCGAGGCGTCGAAACAGCAAAATAACACATCGATGCTAGCCTGGGTCCTAGACACTTCCTTGAAAATCGCGCATCCATTCGCGCCGTTCGTTACTGAAACCATCTGGCAAACACTGGCATGGCATAACAATCTGTTAATAACGACAAAGTGGCCCGAAAAAGTGGCCTATGACGACATTGCGGCTGCAGAATTCGGTCGTTTGAAACACCTGGTCTCAGAGGCAAGGTTTGTTATGAATGAACTGCCGGGGAATAAGCGCTATAGTTTGCTTTATCAAAA
>CAZQGW010000050.1:0-5912 GCA_964593165.1 uncultured Saccharimonas sp. (SeqCode) | reverse complement strand
CGCTTTAAACGTCGAAACGCACAGATTGATGAGTTGTAAATGAGCGTAATAGCACCGTGCATCACAGTTGAAACGGAAGAACAATATAAAGAGGTAGTTGAAAAATATACTTCTTTTGCTAGAAGAGTTCAAATCGATATTAGCGACGGTGAGTTTGCTCCGGTTTTTTTACTCGGTCCGGATAAAGTTTGGTGGCCGGCGGAATGGATTATTGATATTCACGCAATGGTCGCACACCCCTTGAATTACATCGATCAGCTAATCGCCCTAAAACCGCATTTGATTATTTTCCATGCCGAGACGGACGTAAGTCTTCTGCCTTTGATTGAAAAAATTAAGAAATATGGTATTAAAGCCGGTGTCGCATTGCTAAAACCGACAGTGCCCGAAACGGTCGCGGATGTTATCCGCGCGGCCGACCATGTGCTGATTTTTTCTGGCGATTTGGGGCACTATGGCGGTACCGCCAGTTTGATGCAGCTTGAAAAAGTACGATTGGTCAAAGGGATAAACCCGAACGTTGAAATTGGCTGGGATGGTGGCGTTAGTGTTGATAATTGTTTTACGTTAACCCAGGGTGGTGTGGATGTTCTAAATGTTGGTGGAGCTCTGGCGAAGGCCGACAATCCTGCTAGTGTTTATGCTACAATGATACAAGAAATTAACAAGCAGGGGGTTATCTAAAAGGATGGGCAAAATGCTTGAAATTGCTGAACTTCAGATGAAAGCCAACGACCTACGAGTAGACGTTATTAATATGCTTGAAGCCGCTGGTAGCGGGCACACTGCAGGATCGTTAGATTTGGCAGAAATTGTAACAGCGCTTTATTTCAACATTATGAAAATCGACCCCAAAAATCCCGACTGGGCCGGAAGGGACATATTCTTACTTAGCAATGGACATACTGTGCCGATTCAATATGCGGCAATGGCCGAAGCCGGATATTTTGAAAAAGAAGAACTCAAAACCTTGCGCAAACTCGGTAGCCGTTTGCAGGGTCATCCGGAAAGAGTCAAACTACCGGGACTTGAAAACACCAGCGGTCCACTCGGAAGTGGTTTGTCACAAGCTGCTGGCTATGCCTACTCTTTGCAGTATTTGGATAACATCAAACATAGATTCGTCTATGTCATTATGGGCGATGGCGAACTGGACGAGGGTAACAATTGGGAAGCGGCGATGTTTGCTGGCAAGTGTAAACTATCTCAATTAATCGGGTTTATTGACAGGAACAATATCCAAATTGACGGTTCGACCGAAAATGTTATGCCGCTCGAGGATTTGCGCGGAAAGTGGGAGTCGTTTGGCTGGCATGTAATTGAAATTGACGGCCATAACATAAAAAGCATAATTGATGCGGTCAATATGGCTAAAGCGATTACCAACCGGCCGTGTGTCATTATATCCTACACGATCGCCGGCAAGGGTGTTGACTTCATGGAGTACGATTACAATTGGCACGGTAAGGCGCCGAACGCTGAGCAGGCCTCAAAGGCTTTACATGAACTTGGCGTTCACGGTGAAGATGATTCATCGGAGGTAAATAACTATGAGTGAATACCAATTGAACCCCGATTTATTTAACGACAACGTTGTGATGGAGCCGATTCGAGCCGGGTTCGGCAAAGGGCTCAAGGCCGTTGGTGAAACTAATGAAAAAGTCGTGGCGCTATGTGCTGATTTAACTGATAGTACGCAGGTCAGCTTGTTCCGCGAGGCCTTCCCTAACAGATTCATCGAAACCGGAATTGCCGAACAGAACTTAGTTACGTTAGCGAGCGGGTTAGCGATGGCTGGAAAAATTCCATTCGCAGTCGCCTATGCGGCTTTTAGCCCAGGGAGAAATTGGGAGCAAATTAAAACGACGATTGCCCTGAACGACCAGCCTGTAAAAATTATTGCTTCGCATGCCGGTATCAGCGTCGGTCCCGATGGCGCAACCCATCAGATGCTGGAGGATATCGCATTGATGCGTGTTATTCCTAACATGGTAGTTATCGCTCCTGGAGATAGCATCGAAGCTGAAAAGGCAACGAGGGCAATCGCTGAAAACGGCAAGCCGTCCTATATGCGCTTGGCCCGCGAAAAGACTCCGATAATCAGCACTCATGATTCGCCTTTTGAAATCGGCAAAGCCTATATCATGCGCGATGGAACAGATGTTAGCCTGATAGGTACTGGTGCGATGACATATCAACTGCTAGTTGCTGCCAATATTCTGGCTGAAAAGGGCATAAATGCCGAAGTCGTACACATACCGACCATTAAACCGCTCGATCGCGAAACCATTCTTGATAGCGCACGCCGCACCGGCCGAGTTGTAACGGCTGAAGAAGGCCAGGTTGCTGCCGGTTTTGGCGGAGCCGTCGCTGAACTATTATGCGAAAAAATGCCAACCCCACTCATTAGAGTCGGAATGCAAGATCGTTTCGGCGAAAGTGGCGAACCGATGCAGCTGTTCGATCATTTTAAGATGACGGGGGAGCATATCGCTCGAACCGTTGAGGAGTTCGTTCGAAACACACCACAATACCATCGTCAATAATAAAAAAAGGAAATCAAATATGCCACTATCAATCGATCAAATCCGCGAAAATAATGCTCGCGCCAGACAGTTATTACAGCGCACCCGAGATCAGCACTTTGCCGTCGGTGCTTTCAACATTGACAATCAAGAAACCTTGATTGCTATTGCTAAAGCCGCTCAAAAACTAAACTCACCAGTAATGGTCGAACTTAGTAAGAATGAAGTTCAATCAATGGGTCTGCAAAATGTCCGCGAAATGGTCGACAACTATAAGAGCGAATATGGTATTGAGATGTATATAAATCTTGACCACAGCCCGACGGTTGAAGATTGCAAACAAGCAATTGATGCTGGTTATGAATTCATACATATCGATATTAGCCAGGCGAATCACGACGCTTCCGACGAAGAAATTATTAACGGTACCCGCGAAGTTGTCGAGTATGCGAAATATACCGGTGCTGTCGTTGAAGGGGAACCGCATTATTTCGGTGGCTCATCCGACGTTTTCAAACAGAACATCGATTACGAGGAAATAAAAAAGACATTCAGCACGCCGGAAAGTGCCAAGGCTTTCATTGAAGCTACTGGAGTAGATACCTTCGCGGCTGCTGTTGGGAACTTGCATGGCAAATACCCTGTGCCGAAAATTTTGGACCTCGATCTTCTTCAGAGGATTCGTGATAACATCGATCCATCAAAATTTATTAGTTTACACGGAGGCAGCGATACGCCGCTACATTTCTTTGAAAGTGCGGCCAAAATCGGAGTCAGTAAGATTAATGTAAACACAGACCTTCGTTTTGCTTTCAGAACGACTATGGACCAGGTTCTGGATGAAAACCCAGACCAATACGCTGTTGTGAAGCTGATGCCTGAAGTCGAGAACGCTGTTCAGGCCGTAGTCGAAGATAAAATAAGCGCCTTTAACAGTGCGGGCAAGGCAGTGATTTAGTGGTCAGAATGCTCACAATTGGGTCAGCCGTTCAGGACATTTTCATGAGCCATTCGCCTGAATTTATGCCTTTTGATGATCGATTCGATAAAAAAGTATTTCTAAAGATCGAATTCGGTTCGAAAAACGACGTCGATGATATTAATTTCAGCACCGGCGGCGGAGCGACGAACGCAGCAGTAACGTTTGCTAGACAAGGCCTAGAAGTTGAGTTTATGGGAACCATTGCACACGATACGGCCGGGGCCGCCGTCCTTGCGGATCTGGATAACGAGGGTGTGAATACTAAGCATGTTAGTTTCTCTGATAAATATCATACCGGCTATTCCACAGTACTAATTGCTCCTAGTGGTGAACGCACCTTTTTGACATATCGCGGGGCTTCGACTCATTATGATATTAAGAATTTTGATATAGAAAAATCTGATGCTGACTGGCTATATGTCAGCAGTATGGCGGGGGACATGGACGTTTTAGACGAGATATTCCATCAAGCCAAACAGCTAGATAAAAAGGTTTGCTATAATCCTGGAAAAGATGAGTTGAAAAAGGCATCTAAACTGAGGCCACTCCTTGAAGACGTGGATGTGTTGCTTGTTAATAAAGAAGAAGCGAAAATGATTGTCGACGGCGAAACGCTAGAGGAATTGGTTAGAAAATTAGTCAATCGAGTCGGTGTAGTGATTGTTAGCGACGGCCCTAATGGCGTAATGGCAAGTGACGGTAAAATGCTTGTTCGGGCTGGTATGTATGAGGATGTAAAAGTCATCGATAGAACTGGTTCCGGGGACGCTTTTGGTTCCGGGTTCTTAAGTCAGTGGGCAAACGGAAAATCGCTCAAAGATTCAATCGTGTTTGCTAGTGCTAATTCGACATCCGTGGTAACAAAAATCGGAGCAAAGGCCGGTATATTACATAAAGGGGCGGTGCTACATGCGATGCCGCTCAGTGAAAAGCCGCTATAAGAGAGATTATTATGGCAAACGTATTACAAAAAGCCCTAAAAGTTGACGAACCGGTATTCACAATGGGAATGCGGCTTTTAGAAAAGTCGACCGGCAATAGTGGTATCGACCTTCGTTTGATTGCTGACATATTCGAAAACGCTCACAAGGTAATGCGTGCTATAGGTTTAGATACGAAAGATACGACGGTAAAAGAGCTGTATCATTCGCTAATCGCGGCAGTGAAAAAAGAGAATATCGAAGAGCTTCTATATGAAACAGACTACGTCTTATATGTCGTCGGTGATGACATAATCTCATTTAACCTGATTGATGTTATTGAGAATGCTCACCACGAACTTAATTTTGAGTCGCGGATAATAAGTCACGGACAACGAAGTTTGAGAGGTGAAATAATCGAACGTTACGTTAATCACATCCGAACCGATAAAGAGTCGACTTTAGAAATCGCAAAATCAATTGGACTTCTGCCCGATTCGGACGCGTGGTATAATAACGCTAAAGCTTATAGGAAAGAATCAGAGAGGGTGGTAAGGTGAAGTATCAAATTTGCGTATCGGGCGCGGCATCTGGTAAGACAATCGAAGCTTCGCATCAGCTTGCTTATGATCTAGGGGTTGCAATCGCAACAGCCGGTAAAACTCTACTCACCGGGGCAACCGTCGGTTTACCGTGGTTTGCCGCTAAGGGTGCTTTCAGCGTCAAGGATCGCCAAGGTGTTTCAGTTGGCTTTTCGCCGGCCAGCTCATTTCGCGAACATGTGACCGTCTATAAGTTGCCAACCGTTGAATTCGACTACATTAATTTTACAGGCATGGCTTACGTTGGGCGTAACGTCCATCTGGTTCGCAGCAGTGACGCGATAATAACTGTTGGTGGGCGAATCGGTAGCCTTCATGAATTCGTTACGGCAATGGAAAGCCATAAAGTAATTGGAGTTTTACTAGGAAGCGGCGGTTTGGCAGATTATATCCCGACACTAATTCAAAACATCGAGAGTACAGGCCTAGATACTAAGGATATTATTTACGATACGGATCCAATCCGTTTGGTTGAAAAGGTTGTCAAGGAGCTAGACACAAGATACGGCGACTTCAAACATGACGGCACCGACAACGGCATTAGCGCCAAAAACCGCGAAGAAGATTTCTAGCGAGTTTTCATCTTAAAAATAGTTTATAATAGATTAGATGAGTCAAAAATTTCATCTTGTTAGTGAATATCAGCCCACCGGTGATCAACCAACGGCGATCGACCAGTTGAGTGATGGTTTAGAATCTGGCGAAAAAGAACAGGTATTGTTAGGTGTTACCGGCAGCGGTAAGACCTTTACTATGGCTAATATTATTGCTAAGCGCAATGTTCCGACGCTTATTTTGGCCCACAACAAGACTCTAGCGGCCCCGTTGTATAGTGAATTCAAATCATATTTTTCTGAGAACGAGGTCCATTACTTCGTTAGTT
>CAZQGW010000049.1:1693-5915 GCA_964593165.1 uncultured Saccharimonas sp. (SeqCode) | reverse complement strand
CTCTAGTGGCCTGTGCACGGCCGTTGTTTGCTGTGTTTTGTTTTTTCATGCTTGAGCTATTATACTATAAACTTACGCTTATTTCAATGGTTTCGTAATAACTCACCACCTTTGCAACCAAAAGCAGGCACTCCGTATACTGTAGTTACTACCAAATAATACAGAAAGGAGGCCTGCTATGGCCTATTCTATCAACCCTAACCCGGTAAAAGCCAGCAAAACCGCACAACTTTTAGTAATTAGAGATAAGCTGCAGGTGGCTGCTATTAATAAATCGTACGTGAACTTTGCCCCCGCGGGCTAGGGCAGAAAACACGCACATCGTTATCTGTTGTTCTACAATGCTTAGTATCCTCTACCTTTACAGTATAGGGTAGGTGGGGTCGGTTAAATAAGAAAACAAGCAAACAATAGCAGAAATAAATAAATCAAAGAAAAAAATCATCTAATCAAAACTTAACTACAAACATAACTAAACTAACACTAATAAAGCATCTACTAAAAAAGACAAACTAAATAACCAGAGAACACATAATATCTAACATCTAATAAGTGACTAAGAAAGAATCAGCATGAAACTACCAAAGCTAACAAAGAAACAGAGAGAGATATTACGACTGCTCTACAAGTTTAGATTTCTCAATCGTATACAGATACAAGCATTTCTGGGGCATAAAGACCATAAAACTATAAACATGTGGCTACGTGGTCTTAGGGCTAAAGGCTACGTCGAATGGATATATTCAACCGACTTTGCCGAGAAGACCAAACCAGCCATTTACTATCTGAAGCTAAATGGCGTGCGTTATTTCCGCAACATCATAATATCGGGCAAAGATGGCGAAGCGCTGCCGGCTTACCCACCAGAAGAGCTTAGAAGGCGTTACAAGGAGCCAACCCGTAGCCAAACGTTCATTGATCGATGCAGCCTTATCGCAGACTGCGCTCTTGCTCTCAAGCGTGAGGACGCCGAAAACGAGACTAAGAGCAAGAAGCTACGCTACTACTACCAAACTGAGGCAGATTACCTGCTCGAGAGAAGCTACTATCATTTCGTGCTCGACAGTGAGCTCATCCAGCCTCATCTCATCTTTTGTCAGGATAAGCTAGATAAAGATGGTAAAGAAGTGGCAACCGTTGAAAGTTATATATTTGAAGTCTTCGATACGACCTTGCCACGCTATCGCATAAAAAAGCGACTTAGTAATTATGTTGGGTTTCTTGATGATGAAGGCGATGAATGGCGAGAACGAACTGAAACCGAACAATTGCCGGTTGTTTTGTTTGTATGTCCAAGAACAAGTGATCTTATATATGCTAAGCGTCGAACTAGAGGACTTATTGCTAATGCTTGGGAGTGGGAGGGTGATGATACGGAGCGACCACGGATACGGTTTACGACAGTAGATAAGCTAAATCAGAGTGAGATATTAAGCAAAGAGATTTGGGAACAGGCTTAAACGCTTGCATCAAACAACAAACTGTAACTACGAATGTAATTTCTTGGCCACTTCCCCGGTCCGGTGACTGACGTCTTTTCTGGATATTAATATTCCGTCAGGCGTGTTTACGACTACTACATTGTCCAGTCCAATCACGGCAACCGGCTTCTCGTCTTCTTCGTTTCTGATAAATACGTTTTCAACATCTATGGCATGAATATTATCACCGTAAAAGTAATTGCCTTTTTCGTCCTGAGGCACAACGTCATGCAAATCCTTAAATGACCCGATGTCCATCCAGTCGAAACTGGCAGCAACGACAGCTAGACTGCGGGCTTTTTCGATTAGTGCGATATCAATCACTTGATTATCGAACGCTAGATAGGTTTCGTTATACTCTTTGCCACCGACTTTTGATATTGCCTTCAGTTTTTCAAAATGCTTCTCCAAATCCAGAGCGCTTTGTTTCATTTCGTTCAGGAACGTATTGACCGATCCGACAAAATATCCGCAGTTCCATAAATAATCGCCCGACTCCATATATTCTTTTGCCTTTTCAAAGTCTGGTTTTTCCTTAAACGATTTAACATTAAATACACCCTTCCCGGCATTGATTATGCCATCACGCTCGATATAGCCAAATCCCGTTGAAGGAAATGTTGGCTCAATACCAATCAGCGTAATCTGCTTGTTATCCTGTGATACTTTTCCGGCTGTTGAGAATGATCTGGCAAAACCACCAATGTCTCTTATGTGATGGTCTGAATGAATAAACGCAATCGGCTCATCGTGATCGTGATTCCTAGCTATGACGTCTAGCGCGAATACTATGCAGTGCGCCGTGCCACGTCGGCCCGGTTCAATTAAAAATGCCTGTTCGGGTAGTTCCGGCAATTGTCCACGAACTAAATCCGAATGCCCAGCTTCGGTGACAACATAAATGATTTTACTTATTTTTGAAGCGCGGTCGTATGCCGTTTGCAGCAGAGTTCGTTCGCCCGTAAGTTTTAATAACTGTTTTGGGTATTTAGGAGTTGATAGTGGCCAAAGGCGGGTTCCGGACCCACCTGCAATTATTACTGTAATCATCGTTCTATTATACCTGACATTTTTACACCATTATTAGTTCGGATTGTTTGATATAATGAAAACCTATGGATAAAAAGTCGCAGATCACTATCCTAGGTGGACGAAAAGCCCAGGAGTTTGAAGAGAGTGTTATAGATTATCTTAAAAATAAAAAGAAGTTAGAAGTGAAAAAAGTCGATTTCGACGTATCTAATTTTCAGAACGGGGAACTTAATATAAAACTTCTAGGTTCGGTCCGAGGTTGTGACTCAATTATTTTTCAACAGTTCACGCAGCCAGGCGACTGTATGCATGAAGAATTGTTTGAGCTATTTCTACTAGAAGACACTATCAGCCGATCGGCCGCGACATGCGTCATCCTTTGCCTGCCGTTCATACCATACCTCCGCCAAGATCGAAAAGCCGAAGGCCGCGAACCGATTTCTGCTAGGACATTGTTTGACTTGCTCGGTACGGCAGCTGCCGGAAAGCTCGTTAGAATAGTAACGTTCGATATGCATAACTCAGCCGAACAAGGCTTCGTTAACTTCCCAATCGACAATCTCCCTGCTCAACCAATTTTTGCGAACTATTTTGTAAAACAAAAATGGTTCAACCCTAACACTACTACGGTTTTGGCGCCTGACGTCGGTGGTGCAAAGCGAGCTGAAGAATTTGCAACTACCATAGGGCTTTTTGATGGCATCGCTATTATGCACAAGAAGCGCAAAAAAGGCCAAAGGGCCGAGGCTAAGACGATTATTGGTGATGTTGAAGGTAAAGACGTAATTATTATAGACGACATGATTGATTCCGGTGGAACAATTTTGGCAAGCGTGGACATGCTGAAAAAGAATGGCGCTAAGAGCATCAATGTCGCGGCAACGCACGGCATTTTTTCGGACGGAGCGGTTGAAAACTTCGCTGTATCCGGTATAAACGTCGTTACAACAGACAGCATACCTAGAGACAGGAAGTTTTACGAAGACAACAAATGGTTGACCGTACTTTCAATAGCCGAATATACAGCCGAGGTAATCTACGAAAACGAAATTGGCGGTTCAGTCAGTAAAGTTATCAAGGAAAAGTCCAAGATTTCCTAGCCTGATTACAGTATAATGGTGCTATGACTAGACTGCTTATTACTGGTGGAGCTGGCTTCATTGGGTCAAACTTTGTTCACTATACTCTTAATAACCGCCCAGAATACGACATAACTATCGTTGACAAACTCACCTACGCCGGTAATCTGGACAGTCTCACTGAGGTAATGGATAAAATCAGTTTTGTAAAAGGTGACATTTGCGATAAAGAGCTTATGGATAAGCTCATAGGTGAGACTGATGTGATTGTACATTTCGCGGCCGAGTCGCATAACGACAATAGTTTGCGCGACCCATGGCCGTTTCTTAATACGAACATAGTGGGCACATATACCATATTAGAGGCAGTCCGAAAACACGATAAGCGCCTACATCATATCTCCACAGACGAAGTTTATGGGGATCTAGAATTGGATGATCCAAACAAATTTACAGAAAATACTCAATATAACCCCTCTAGCCCCTATTCCAGCGCCAAAGCCAGTTCCGATATGCTAGTTAAGGCTTGGGTTCGCAGTTTCGGCATTAAGGCTACACTTTCAAACTGTTCGAACAACTACGGGCCATATCAACACATTGAAAAATTTATCCCACGCCAGATAACCAACA
>CAZQGW010000049.1:0-1683 GCA_964593165.1 uncultured Saccharimonas sp. (SeqCode) | reverse complement strand
TCTCAGTGACATTTCTCCTAAGCTTTACGGCGCAGGTGAAAATGTGCGTGATTGGATCCACGTTGACGACCACAATAGCGCCGTTCACACCATCCTAGACAAAGGTAAAATCGGTGAACTGTATTTAATTGGCGCTAACGGCGAGGAAAACAATAAATACGTCTTGGAAACTATTCTTGAACTGATGGGCAAAGATAAATCAGCCTACGAACACGTTAATGACCGTCCCGGGCATGACATGCGCTATGCCATTGACAGCTCGAAGCTCCGCACTAACTTAGGCTGGCTACCAAAATATACCAACCTTCGCGAAGGCCTTCAGGCTACTATTGGTTGGTATACTCAGCATGACGCTTGGTGGAAAAACGAGAAAGCTAAAGTCGAAGCCGCTTATGCTGAAAAGGGTCAATAATAAATCAAGGAGATGTTACTATGAAAGTCAACGAAGTTACGGAAAATTGGTTAAAATCACAAAAATTAGAAATATCTAAAGAGCTGATCGAGGGTGTGGTAGTAAAAAATCTGAAGCCGATTGTTGACGGTAGGGGCGACGTCATAGAGCTATGGAGTCAGCCGTGGATTGAAACAGATAATTTAATGCAACCGAAACACTGTTATCAAAGCGCGACCGACTACGGCGTAACTAAGTGCTGGCATCTTCATGCGATACATACAGACCAATTTACCGTCACCCGTGGCAAACTTCAGGTTTGCTTGATAGATGTTCGCGAAGACTCCCCGACTTTCGGTAAAGCAAATTCAATTATTTTAGGCCGAGACCAGCAAAGATTAATTAAAATACCGATAGGTATTCTTCATGGCTGGAAGTCATTGAGCATGCCAGAAACGATAGTTGTAAATTTCCAGACCGAAATTTATGACGCCGGAGATGAGTTTAAATTCACGTGGGATTGCGTGCTGCCAGAAATTTGGGAACCAAAAAATGGCTAAAAAGATTTTAATTACCGGCTCAAATGGACAGTTGGGCCGGGCTTTGCAAGTTGAATTCCCCAATGCTGAGTTTACCGACTATAAACAACTAGATATTACGAGTCCGAGCCTCGAAGAAGACCGCGACTGGAATCAGTACGACACAATAATAAACGCTGCTGGTTACACGGCCGTCGACAAGGCTGAAACCAACGAGGGCAGGAAGGACGCCTGGAGACTAAACGCGCAGGCTGTTGCTAATCTAAGTATAATTGCCACCAAATACAATCTAACCCTAGTTCACATATCAAGCGATTATGTTTTTGACGGCATTGAAACCATTCATTCCGAAAACGAACGACTTAGTCCACTTGGCGTCTACGCTCAGGCTAAAGCCGCTGGAGATATAGCCGCTTCAATTACTCCAAAACACTATATTGTTAGAGTCAGTTGGCTAATCGGTGATGGTAATAACTTTGTCCGGGTTATGAAGAGCTTGGCTGAAAAAGGAGTTCAGCCCAACGTGGTTAATGATCAGATTGGCCGTCTAACCTTCGCAGATGACCTAGCTCGGTGCATCAAATATCTGCTAGGAAGTCACGCCTCGTATGGTGTCTATAACTTATCCGGCGACGGCGAATCGACCAGCTGGGCAGATATTGCCGCAGAAATATACGAGTTATTAGGACACAGCAGAACTGAAATCAACGGAGTTTCAACAAATGAGTATTATGCGGGTAAATCAGACATTTC
>CAZQGW010000048.1:0-6051 GCA_964593165.1 uncultured Saccharimonas sp. (SeqCode) | reverse complement strand
TTTTTCGGCTTCAATAATATACTGATTAAGTTCATCATTTGTTATAACGTTTTTCTCTACCAATGCCTTTAATACAGCCGCCAGACAGCCGTGAATTACAATTCGTTCATTATCGTCCATAACTTACTCCTTCGTTATTAGCTTAATTATGTCTAGTTTTTCAAGATCAGTTCGACTACTTCGCTTATTGGCAAAGTAGCATCAATTACTATTGCACCGCGCTTGGTAATTCTGTCTTGTGTTTCTTCAAGCGAATCTATAAGTTGATTTTGAGTAGCGGCGTCTTTAGCAAACAAATTGTCACGAGTCTCGCTGTTCAGTCTTTGTAACAAAGTTGGGGCGTCCACTTTCAACAAAAAAACCTTATCGGCTTTATCCCAGTATTGGAATATATTAGCTCTCCCGCATAGGAAAATTCTTTCAGCTTTTGAGTGTTGTTTCAATAACTGATCCAGCACCTTTTCGTTTAGTTGCCATTTGTATTTTTTTCGCCATTCTTCGTCCGGCAGATGCACAGAATCTGCTGTCTTACCATTACTGTCCATGAACTGATAGAGCCCGTGGTTTAGTTTGCTATCTAGGGCCACTTCGCCGCGCTGCTGTAAGTGTCGTGCTGTTGTCGTCTTTCCAGAACCAGAGATACCAGTGACTAAATAAAGTTTGCTCATAGTACAATCATACCAAAAAACAGAGACAGTTTATCTATTTGCAAGTGAAATAGAAATTAACTAGGCCCGCCAGTTTCCCGGAAAGGGATACTGACGGGCCGTAGTCCTCTTGCGTTAACTGGGGATGTTCTTAGCCCAGCTTACAGCTGTCGACCGATCTGGTCATCGTACGGACTGTCCGCGATGTCCGCAGCCATGCCGCAGATTCCTTCACAGCGAACCGCCATGACGCATCCGCACATTTCGCACATGTGTGCGTTGTGCCGGCTGCGGTCGCGTTCATCTTCGATGCAGGCGGGGCACTCTTGCCTGGCCAGCATGAGCGCATCGAGATTACCACGCGCCACGTGGGATTTGCAGGCCTTCGCGAGCCTAGTGCCCGGCCTGACCTCGTGAACGTGCCCGTTAGGACACTGGACCAGGTAGGCCTGACTTTCAATCGTTTGAGGCATTGCTTGTCCTTTACTCGGAGGAACTATCTTAGCTTCTTAGCAAGAGAATCTGTAATATACTATCACATTTGTTAATCTTTGTCAATTGTATGCACGTTGCTCTTTATCTATCACGAGCACATATGCACCGCTTATTGGATCAATTCGCAACAACTTAGGAAATGATCAATTGCTTGTCGTCATCAAGAACAAAAACTTGCTCGTCCGTTATTTTAACCGTCTTATAACCAGCTTTTTTAAGTTTTTGTTCGACTGTTTTGCTCGCCTTATCGTATTTCTCACTACCCCAATGCGGAATAACAACCGTATCAATTAATTTAAGTCCATCCAGGTCTTTAGTGGGAATTGTTTTGGGGAAGTCCGAATCTTGAAAGTATTCAATAGTAGGACCTGCCATTATCGCGCCGGCGCTGTCACCTCCGAATACTTTGCCATCATTGACTAACTGTTTGATCATCTTATCGGCCTTGGTCTGTCTTAGTATGAAGCGTAGGAAATAAGTATTGCCACCGCCTAGCCGAATAACATCAGAATTTTCGAGTCGTTCGAATAAACCCTTGTTGTTTGCTTGGTATTTTTTGAGATCCAATAAATCTATCTTAAAGCCGTGAGCTAAAAATTTATTTCGATTTTCTAACACCCATTTGTTTTCGGGATGTGGATCGGCTGCGTTTTCTATTAGAGTGATTTTAATTTCTGCAGCCGGCTTACCAACCAATTTAGTAAATTCCGGTAGCTGTTTATCCGATATTGCCAGTGATGACAGGAATAGCTTCATATCCCAATGATAACAGAAACAAGGTTGACTAACCCTGATTAATAGTCGATTAAGCATGTGTCATTAAATAACAAAATTAGAGCAGTGCGTATTACTAATGTGGCGTAACTTGTTTCGCTAAGGTAATGTGTGATGTATCTAAAATGGAATGAGTACTATGGCAATTTTACGGGTCTAGTTTTCGTCCAGCAGCATCGATTTCAACCTTGAAAACATCGGTATCAATCATCTTAGCTCCTTGTCTAAGATAAAATCTATGCGCTTCATTTCGAGCTGGGTTGGAGGTAAAACTTAAGTTTTCTACATCACGTTCTCTACACCATTCCAGAAGTTCTAACCAAATACTATGGCCAACACCTGCGCCCCTAACGTCCTCCGCTGAACTTGTTACGAAGTCTTCAAGCCAAGCTTTTTTACCAACCGTTCCAACGATCAGATTAAGCGTTGCTGCGCCAACTATCTTTGAATGCATATATGCAACAAATTGATCTCTATCAGGAGATTCGATGATTGCTCTTAGTCGCTCTTCTGGAATGGGATCGTCACTAAGTCGGTCGCTTAAATCCGGCATTAGTTCTCCTATTCCAGCGGCTGCTCTATCGCTATAATCTACTAGCCTTTCAACCCTGACTGCTTGTTCACTCATCCAAAGTCCTCACTGCTTTTTTAAAATTTTCATACTTGAATCCGTTAGAATGGGATTCATATCCAATCTCGTCTGTCGGCTTCTTAGAGTAATCTAATTGTTCTTTAACTTTCATGAACACTTCTCGTGAGAATATTAACTTGAAATATTCCGGGTTAAGCCTTTGTAAATGCAAGAAATGACCGATTTGACCACGATGAGCTTCAAGCACTTTAATCTTAATGCCAATATCATCAGTACTTAACTTGATAACATCCGTAGCTTTGTGGGTTGGTAGAAAATCCCCGGCATATCGCTGATTATTACGACTATGGTATACGGAGAATACAAAATGTTCTGTTTTTAGGGATTGAGCCAGTTTGTAGGTCAAAAAACTCGCGCTATCGTGACCTTCGTGTCCCCCCTCATAATCCATACCGACAATACAATCGGGCTTAAGACTTTGTGCAAGTTTTCTTAAGCTATCCGAAATCTCACCAAAGCTACTTAACACGGCTTTTTCTGGGAAGCGAAGCAGATGAATGTTCTCTTTATTAATGCCAATAGCCTGCATTGAGCTTAGGATTTCATCTTCTCTGGAGCTAGCGTTAACTCCAGCGTCTCCGCTAGTGATATATGCTACGCCGACGCCTTTTTTGTTTGCTATCAATTGGTGCATTAAACCGCAACAATATACCTCATCGTCCGGATGAGCAAATACGAATAGATACTTCTTATAACATGTTATGTCGTTCATTCTTAAATAATATCAGACAATCGAGAATATCGTCAGTATGAAAAGGCCGCCCCGAAGGGCGGCCGGTGCCAGAGGCGTGGAAGCGCTCTGGGCTTGGTGTTGTCGTGCGACCTCAGTCGTCCGGTTGATAGGCCGCGGCCATCTCGCTTGCCAGAATCTTGACGAAGGCGGGACGCGGATCACCCGGCTCGAGGTCGGTGCTTGTGAGCACGTACTCGAGCGCGTAGACGAAGTCGGCCTCGGTGATCGAGCAGTCATCGAACTTGACGACGATGGGTGTATCCATGCGGAAGTAGTAATTCCATACTCCCCGGACATGACCCAGACGTTTGGCCGACGCGTCGTTGTGGGCGTTCCGACCCTCGATTGGCTGCAACGACTTCAGGTTCTTGGCCAAACTCCGGCGTGCGTCGGTGTTCGTCCCGTCGACAACGCAGCCAGACGGCTTCAGGACACACCAAGCCATAGTGAGGAAGCTCTCAAGACTCATCTCACGGCTGCCAAGCCGAATGCCTGACTGTCCGAAGTCAGACCCGGACCAGGCGCTGATACTCACACCGTCCGGTTTTGACCCCATGTTCAAATTCAGTGGCACTATTCTGTCCTCCTGATCGTTTTGAGCACTCAATAGGCTAAACAGACAACGCTAAACGATATTATTACAATAATTGTTTGATTAGTCAAGCCCGTCGTAATAGTTCACAACCTTTGCAACCTAAAATGTCGGACCTTAACGCTAGTAATTACGACAAAACAAGCTGGGGGAAACCTACCTGTGGTCGTGACTAGTTGATGTGTTTCAAGAGGTATTTGTTGATTGGGATAGTGGATATAGCTTCGCATAAATTAATCTTTTCTATTTCCAAAGTATTTTTGTCATCCTGCATGACGTGAGTCTTATATGTTCTATATATGTGAGCTTTCCAAATTGCTTTTTGGGCTTTCGATAACTTGGATGTATCAACGGCTTTTTCAATTATTTCAATATTTTTGATAAGTTGGCCGATCAAGTTATCAAGAACATGATATTTTTGGCAAATTGATAAAATACCAGCGATTTCATCCTTTGAGAGTGGTTTTTTAGATCCCCAAATATTGTCGCGTATCCAATTCTGCTCATCTAACGAGGCTCTCTCGAGCGTTAGTATCGTTACGAAGGTTGAACGCGCATCGCTAAAGTCGGAAAAAATCGCCCCACCCTGTTTGCCTTCTCTTTGGGTAGTATTTTTGATATCGTTACGAATCTGAGCAGATAGCGAGCATAACCTGGCATGTTTTGAAATGAAATTAGCTAAAACTTTATCTCCGGATGCGATGGCTGCTCGCTGCCACCACTTTCGGATAAATAGTAGCCTTTCAGTACTTTGCTCAGAATATGTATCTAGGTCTAGTATCCCGCTTAGGTGTCGCTTTTTTTGAAGTTGCTCTATATTATTCAATGTCTTAAGCCAATATTCTTCTCGGTCCTTATTAGATAATGCATTTTTTCCTTTTGGAATCGTAGAGATCGCTTTTTCCCAGGTTCGGCGACAGTCTTCCCTGTCAAAAATTTCAAGTGCTGTTTTTTGACCATATCTAGTCGTTTTATTGTCTTCTATATCATCATGAATATAAAACAAATTCCATATAGAGGCCAAGGCTAAAGCATCTTGTCTTGCTCGTTTGTCACACCCTGTTAATAGGTAGATGAAAGAACCAGGCCATTGGCGCGGAATCGATTTAACCGTATAAGTGAACGGTTGTCCTAGCCAAAGATTAAAAGATGCTGATTCTTTAGTATCCCATAATAGCTCAGATCCGACATCAAATAATTCATTAACAATTTCAGCATAGCTACTTTGAGCGTCTGTCGATTTACTTTCTTTTGCCATATATAAACGAGAGTATAGCGTACATTAAAACAATTTGACAAATAAATATGCTTTATTAGAATTTAATTTACTTAGCATAAGTAACTTGGCTAGTGTATGTCGTTGCATTCCGGGTTTTTTTGTTTTCAAACACTAAACTACTAGCTAGTTAGTTTTGCGTTTAGCTTCCTCTTCGTCAAAATATTCCCTAAGTTTGTCCTAGTCTCTAATTACATCCGCCATAGTTTTTTCCGAACCTGCTGCTTCGTCGACCTTATCGACTATGGGGCGTTCAATGCCAAGACTGTCCTCTAGTGCCGAGATAATCTCAAATACATCGCGCCATTGCTCGTGGTCTGGTGTAATCTCGTTTCCATATCTGTCCTGGACCAGATTAGGATAAAAAATCATAACCAACGACTCGTCTGCTTGTGCCCCAGGCTGATCCTTGGCCCGTAGCCGCATATCAATAGCAAGGGCTAAATCGGGACGCGCATGGGCTTTAATTAATATCTCAACATCATCGCGTTCATCATCATCACCCAGACTCAGCCAGTCTATCGTGGCATATTCCTTGTGACAGCCTGGATTCATCTTTCTGTGTACCATATTAGCCCTGCGTTTGATATCTCGCAAAGCTGTTTCTTTCTCTTTTCGTTCCGCCTTGCCCTCTTCCGTTTCTTCAAAAGCCTTTTCTCTCGCTTTGGCGCGACTAACGTCTAATTCTTCAAGTAATAATTCGTCTGCGTGCATAAATCCTCCTAAATATATTCCCAGTATAGAGCCGGCTAAGCTTGTGGACAAGCATAATCAAAATAGCACTGATTGAAGTGCTTATGTTTGGCAGCAATAGTAGGCGTACTTCGAGACTATATTAAGTAGATGATATATCCGCACTTAGAACTTTGCGTTGTTATATAT
>CAZQGW010000047.1:0-6233 GCA_964593165.1 uncultured Saccharimonas sp. (SeqCode) | reverse complement strand
GTTGATTACTAGATCGTAGCAGCCGACATAATCGGTGACGGTTTTATTGAATGCGGTTTTGAAAAGACCAATGCCATAATGTTTGTGATCAGGATTGTTAATCTCGTCGCTCGGTGGGGAGCCGCAAAAATCATGAACCAGAGCGCCGTGTGACTTCGCCCACTGAATGACATGCCACTGCAGCAGATGGCTGGCTCCGTACACTGAACGAGTATGGACGCTTGCGCCATCTTTATATGTACTTTTTGTGCCGAAAATCAAAGCGTATGCACCTGCAACAATCTCGTCATCATAATATGCGAAGAAAAGTTGTCCCATACCGGCTGATTCGAAGCGTCGCCAAAAGGTTTGGAAATAATCGTAACCTCGAACACCAAATCTACCTTTAGCGGTCTCTAACAACATTTCGTACATAATCTGACAGTTCTTTTCGCTTGTACTGACCTGCTTGATTACTACCCCGTCACGTTCAGCCCGTCGGATGGCGTGGCGACCTTTTTGTGGAAGTCGCATCAGAACTGTGTCTAAATCGTCTTTAATGTCTAGGGTAATGGTCGAAGGGTTGGGGATAATCGGTTTTGATTTGATTAATCCATGCCTAGTAAGTGTTGGCTGTTCGCTGCGACTTAGTTCTGGTTCAATGCGGACTCCGAATGCGCCGTTTTGTTTTGCGAATGGACCGAGTTCTTGTAGCACCGGCCAGAGCTGTTTGAAGGAGGTAACTTCAGGACCCTTTGGCAAGTACCAGAATTTACCAAGTAGGTTGGCATTCTTTTCAAGGACGGTTACTGCCAAGTCATCAATAATAACAAAACGTGCCTTATAGCCACCGGTCTCTTTTTGCATTGCGAACTCATAACTACTAAAAACATTGCCCTTGTCAGGGTTAGACAGGATTAAATTATCCCAATCCTCGATTTCTGATTGCGTAGCAAAGCGAACACTCATCTTGGTCTCTATTGTAATCGCAAATCAATAAAATAGAAATTCTAAATGGACGACTGTTGAGGCGCCGACAGATAGTCGATTTCTTTGACAATGTCTAATAGCGCTTGGGCACGTTTGGTCTCGTCTGTTATATTTTTAGCTGCTTCATGCGCTGGAGCAATAAGTGATTTGTCGTCAGTGCTGCGAATTAAAAGAAGATATGTATCAAATTTCTCATTCGGCTCAAGGTCAAGCTTATCAACCAGGGGCCTAAGCTCTGATAAAGCATTCTTTTTGATATCGTCTAGATCGCCCGATTCCGGGTCTGGCGTAACTTCTGGAGCAGGATCCGGAGTGAAGGAGTTATCGATAGTCGGAGGGGTTACGACCGGTTCCGGAACTGGAGCGGCAACTTGTGCAACAGCCGGATTAGCTACGGGCGTTTCTTCAAAGTCCAGGTTATTTGATTCTTGTGACACGCCGGCTAAAACCTTAGCCAGTTCTTGGTCGTCACTGATTGGTTTAGTTGTATTCGGTTGTGTTTCGTCCATTTCCCACCCCTGATTTTAATGCTTATACTTATTCTATAAATACTGTATCATAGATACGTATATATCAGCAAGAAAGAGGAGCTTATGCTAGATGATGCAAATGTGCTAAAACAACGCGACCCGAACGGAGCCCTGGAAATTGCAAAATCACAGTACCAACAGGCGAATTTTCAGGTTAATTTGCAAAATATAGAACATGACGGTAGACAGATTTATAACGTCGTGGTTGCGGGTATGGGAGGATCAGCCTTAGCCGCCCTGATGGCCAAGTCTTGGCTCAAATCCGAGTTTCCTGAACCTTTTGAAATTATAAGAACCTATGATCTGCCAGCTTACGTCGATAAAGACACACTTGTTATTGTCAGTAGTTATTCCGGCAACACCGAGGAGGCGCGTAGTTGTTTAGACCAAGCCGAATCAAAAGGTGCACAGGTTGCAATTATTTCGTCTGGCGGGAAACTAGTCGAGCATGCCCAACAAAACCAGACTGCGTTTGCGCTATTGCCCTCAGGTATGCAGCCTCGAATGGCTGTAATTTATAGCCTGCGGTCATTAGTGGCGCTACTAGCTAATTTCAAGTTGATTTCAAGTGACAAACTTGACGAAATCTCTGAGAAATCCGAATGGTTGCAAAAAGAGAGTTTAAATTGGGCTAGCGACGTGCCAACGAACGACAACTATGCGAAACAACTGGCTTTGCAGGCTGTAGGTAAAACAGCTGTCTTTTACGGTGGAACGCTAACAGCGCCGCTAGCGTATAAGTGGAAGATTAGCTTTAATGAGAATGCCAAAAACGTCGCCTTTTGGAATGAGCTGCCCGAATTTGATCATAACGAATTTATCGGTTGGTCGTCTCATCCGGTCGAAAAGCCATACGCTGTTTTTGATATTGTCAGTAGTTTTGAGCATCCAAGAATATTAAAACGTTTTGAGATTTCTGATCGCCTGCTGAGTGGGCTAAGACCGAAGTCAACGGTAATTAATTTAGTTGGCGAATCGGTTATTGAACAATTGCTATGGGGTTGTATTTTGGCAGATTTTGTCAGTATCTATGTTGCGATTCTTAACAACGTAAACCCAGTGCCAGTCCAGCTTATTGAAAAACTAAAAATAGAATTAGCTCAGATTTAACTGTGTCGATTCAATGATTCGATAGGGTCGCTTCGGGCAGCCCTGATTGCAGGATATAAACCAAAGACCGTGCCCATTATAATCGAAATCGCCATCGCAATGAAGGCAACATGCCAGGAAATGACTGGTGTGAACACTAGGAACTCACTAACAGTAAACGCGATGGCGTAGCCTGCGACGTAACCGACAATGCCGCCTATTATGCTGATAGCTAACGATTCAATCAGAAATTGGTACATGATGTCGGTATTGCTGGCGCCAAGCGCCTTTCTAATACCGATTTCGCGAGTTCGTTCGGCGACAGTAACTAGCATAATGTTCATGATTCCAATTCCGCCAACGAATAAGGAAATCGCCGCAATCGCTGCTGTGACATCAGCAATCGAATAAAACAGTTGGTTCGTCGGTTGAGATATCTGTTTGCCGACAAGAACCGAAAAATCCTTTTCTCCGCCATGATTTTTTAACAGGACTTTGTTCATATCTGTAACGACTTGATTAAGGTTATTTATCGAATCGGCACGGATATCAATTTGTTGAATCTGGGAGTTATTTCTGTTCAGTTTCTCGCCCATGGAATAATTAATGATGGCCGTGTTGTCGAAATCAATTGAATTATAGTTTATCGGGTCGTTCGTCAGTCTTAAAACGCCAACAACTATGAATTTTTGGCCACGAATCGTCATTTGTCCGCCCAAGGAAGACTCAGTTCCAAAGAGGTCTATAGATAATTGTTGTCCGATTACTGCAGAATTTTCATCAACATCTTGACCTAAAAATTGTCCCTCTCTGAGTTGCAAATTAGAAATATTTGCCAGATCGGGCGTTGTTGCCAGGATTGTAGAATCGGACGGAGCCGTTGAGGCGCCTTTAATCGTTCCGCTTAGAATCATCAGAGGAGCTACCGAGCTAACATGCTCAATACCACTTAATTGTTCAACGTCCGACTGCGACAGGCTACTAGTGGCATAGCCCTGATTATTTTGCGGTTGGGTAATGTTATTAATAGGGTTCACGTTTGTACCTGGGCGCACAACAGCTATATTTCCACCCAACTTATTAATTTGATTGTTAATAACAACTCCGGCGCCACCACCGAGTGCTAGGATTGCGGTAACACTGGCAACGCCTATAGTTACACCCAACATGGTCAGCGCGCTACGAACACGGCTACTTCGAAGCGATTGTTGAGCATTGTGTATATGGTTTATCACAAGTAGCCGCATTATTTTTTCCTTCTTCTTGTTTTCGCAACCAATTTTTTCTTCGGCTTTTTCACTTTTGTTGTTTTTTGGCTTGGTTTCTCTGGTTTCGAATCGGTGTCAATCTTTCCGTCCAACATGGTGATTACGCGGCTGGCATAGGTCGTTAGGTTTGGGTTATGAGTCACTAGAATAATCGTATTACCATCCTTGTGAAGCTGCGACAGTTCCTCCATGATAATATGGCTGGACCTGGAGTCCAGGTTTCCCGTCGGTTCGTCTGCCAGTATTATTGTTGGTTTATTAACTAACGCTCTGGCGATTGCAACTCTTTGCGTTTGGCCTCCAGAAAGTTGATGAGGCATATAATATTCGCGTTCGTTCAGATGAAATATCTTTAATATATCGCTGGCTATTATCAAGCCTTTTATCTTCGGAACGCCGCTATATGTTAAAGGGAGGGCTACGTTTTCAATAATATTAAGCCTTGGTACAAGATTGAAATTCTGGAAAATATAGCCGATTTGTTTACTTCGAAGAAAAGCTTGTCTACGTCTAGGAATTGAATCGACTGGCTTACCATCGAGGTCATATTCTCCAAAATAGGCGTGATCTAATAGACCAACAATATTTAATAGTGTGGTCTTGCCACAACCGCTTGGTCCCATAATTGCGACAAACTCGCCATTATTTATTGTTAGGTCAACCCCGTTTAGGGCATAAGTCTCGGCATCACCAATCCCAAATCTCTTTTTGAGATCTCGCAGCTTTATGACCGGTGTTTTTTTTGTGGTGATGGCCATTATACATATTATGCGAGTATTTTATGGATACTGCAACATGATTATAAAGTTAAAATAACAACTGTTATAATTGTTACGTACGGAGAGATGCTAGAGTGGTTGAATAGGTGCGCTTGGAAAGCGTATGTGCGGGCAACCGTACCGCAGGTTCGAATCCTGTTCTCTCCGCCAAACGTTTACGTTAAATTAAAACTCCGTCTGTTTATCAATGATATAGTTAAAGCATGGTCAAAACAGATGAAAATGAGAAAAAAATTCAAAAGGAATTGATAGATATTCTCTACAAATGTCCAGAACAGAAAAATCAAATAGAAATAATTTCAATTAAAACCGATAGAACTGAGAGAATCCATAAACTAGAATCTAATTATGCCTTTTTGTATTTATTCGAACCCATACTACGTAAGAAAAAAGTTCTTGATCTATTTTGCGGTACGAACTCAATAAAACAATTTTCTAAACAGAACCATACAGAAACTCGCGTTACGGGCGTCGACAATTCTGAAATGAATACTCATTGCGACGTCAAGTCGGATGTTGTAGATTTGCCTAGAATAATAAAGCCGAATGGCCAATTCGATATTGTAACAAGTTTTGGCGGGACCAAATCTGAAAACTTCTCTGATGACTATAATTACTTAAACAAGGGCGGGTTATTAGTACATGGCTACTCAAGCAGCTTCTTCATCGATAACGGAATTGAGGCACAACTGGACTGTAGCGAAAAGGCAAAAAATAAATGGGTGATAGAACTTCTTAAATATTTTCAACCGATAACTATAATGAAGGTCAACGGAATCCATCTGATAATTAATTGGCCACCTCAAAACGAAGAGTTAAATATTTATGAGGACATGGTTTATTTAATTTTTCGTAAAAGGGAGAGTGTATAAGATTTGAAAAAGTAATTTTATGCCCCTTCCGGAATTGAACAAAAAGATACCTATACTTTATAATGCTAACATGCCTAATCAATCAACAATAGAACACGACGACATAGAGCTTACGGAGTTATTCAAAGACTTTGGTGCCATTTTTACAAAAAATAACATAAACAAATCAAACTTAGATTGGTCTACCACGATAGATTTTCAGGTTTTTAGTGAATTCTTGATTAATGATATTCATGAGATGCAAGAGCGGTTAAAAAACCCGGACGACGATTATCTCTACTATGCCTGTAGACACATATTTAATATTCAGGATTGGATTAAACTTATCGTTGAGGATGCTGGCTTCCAGACCTTCACCAACGCCTGGGAACACTTGTTTGATGAAAATTTTGGAGATAAACATATTTTGCAAACCATGTATGATGCCTGTTTTGAGAAGTGGGTTTATCAAAAAAAACGGACAGTATAAAATAGGAGAAAACTTCTACAATATCCTAAGAGGCAAGCTATATTACCGCAATCGTTTTAAGCAGTGGTTTGAAGCCGAGGGTGCAACAGCTTTCGATCTTAAGCCGAACATAGAACTTATTCATGATAATGACACTATTGAACAATTGAATTATGAATATAAGGAAACCTGGTATGATGCCATAATAAAACGATGGGATGATAAACAATATAACGGAGCTTTATCGGGCGATTTCCTAGAATTTAAGGATAAAGAGA
>CAZQGW010000046.1:0-6244 GCA_964593165.1 uncultured Saccharimonas sp. (SeqCode) | reverse complement strand
TTTAATGCATTACTGAAAACTCTAGAAGAACCACCGGAGCACGTGATCTTTATCCTAGCAACGACAAATGTCGAAAAATTGCCGGCAACGATAATCAGCCGCGTCCAAAGATTCAGTTTTCGACCCATCAGGGTTGAAGATGCAGTTGAACATCTGTCTCATATTGCAAAAGAAGAAGGGATTAATATTTCCGATGACGCCTTAAAACTCATCGCTATTCGTAGCGACGGAAGCTTTAGGGATAGCATTAGTCTATTAGACCAACTGTCTAGTCTGGTCGATTCTGAGTCAAAATCGATATCAGTAAAGTTAATTGAAGATATGCTAGGCCTTGCCCCAACGGACACGATTGATCAAATCTTGGATGCCGTTGAGTCACGTGATTTAGACAAGGTCATAAAATTACTGGATCGGACTTTTGACGAAGGGGTCGACACCACGACAATAGTAAACCAATTAACTAACAATATAAGTGAGCATCTGGCAGAAAAACCTCAGCTACTACCGCTACTTGATTCATTAATTGATGTAGCCAAAAGCCCTCAACCGCAACTCAAGCTCCTGAGCGTGCTCGGCATGGCAACTTTGCCAAAACCATCAATAAAAACGGCAGCTCTGCTATCACGTCCGCACGAGTTCAGCGCATCAATCGAGGAGCTTGAAAAGAAAGCTGTCGAAGACAAACCGCACGACATAGAACCTGATCTGAAACAAAATGGAACACTGGAGCAGTCGAATAGCACGACACAAAACAGCAGCTCAAATGAAGGCTTAGCTAAGGAAGCCGCACCGAAAGCCAAGAAAGTAAAATCAAATCATATGACCGGAAACGCTAAAGAAAATGTTTTTGACTGGTCTAAACTTCTAGACTACACGCGCAAGAATCACATCGCGTTATACTGCGTCCTGTCAAATTGCGGTTATGAAATCGATAATGATATTTTAACTATTTACACGAACAACAAATTCCATAAGAAAAAACTTGACGATACAAAGTACAGTGCATTGCTTTCGAAGTGTCTACAAGAAATCGGTATTTATGTACTTGATATACACACGATTCCCACAGCTCTTCCACCTAAGGATTCCCAGGCTGCAGCTGTTGCTGTTATTATGGGTGGGGGAGAAGAGGTCTCGATTGAGTCCATTTAAGCAACAGAATTAATGGCTAACAAGGAAGTAATAGCGGGGAAAGTTCCGCCACAAAATATCGACGCTGAGAAAAGTCTGCTTGGCGCTGTTTTAATTGACGAAGAAACTCTGGCTGACGTTTCCGAACACGTAACCACCAAAGATTTTTACGAAAAACGTCACAGCACGATTTTCAGTGCTATGATGAGTTTATACGAGAAGCACAACCCAGTTGATCTACTAACATTGACTGACGAGCTGAAGCGTAAAAAAGAGCTAGACATTATCGGTGGTTCTGCGTACTTAACGGATCTAACCAATTACGTCCCGACCTCGGCACATGCCGAAACTTATGCGGAAATTGTCGCGCAAAAAGCTGTTAGACGAAGACTAATCAAGGCTAGTAGTGATATTTCGGAACTGGGTTACAACGAAGAAACCTCTACTCAGGAGTTACTGGAAAAAGCTGAGTCGGAATTATTTTCAGTCAGTGACCAATCCTTAAAACAAGACATAGTTAGCATTGAAAGTATCTTAACTGAAAGCTTCGATCGCATGGAAGAACTACATCGCAATAAAGGCGCACTTCGTGGCGTTCGAACCGGGTATCGCGATCTTGACACTATGACGGCAGGGTTGCAGCGTAGCGATCTGATCGTTCTGGCATCTCGTCCGGCGATGGGTAAAACCACACTTGTAACAAACCTGGCATATAATGTCGCAACCATAGCAAAACAGCCAGTATTATTCTTCAGTCTGGAAATGAGTAAAGAACAATTGGTTGACCGCATGTTAGCAGACTCCTCTGGAGTGGATGCTTGGAATATCCGTACGGGAAATTTGTCAGATGATGACTTCAGCAAGCTATCGGAAGCGATGGGTGAACTGGCCGAAGCGCCGATATTTATTGACGACACTCCGGGTCTATCGGTTTTAGAAATGAGAACCAAAGCCAGACGAGCCAACCACGAGCAACCGCTGGGCTTAGTAATCGTTGACTATTTGCAGCTTATGCAGGGGAGTAGTAGCGGAAACAATGATAATCGCGTTCAAGTCGTCGGTGAAATATCGCGCGGTCTGAAATTAATTGCTCGCGAACTTAATGTGCCAGTCATAGCCCTCAGCCAGTTAAACCGCTCAGTCGAATCCCGCAGTCCGCAAATCCCACAACTAGCTGATCTCCGCGAATCTGGTTCAGTTGAACAAGACGCGGATATCGTTATGTTTATTTACCGTGAAGCGTACTATAACCCCGAAACAGAACGAGAAAATATTACAGATATATTTATCGCTAAACACCGTAACGGCCCTACCGGAAAAGTTGAACTATACTTCCATCCTGAACGATTGCGTTTCACTTCGCTCGACCGCAAACACGACGCATAAATAGAACTGTTTGCGTGATATAATTAGATTTGATGAAATTGGGTGATTTTAAAATAACTGAATTTTTCGTTTACAAGTGGCGATATTATATTGGCTACGGGCTACTTGCCATAGGATTAATATCGGTTCTGATTTTTGCCGGTTTGTATTTACCGGGGGGCTTGTCTAGCCAGGAAACCCAATCAGTTATTAAAAGTGCTTCAGTCAACTACAACGACTTCTGGTCAGCGAGCGCGGTAAATCTACCGTACTATCTTATTCAAAAGTTGTGTTTTATATTATTTGGCGTTTCAATACTGAGTATAAAATTACCTTCGATTATACTGGGATTCTTGTCGGCGGTGGGATTAGTATTATTACTTAGGCAATGGGTAAAACCGGGCATTGCAATTCTCACGTCTTTTATAGCAATAACGACAGGTCAGTTCCTGTTTATTGCTCAAAATGGCACACCCGATATACTATTTTTGTTCTGGCCGGTTTGGATAATATTGATTGCGAGCTTGATCACCAGCCACAAAAAATTCCGGAAAACACTGACGGCTATATTTTTCGTATTGGCGGCACTAAGCCTATATACGCCGTTAAGCATATATATTTTACTGATTATATTCGGCTCGGTCGCTCTGCACCCACACCTACGTTACGTGATTAAGCAGCTATCGGCATCCAGATTGATAATAGGCACATTATTGCTATTGCTGCTGATTTCACCGTTAACCATTGCAATCGTAAGGGCTCCCAGTCTCATCTTTACATTCCTAGGTTTGCCCTTAAATTTACCGGATTTTACTGCTAATTTCTCTTCGCTTGGCACACAATACTTCGGATTTGTTAACAGTAGCAGTGGCACAATGATAACTCCATTTTTCGAATTAGGATCTATGCTCCTAATTGCTCTGGGAGCATATTTTGTAGTACGAAACAGAGTCACAGCGAAAAATTACGTCGTATCAATTTGGGTAGTTCTGCTAATACCAATCATTATAATAAACCCGGGCTATACAACGATTACTTTTTTACCACTAGTAGTCCTACTAGCACTTGGTCTTGACGGTTTGCTTGCTCACTGGTACCAACTTTTCCCTCGAAACCCCTATGCCAGAATTGGCGGCTTGATACCAGTGGTTCTTCTTGTAATCGTGCTTGTTACATCTGGAGCAAATAGGTACATATATGGATATCTCTACAACCCGAACGTCGTCCCGAATTTCAGCAAAGACCTTCAGCTAATTCCAAAAGACACTAAAAATCTGGTTGTAGCTAACAGTGAGTTAGCCTTTTATCAGGTCGTAGCTAAATATAATAAATCTTTTACTGTAACAACCCAACCAAACGGCAATAGTTTTCTATCTACGCAGGCAGCGATGAGTCAATTCAGCGGATACGAAATCAATCGAATTATCACCTCATCACTGAGTAATAACTCTGATAGATTTTACGTATATAAAAAGATAACAGGTTAACGTATACTAGTAAGTGAAACAAATTAGGTAATAAGGAGATAGATATGGCATTTGACCAAGTAAAAATGATGAATAATCTGCGCAAAGCGCAAAACGAGTTAAAAAAAGAAATTGTTGAAGTCGAAGCGGGGGACGGCGCGGTTGTCGTTCAGGTAACTGGAGAGCTTAAGGTCAAAAAAATCACGATAGACCCAGAACAAGTCGACGTAGACGATATAGAACAACTGGAACACTGGTTGGAAATAGCGTTGCGCGACGGGCTTGCTAAAGCACAAGAAGTCGCTGCAGAAAAAATGAAACCACTCATGGGCAGCCTGGGGAATCTAGGTTTTTAGGTAGAAAATTGACTCAACTACTTCCATCCGCACTAGTCGACGCAATTGACGAACTGGGAAATTTACCTGGTGTGGGTTCGCGTACGGCAGAACGTTACGCCTACTACTTGTTAAGAAGCGACAAGCATATCAGCAAAAAGCTTTCCGATGCGGTACTGAAACTTCATAGTGGCGTTAAAAATTGCCCAATCACGTTTGCATTAATTGATACCGAAGAGAAAATATCACCGTTGTACAGCGATCCTTCTAGGGATAAAAAGCTTGTCGCTGTCGTCGAGGAACCGCTGGATATTGTCGCACTGGAACGGACCGGTCAATTCAACGGCACATACCATGTACTAGGTGGGGCAATCAGTCCCATTGATGGCGTAGGCCCAGAACAACTTCATATCCCGGAACTCATAACGAGAATTAAAAAAGACGAGGTTGAAGAAGTTATAATAGCAACTAACGCCAGCGTAGAAGGTGAGTCTACTGCGTTGTTTTTGCAAAAAAACATACTTGACGCCGGAATAAAAATTAAGCTGACCAGATTGGCCCGAGGAATACCGGTTGGGGTAGATTTGGAATATGCCGGCCAGATCACACTTTCACATGCCATTGAAGGCAGAAGGTTGTTTTAATGTACGATACCGTCAAGCAATTAATCGATAATGCTAAGAAAATAATTGTAATTCAAGCCGAAAATCCAGACGGTGATTCTTTGGGGAGCGCTTTGGCTCTAGAAGAAATACTTGGAGATCTTGGAAAAGAAATAAAATTATATTGCCCGGTTGGAATTCCAAAATATATGCGATATATAAAAGGTTGGGATCGAGTCGAGACTCAATTCGACACGTCTTGCGACTTGGCCATCGTTGTCGATACGATGGCGGAGGTACTATTAACGAAAGTTCTCGATACGCCAGGAGCGAGGAGTTTCCTTGAGTCGCATCCCGTAGTAATGATCGATCATCACGCAACTGAATCAAAACTAGGCTTCAACTATACGTCGTTGATTGAAGATGCTGTAGCAACCAGTGAAATTATTTACGAACTGGCAACACGGTCAAACTGGGCAATCAACCAACAGGCGGCTGAAAACTTATTGGTGGCAATTTTAAGTGATAGTTTGGGTTTTACAGTTCAAAAAGTAAGTCCGAAAACATTTTTTATCGCAGGAAAATTAACGGAGCTTGGCGCCAGCAGTTCGAAAATCGAGAAACATCGCCGTGAATTTATGAAGAAATCACCTGAGATATTGAAATATAAGGGTGAACTGCTCGAGCGAATCGAATACTTTTTAGATGGCCAGTTGGCACTTATACGAATACCCTGGGAAGAGATTCAAACATATAGCGACCAATATAACCCAAGCGTGTTAGTGTTGGATGAAATGAGACTAGTCGAAAACGTTGAGGTCGGAGTTGCTATCAAAACCTATCCCGACGGCAGATTGACCGGCAAGCTTCGCAGTAACCTACCAATATCGGCAAATATCGCCGGCTTCTTTGGCGGCGGCGGACACGAATATGCTGCGGGTTTTAGGGTTTACGAATCGATTGACACTATTATTCCAGAATTATTAGATGCAACCGACAAAGCCATAAGAGGATATAGGGATGCGCCTTAGGTTATACAACACACTATCAGGTAAAGTAGACGAGTTTGTGCCACAAACGCCCGGCAAGGTTCTACTATATACCTGCGGGCCAACAGTCTATGACTATGCGCATATTGGAAACCTTGCTAGTTACATATATTGGGACACCCTGGTCAGGGTCTTAATGGCGAATAACCTTGATGTTAAAAGAGTTATGAATATTACCGACGTAGGACACCTGACGAGCGACGCGGACGATGGGGAGGATAAGCTTGAGAAGGGCGCAAAACGCGAGGGCAAAAACGCTTGGGATATTGCCTCATTCTACACCGAGACATTCATCA
>CAZQGW010000045.1:0-6340 GCA_964593165.1 uncultured Saccharimonas sp. (SeqCode) | reverse complement strand
CAATTGTTAATCAAGTATTCAGATACCCTATCCCAGTTTGGAAAACGTTTCGACCCAAATCTTATCAACTCCCCCTTAAATTCGCCTGCTCCGTTCTTGGTCCTGTCGTCAATTAATATATCGCCATAATTTAAATCCTTGCGGTGAGTTAGAATCATTTTTTTGTACAGCACACACCCTTCGCTATCGCCAAAGTACTTTTTAACCCATACTACCTTGTCACTCCAGGCGCTATGATTATTCCAAGGTGCCGTTGATAGTATGAAGACGTCAAAATAGCCAGCCAATTGTCTAACCGCATCTATAGCACCGGGTATGGGTTTCATAATTCGAAAGATTCCCGGGGCTTCATCGTATCTACCGCTATACTTTCGACTATCATCGTCAGATAACTGTTCAATTCCACTTTCAAAATCAACCACAACGCCGTCTAAATCTATATATAGAATTTTCTTAATATTTTTACGCACTTTGTAACTCCCAGCTCATCTCCGAACGAGGATCTTTACCTATCCCTGTTATCTGCGAAAAATCACGGTAGTGACTGTATTTGTCCGGCAGGTTACGATAACGCTTCTTTTTACTTTTGTCGGACGGCATTATTTCGTATTCAACTACTTCACTCCACTCGTTGGGTAGTGGTATCATCGGCATATCTTTTGGTACACCGTGGATATGTAGCACGCCAAGGCTCTTAAAACCTAGTTGCCTGGCAAGATAAGCTCTGTGAGTGCCATCAAGAAGACATGGCCCAAATTCGCAATCATCCTCGACAATCGGAGGCATCATGACAGCAACATTTCCAGAGTTCCGTAGTAAGACACTGCCATATAATCGCAGTGTGTCGTAGCCCTTCTCGTAAAGAGATTCCCTTAATCTCCTTTGAACCTCCAGATGCTCTTTTAACACGTATAGTTGGGTAGGAAGAATTTCGTCAATAGCTATATCCTCAGCACAAATATCACAATCCTTATATGGAAAAATTGTTTTGTCCGTTAGCATCGTGGTGCTGCGGATCTGTTCAATTAGCTGATTGGTGGGTGTAAAGTGTACTATTTCCATAAACCTCCTTTGATTTGTTTTTGCACCTTCATGGTAGTCGGTGTTAAAATACAAATATAGAAAGTATGATTTGAGTCAAATATGGTTGAGCAAAAGTTAATAGACCATCACATCCAAAAGTCCATATTGAAAGTATTAAGTCGTATGGAGTTTGCTAGATATAGTCAGATGCGTCCAGAAAAAACTGACAGTAATCTTTATGCGTATCATTTGAACAGATTAATATCATCTGGTTATATCGATAAATCAGACAAAGGCTACACGCTCAGCATCAAAGGTTTGCAATATGTCGAATACACCAGCGGCAGTATGAAAATAAACCGTCAGCCAAAAATCACTACGGCAATCGTACTCAAAACTAGCGACGGAAGTATTTTATTGACAAAAAGAACGAAACAACCGTACATAAACTACTACGGTCTTCCGCTCGGCAAAACGCATTCAGATAAAGATAAAAATATCCTGGACTCTGCAAGACGAGAGCTCCTGGAAAAAACCGGTGTTACATATGGTAAGCTTACTCATATTGGCGACGCCTATTTAAAGATTCACATTGATAAGATTCTGATTTCAGACATTTTAGTTCACGTTTTTTCTGCCACTTGCAAACGCAAGTACTCAGTAAACGGGTCATCGCTATGGGTTGATGAAGATGATTTAAAAAACATTAGATTGATACCAGGCGTTTCGGAATTAATCGGAATGACGGAGCTCAACGAGAAATTCTTTATGGAAATTAGGGTATAGGCTATATATAAACCTCGGCCGAAAAAGGCTCAATGCTTTTTTATCTGGTTAGTGAACAGGTTATACAAAGAATTTATTACGATTCTCAAACTACAAAAATTCATAAATTGATATATAATCACAGATAATGAAGACTTACGTTCTAGTAGATATCGAGTCAAACGGGCCGATTCCGGGAGATTATTCGATGACACAACTCGGTGCTGTAGTAGTAGACGATAGGCTAGACAAAACATTTAAAGTTAATATAAAGCAAATATCGGAAAAATTTGAAAAAGACAGAGTCGATCATACACACCTGATCAATGCCATGGACGCAAAAACAGCTATGCAAAATTTTAAGGCATGGATTAAAAAAAGTGCCCCAAACGACCCTGTATTCGTCTCGGATAACAATGGCTACGATTGGATGTTTGTCTGTTGGTATTTCTGGCACTTTTTAGACGAAAACCCTTTTGGCTACAGCTCGACGAACCTAAACACTTTCTATAAAGGCATTTCGAAAGACCTTAGTGTGAACATACGAAACTTACGAACTAGAGAGTTAACTCACGACGCCCTTGAAGACGCTATTGATAATGCAAAAGTCATGCTAAGGCTAATAAACAATATAAATAGCCCACGGCCTTTTGTCTAATTATTAGTAATATTGCTAAGGCTTAGCAGTATGTCCTAGGAAGTATTTTTGCATTGTGACTCGATGTGATGTTTCTGTACGTATGCGCACATGTGCTTTGAGTCACATCGACGTTAATTACTAAAATCCACTTGTAAGGATTTTAGTATGTGTGAAAGTTTACGCAAAGAGTTAACCAATCAATCTGAACGCCCGCCCGGAAGTGACAGGAGGATAGGTGCATTTAGTCTTGCAATGCTTAGTATAGTCAAAGAACCAAAACCTAAAAGCTTAGTAGACGCAATGACAGAAAAAAGGCCAAATGTGAAATCTTCTTTTGCTGCCAATATTATTCTGAGAGCGTTTCAGAAACAACTAATAGACACCCCCGACTACCCGCAGGCTTATGACGAACAGGAGGTGTGGAGAGAATCTATTCATAACCTTCTTGGTGACGAATCTACCTACGCCGATATCCGACAGGATTTATTGGAA
This sequence comes from uncultured Saccharimonas sp. (SeqCode), assembly GCA_964593165.1. Taxonomy (GTDB): domain Bacteria; phylum Patescibacteriota; class Saccharimonadia; order Saccharimonadales; family Saccharimonadaceae; genus UBA1547. The sequence goes on along the minus strand of CAZQGW010000045.1, from coordinate 3,420 downwards.
CGCAACCCCCAAAGCAACGTAGTTGAGCGTTACAAGGCATTTAAAATCATTATGAGCCTCTTTGGGAATCGTTTGGGTGATTCTCCTCGCGTGCTGGATATTGGATGCAGCCGTAATCACGGATTAAAAAAACTAGCTCTTGATTTCCCTTTTGAAAACGTTGGGTACGAAGGTCAACAAGACAAAATCCCTAACAACGCCTTAGGGTCGCTAATAGATAATGCCCTTGGGGATCAAACCCCGCTATATTATGGTTTGGGGACGGATATTATCGACTTGGGCAACGAGGCCACTGCAAAATGGGCTAAAAGCTGTTCGTTTTATCCGTCAGAGTTACTCGACAAGGCGCGAGTTAGCGAATATGACATATTAGACACCCAACCCGTTAGTAATGTAGAATTTAAGTTGGGCGATTTTTCTAAAACAGGTATACCGTCGCTCCCGCCAGAAAAACAGTTCGATGTTATCACTGCTTCTACCGTTCTTTATCAGCTCGAGGAGAAACAACGAGAAATCGCAAGAAAACTTTTCCGGGATTACTTATCGCGGAATGGAATCATCATATACCAAGATTTTGCGCAGACTGATTCGAAACGCAAAACATTACTATTCAAACAAAATTGGTTCAACGCAGCGTACTCCTATGAGACTATTCTGGAATTCGGCGAAAATGAAGGTTATTTATCTGGGTTTCTTCGCTGGGATAACGGGAGGTGTAATAAATGGATGCCCGGAAAGGATTTCGATGAAGCGTTAAATAAAAAATAGTATTTACATTAAGTGTATTTTTGTGCAGAATGTGTGTATGAACATACCAAACAACATTTCTGATGATAACGCTAACGCCGCCAAAAAACTAGGGGACGCCATTAGGAGCGCGCGACTTAATAGGGGTTGGACTATAGCCGAATTGGCTGAAAAGTTAGGTCGCACTAGGGAGTGGCTTAACAGGGTGGAATTAGGCTATTGCGAATATGGCGAATATAAGCCTATATCTGTAGCTGACGTAAACAGTTTGATCGATCTGTTAGAAAACAATTTCAAAGAGGAGCCCAGCACCTTAATCAAGTTAGCTGAACAGGCCGACGAAGATTATAGGATGTATAAGCGCCAACAAAACCGCAGTCATCGCAGCAATTTTGGTAAACTAACACAAACCGAAGTTGTTATCGGTGAAAAACAAATCGTCCAAGCTATTTTAGATCTCATACAAGAACAACACGCCGATGCTATTATCCGAAACACGGGAATAAAACCTCCCGGACATTACCTAACCCTTAGCGATGATTGGATACCATACAGAGCAGCACTGGGTCAATTTTTAGAGAAAAATCCTAACGGAATGTTTAAAAGAGTCGAATTCTCATCTAACCCAGATCAGTTAGAACATGCAAAGGCTGCCGACAAAAAACTAAATGGTATTCGTGAGTTAAATCACGTGCATAACGCAAAAATTAAATTCTTTAGTCACAACCCACTCCAGTTGCATGTGGTAATCGGTCAACGGGAGGCCATTCTAGCCCTGCCACAAACTACCGGACAAGCGGGTTCCAATGTTGCACTACTAGTTAGAGATAAGATTTTCGTGGAAGCTTTAAGGATATGGTATGACGAAGTGCTCTGGGATGCTCCGGGAGAGTATAAAACGATTGATTTTTCTAAATTTGATCATAGCTTTGACGAAGTTAAAAAAATGTACGATTTTTAACGTGCTATACGATTTTGCTGGTGTTAATGGACGTGTTTCGGAAAACTAATTTAGAAAGACCTTCTTCGAGTTTTCACCATATTTAATGCTCTCACCTGCAGCGCCTTAGACATTATCATCCCGGTCATCGCCAGTTCACAAGTTATCTCACCGTTCACTGCCGCTCGTCCAACCCCCTGAAACATTCGCTTTTGTTGGTTGATTATCTCGACGTTCAGTTCAAGCGTTTCGCCTGGAAAGACGGGCTCCGGCCATCTCGATCGGTCAGTCCCAACTAAGGACACGGCAAGCTCTCCGGGGTTGGCATACATTGCAGCGTAACAGCCTAGCTGGCAAAGTGCCTCTTCTTGTTTTTTACCCATAAGCATTGGTTCTTCCGGAAAATGGCCTAAAAACTGAGAATCGTCAGGAACCCAAAACCCCCTAACCAGCTGCCCTGGTATAATTTCCTGAACCCCGGTTATATACAAACTAGGCGGACGATGAGGTATAACCTCTTCGGGTAATCGCAGATCCATGTTATGTGCGTACTCTGTCATATAAGGGATTATAACATCATGCTCTCAGTCGTTCTCCTTAAACATCTGTCATGGATGCAACAAATAACTTACAGAATATGAGTTATTAAATGTAAACAATTTGGCTAGACCTAGTGGATGCGTTTAAGGAAGAATTTTGTTTAAGTAGCCAAGTTTTTCAAACAGAATTCGCGATGGCGGAACGATGTCATACGATGGCAAATCTTCAAGCTTGACCCACTCTATTTTTTCAATACCCTCACCAACGACAATATCTCCACTAACGTACTCGCACTCGACATCTAGGTAAACGAAGAATTTTTCAATACCGTCAAGATCAATCTTGACCTCGGTATCCCAGGATATCTTATTTTTCACTTTTACCGTAACGCCCGACTTAGCTAGAACCTCGTTAATAATAGCTTTATCTGAGCTAATACCGGGTGTCGCTTCGCCACCAAATATATACCAGGTCTCTTTATATGGAGGAGAGCCGTCGGGCTTCTTGCGCATAAGAATAGTACCATCTTTTTTGACCACGCCAACTATAAGAACTTTTGTTTGCATAAAACCATTGTATAACAAAAGAACTAACATAAATACGAATTCTTAAGCATAAACAGCTTGGCTGAGCATATGGGCCTAATACAGATAAATAAGGTAGATTACCTACTCTTTTATATATTCGTCAGCATGAGCTAAGGCCACGATGCCCATCAGATAAACCAAAGGCTCTCCAAATTGCTCAACGTTGTTGCTGCTAAGCTCTATTCGCTTCGCACCCGGTTGGTAGTGTCCCCCTAGTGTATGTACGCTTGAGTGTCCACTTAAAGAAAGGTCCACCCACTTCTTGGGGTCTATATCTACATCCACGCGGCTGCCGACACTTTTGAAGGGTTGTCGCGCACTCTCCATCTTTTGCGCCACGAGCTGTTCTACGCTTAACTGACTTACATTTGGTAATTCTACGCTAGCATTTATATAAAAATCGCTCCAAGGATGACCTAAATTAAAAGCCTTAAACCGCAGCCTTTCGTCAGCCTCTTCTGCGGTGGGGGCAGTAATAAGAAAGCCCATTACTCTAGATAAAGCCTTGACTTTGTCTTGACCTCTAACAGTGTCAAATTCACCTAAACGATTAAAATCTAATGTAAATCGAGTTTTTGATGGATCAAACATGTCAGCCGTGAAAAG
>CAZQGW010000044.1:0-6460 GCA_964593165.1 uncultured Saccharimonas sp. (SeqCode) | reverse complement strand
AGACATTTCTCCACGCCCACTACAAAGCACCCTCGCCCTTGATAAGATAAAAGGGGTGGGATTCGTTCCGGCAGAATGGCTACAATCATTAAAAGAGTATCTAAAGAAGGAAAGGGAGAACAAATGAAAGGCATCATTTTAGCGGGTGGTTCGGGCACAAGGCTTTGGCCGATTACATTTTCGACAAGCAAACAACTATTACCAATATATGACAAACCGATGATATACTACCCGCTCTCGACATTGATTAGTGCTGGAATAAATGAGATTTTGATTATCTCAACACCGACAGACCTGCCGCGATTCGAACAGCTACTTGGAGACGGTAAAAATATTGGGTGCAAACTTACTTATAAAGTACAAGAAAAACCACGCGGCCTGGCAGACGCATTCATCGTAGGTGCTGAGTTTATTGGAGATGACAGCGTAACGATGATATTGGGTGATAACATCTTTTACGGAAGCAGTTTCGATAGAAAAGTGAAAAAAGCCATACAGGACCTTGACGGTGGAGTTATTTTCGGTCAACAGGTAAATGATCCAGAACGATACGGAATTGTTGAGTTCGCGCCTGACGGAAGCGTACTCTCAATAGAAGAAAAACCAGAAAAACCGAAATCAAATTACGCCATACCAGGATTATATATTTTCGATAACGATGTTGTGGAATACGCCAAACACGTCATGCCAAGTGCTAGAGGAGAAATAGAAATTACCGAGTTGCATAATGCATACCTCCGTGCGGGAAAGTTAAGAGTTGCACTAATCGACAGAGGCACGGCATGGCTTGATACTGGAACATTCGCCAGTATGAACCAAGCATCCCAATTTGTTCAAATTATTGAAGAACGCCAAGGTATAAAAATTGGTTGTATAGAAGAAGCGGCCTATACTGAAGGTTTTATATCCAAAGAGCAATTATGCGAACTCGCAAAGCCGCTAAAAAAATCGGGTTATGGAGAATACCTCTTAGGACTATTAAGCTAGTATTTTTCAAATACAGGTAAAACCCTCATGACTCTAGACGAAAGAAAACAGCAAATAGCCAAATGGCTTAACGACTACCACTTCTTTAGACCCCATCAAGCCCTAAACTACCAAACTCCAGCCGAATTCTGTGCTACTATGGGCATAACTATTCGGCGAGCCGAAGTGTCTACGATGTAGTGAGTAAGTGCAACAGATTTGCGTCTCCATACGTAAATCTGGTATAATTATCAAACGATAAGAATGATTGATAAAATTTATCAAGAAAAACAAAAAAATGAAAATAAAAAAAACAAATAGAATATCAAGACAAATAACTGTCTTTTGCTTAATTATCGTATTGGCACTAGTTGCTGGATCACTACTATATGTGTATGCCTTCAAAGGTAACCTATTCGGCTGGGAGGTTACAAAAAACTCAGCTGATAACAGTTCCATTAACTATTCCACCGCAACCAAGGAAGAACAACAAGCCGGAGCCCAGGCTAAAGCTGGCTCAAATAATGATACACCACCTACACCCAAAACAGTCACCGGTAGCACAAAGAAAAACGTTCAGATAGCAATAACTGCCGCGAATCTAAATGGATCGACTTTGCAAGTTAGGACTCTGATTAGCGCCGTTGCTGACGCTGGCACATGCACACTCGAATTAACTAGAGAGGGGCATCAAACCATCACCGAGACCGCAGGCTCACAAGCGCTAGCAAGCACCTCAACATGTCAAGGTTTTAATATACCGGTTTCCGGATTGGCTGTAGGTACGTGGCATATACTCGTAGAGTATTCTAGCTCTACACTTGCTGGATCAACTAGTCAAGACGTGGTGATTAAATAGGATAACGATGACTAGGATGAAGCAGGTCTGTAAAGAAACTAGAAAGACTGCCTTAGTTGCGTTTGCCATCTCGTGCTTTTCCATATTATTCGTACTAGGGCTACCCAATACAACACACGCTGCACCCGTCGTTGGATTTAACCCCGGAAATATTATTTCTGATGGAGTAATGACTGACTCCAATTCTATGAATGTAACCCAAATACAGAATTTTCTAAATAGTAAGGTGACTTCATGCGATACAAACGGGTCACAACCCGCAACTGACTTTGGTCGCCCAGACCTCACGCACGCACAGTACGCAGCGCTTGAGGGTTGGTCAGCTCCGCCATATACATGCCTGAAAAATTATAGCGAGAATGGTCTATCTGCAGCCCAAATTATATATAACGCTTCGCAGCAGTATGCGGTCAATCCAGAGGTATTAATTGTTTTGTTACAAAAAGAACAGGGGCTGGTGACTGATTCCTGGCCACTTGCAACTCAGTACCAGAAAGCGACTGGCTATGGATGTCCGGATAGCACCCCCAACTGTAATTCGTCATACTATGGCTTTACGAATCAAATAGATAACGCCTCAGACCTGTTTCACTCAGTTATAACCTCAAGTCCTACATGGTATTCTCCGTTTGTTTTAGGTAACAACAACATACAGTGGAGCCCAAATGCGTCTTGCGGAGGCTCAACCGTAGATATACAAAACTTAGCAACCGCCGCTTTGTACGACTACACACCATATCAGCCCAACCAAGCTGCTCTTAACGCAGGCTTTGGAACCGGTGATAGTTGCAGCTCTTACGGAAATCGAAATTTTTATCTATATCTCATTGATTGGTTCAACCCGTTTTTGGCAGTTGAAAATGGCGTATCGGTGAGTATCTTGTTACAGCCAGACGCAACGCCGGCTCGCGGAGAGGAAATTGAGTATGAAGTTTCCTATACGAATAACTTACCATATGACGTAACTCTCGATGCGTTAGGTGCCGTAGGGAGGGCCGGGGATATTAATACGGGAACAAATAGAGATTTTGGTTGGCAGGGCCCCATAACAATAAAAGCTGGAGCATCTCAACAATTCACGTTTACTACTACGGTTCAGGATTTGGGAGCTACTTATATGTGGCCAGCTATTCTCTACCAGGGCAACTACATCCAATATAACAATTGGGGAAGTACTATTGTCAGTCATACCCCAAACTTTTCCTTTTCTCAACCGCTAACTATTACTCCAACGACAGTTTACGCTGGACAAAATGTAACATTCTCGGCTGTATTAAAAAACAATGAACCCCATGCCATAAGCTATGATGCAATCGGCATACCTGTTAGGTTTTATGGCAGCTATAACTACGACGCCGCTTGGGCTGGCCCCGGGGTGGTCGGTCCGGGAGCAACCATAACTTTAAGTGGCATAAGAAATATTGATAAACCAGGCCCTTATACATATTGGGCCTCTGACTACTTTGGCGGCACATATACTACAATTGGCCCCGTTAACAAATTTAGTGCTCTAGCGGCTTCTCCAAACTTCAAGGTGTCTGCTATAAACTTTTCTAACATGACCCCCGCAAAGGGAGAAGGCTTGACGGCTTCTTTTACAGTTACAAATACCCTACCCGTTCCCATTGACACCGATGCTGTAGGCGTAGTGGGGCGATTTGGTTCACTAACGGGGCTGAATCGAGACATCGGTTGGCAAGGACCAGTCCATTTCGATGCGGGAGAAACAAAGTCATTTACGGGACTATCGCGCAATATTACAGAGGTGGGTACACAATATTACTGGATTGGCATTCTCTACCAGGGCAACTACATCCAATATAACAATTGGGGAAGTACTATTGTCAGTCATACCCCAAACTTTTCCTTTTCTCAACCGCTAACTATTACTCCAACGACAGTTTACGCTGGACAAAATGTAACATTCTCGGCTGTATTAAAAAACAATGAACCCCATGCCATAAGCTATGATGCAATCGGCATACCTGTTAGGTTTTATGGCAGCTATAACTACGACGCCGCTTGGGCTGGCCCCGGGGTGGTCGGTCCGGGAGCAACCATAACTTTAAGTGGCATAAGAAATATTGATAAACCAGGCCCTTATACATATTGGGCCTCTGACTACTTTGGCGGCACATATACTACAATTGGCCCCGTTAACAAATTTAGTGCTCTAGCGAACTAACCAGGTCCAAAATAATAACTTCACGAGCTAAATTACTATTGTCACAGCCATATAATTTACCACCTTTAAAATAGCGCAAAAAACATATATAATACCTATATGAATTTTGTTTGGACAATATATTTGTAGTGGACTTCTGGAAAAAAAATAAAATATTAATAACGGCTATAGCCATTATTTCCCTGTTTATAATATTCGTAGCCCTACAGGGTGGTAAATTATTCACTTTGGACGAAATGGACTTCCCTTCGGTTGCAAAGACTACCAGTCAAACCCTGAGGCCAGTTTGGTACAAGGGCGAAATGACGCCCAAACAGTCCGGTTTATTCCACCCGCCTTTGTACATTTACTCACTAGCTCTATTTATTCGAGCTTTCGGTTTTAGCGAAATGACAGTTCGTATATTTGGATTACTTTGTACGCTAATTTCAGCTTATTTGTTAATAAAAATTCTCAGGCTTTTTAATTATAAGAATAGGTGGGGCGAGGTGTTATTTCTTGGGTTATTCTTGCTCAATCCATACACCATTGCTTGCGCCACAGTACCGGACATAGATACAACAGTATTGCCAATTACAATATTGTTATTTGTTTATTTATCACTGAGGTTTTATTGGAAGCGCGACATCAATAAAAAACACGAATTATTAATACTTAGTTGTATTTTTGCATTAAATCTTTGGGCAAAGCTCACCACGCCTCTGATGCTACCGGGATTCGTTTTCATTTTATTATTAATTTGTGGGGATTCACTCAAGAAGTCAGCCATTAAGACAATTAAGATAGCTGCCCTGGGGGCATTGATTTTTTTAGTTACGTATTATCTATATACAAAGGCCGTTTCGCTTCCAATTTCCTACACCTTCACATTTCTAGCTCAGTCATTTCTCAAGGGCACTGCTGGCAATCAGTCGTTGATTGAAAAAGTCATAAATAATGCAAATAGCTTTAATACCCTAATATATTGGTTCACGATTCCACTTACATTCGCGTATATACTAAGTATCATTGGCATCTACCTTGATAGAAAAAAAGATAAAGAGACTAATATTATCAGGCTTCTATCCTTTTTTGGGTTGGCAATCTTGCTTTTCTATTTATGCCTTATCGCGCCATTTGGAGGATTTTTCAAATATCCATTCCCTGTATTCGGCCTCATGATTATGACGATCGTTTTCTATTATCAAAGAGATTTTTCGAAAGTTAAAATTAATATGTTCATTGCAGCCGCCATCCTGCTTCTTTCCTTTGTCGTTGAAACTGTCTATTTTAGGGATAATGACTTCAAGAACCATGCCATTTTTGGAGGTTTGATATATCTTGGCCTGATAGTAATAGCATGCTACGCACTCATTTGGTTTAGAAAAACTTCAAAATTTGCAAAGATATTTTTTGTATACTTTTTGTTTATAATAATTGGTTTTCAGCTAGGTATAACAAGAGTACAGGCCATGTCGACATACTCGACCAAATACCTTTATGGCCAGCAAGGGATGAGTGACACGATAGATTATCTTAAGCTGAATACGAAAAAAAATGAAGTAATTTGGTCTATGAAGGATATTGGCTTTTATGTCAACGACAAATATTACGAAAATTATCCCTTTTTCTTTAATAAGAAACTCGAGCCAACATTGGTAAATACGTTAAAAGAGGGAAAAATTAGATATTACGTCGTAACCACAGGGATTGGCGAAGATAGAATTGATTACTATACAGACATAGCAAACATACTTAACGAAAACGCTAAGGTCGTGGCCAACTTTGGTAATTTTGTCATTTATCGCTCCGATTACAGCAAGGTAAACTAACCACGAGGACTTCTTGATGTTAAATAATAAAAAACTCTCAGTGATACTACCAACCTACAACGAGAAAGAGTCGATAAAAAAAGTAATAAAAGACTTTGAGAGCCTAAACATTTTCGATGAAATAATTGTCGTTAATAACAATGCAGCCGAAGGAACGAGTCAAGAGGTATCGGGGACCTCTGCAAAAGAAGTATTTGAAAGCGTTCCCGGATATGGCTCCGCAATACAGAGAGGATATAAAGAAGCTAAGGGCGACTATATATTTGTTTGCGAACCCGACGATACGTTTGTTGCTGAAGACGTGTATAAATTTCTATCGTATATTGAGGATGTGGATGTGGTTTTTGGCTCTCGCACAATTAAGAATTTTATCGGCAAAGGCGCCAACATGGGACACTTCCTCAAATGGGGAAATTGGTTTGTGGCTAAAATGATGGAGATCCTTTATCGGACAAACAGCCTAAGTGATGTTGGCTGCACTTTTAGACTAATAAAAAAATCGGCGCTGAACAAAATACAGGGTAGTTTTAGAATAAAATCAGGGTTTTTCGGACCAGAGATGATGCTTTTGACTAACCATTTTAACATCCCGTTTGTCCAGATACCTATAAAATATCAGGCTAGAGTTGGCGAATCAAG
>CAZQGW010000043.1:0-6492 GCA_964593165.1 uncultured Saccharimonas sp. (SeqCode) | reverse complement strand
CGGCGATGGAAATCCGGTGTTCTGATCAACACGATGCGACTCGATTCTCGAAAGATCCTGCCCGGACGTGGAAAGCTTTGAACCGACATGCGGAAAACTTGTGCGGGTGTCGTCAGATGGATCGTCGAGGTCGTTCTGTGAATGACTGCGGTGAAATGGTATATTTTCTGTGTCACGAGAGAAATCATTTACTTGCTCTTCATATCTACAAATCACATTAAAACAAAGACAGTAAATATCATGATTGGTTTATCTTTGATAGCTGGCCGAATGAATACAAATGTTTCAAGCAGTACAAGGAGCTCCCGAAATTAAACTTAGACAATGAGCAGGCTAGGTCGCATTTATTGGATTCAGCCCGGAAGTGGCTAGGCTTAGGCTTTGACGGTTTCAGAATCGACCATATAATCGGCATTAATAATGAAAATCTAAATAAGATAATTTCCCCACTGAGATTGGAGTACCCGAAGGCAATATTTATTGGCGAGGCCTGGTTTAAGGGGATTAAATTTAGAGACTTTGACACGATTAATGTTCCGCATAAGTATTTAATCTGGGTTTTCCACCTGAAGAAGATATTATATGAAAATTACGCCGGTATCCTCGATGGTATATTGGACTTTCAGGCCGCAAATTACCTTGAGAAATACGCTAGAAGTGGAAATAATAAATTCAGAAGGAAAATCGTAACAAAGCATAACAACCTAAAAAACATTACCCCGGTAACCTTCCTGGACAATCACGACATGGAGAGGTTTATTTTTCGGTGTGACGGAGATATAAAAAAGTTGAAAAAAGCCGCAAAAATGCAATTCTCAATCAAAGGCCCGACAGTTGTGTATTATGGGACGGAGATAGGTATGTCGCAGGTTAAGGCCTTTTCGGAGTTCGAGAGTCACTCGGATCTTATGGCGAGAGAGCCTATGTATTGGGACGCGTCAAAACAAAATCTCGACTTACTAGAATATTACAAGAAGTTAATCAAAGGGAAAGTTGGAAATAATCATGGCATTTGAGGACTATAAGCAAAAAGACAGTGTAGTGGTTGTATACACCGGTGAAAACAAAGGCAAAACTAGCGCAGGCCTAGGTTTGATGGTTCGTGCGCTTGGTACGGGTTGGAAAGTAGCCTTTGTGCAATTTATCAAGCACTGGGAGGTTGGGGAACATAAATTTATAAATACAATCCTACCTCTTTATAAAGACAAATTAGATTTTTATAAAGGTGGATTGGGATTTTTTGAAGCTGGTGAACTAAGTTCCAAAGCCAGCAAAGAAGAACACATCGAACACGCCAGGAAAACTTATGAGTTCGCATATAAAGCTGCAACTTCGGGGGATTATCAACTGGTCGTTTGTGACGAAATTAATAACGCCGTTCATGACGGGTTGCTGTCGGTCAAAGACCTGGAAAAGCTAATTGATGACAAACACCCTAAAACAAGTTTGTGCCTGACTGGGCGTAACTTCCCGATGGAGCTAGTCGACAAGGTCGATATCGCAACCGAAATGAGAAAACTGAAACACCACTTTGATAACAAAAACCTAGCAAACGAAGGAATTGATTTTTAATCAGTTAGCACTTGCTGTAGCCGCAAATTTCGCATTTTTGACAGCCTTCGATAAATCTCAGGCTAGCCGAGCCGCACTCCGGGCAAATGTCTGTGGTCTTGCCAGTCTCGTCTGCTTCAAATAGGGGGACGGTTTCATTTTGAACAGGCTCTTCTTCAACCTCTTCTTCTTCAACCTTAACTTTGCTAGCCTGATGTCGTTCGATAGCTTTGGCAACTGCATCCGCTAGGGATCTGACACGTTCCGCTCCGAATCCGGTTGACCCCGAACCGCCGATTCCACGTAATTGTGAGATGACTTTTTGGGCAGTTTGGTCCGATGAATAATCAGAAGGAATACGGAATGTCAGCGAGATTAGGCGACCGATTGCTTCAGCGTCGGCCGTGATATCCGATCCGGCATGTCCAACATTGATAAACACTTCGAAAATATTACCCTCTACATCTTCATTTATGGATATGAACGCATGTCCTAGCGGTGTAGCAATCCGATGAGTCTGGCCGGTTAATACGCTTGGGCGTTTTCGTAAAATAATCGGAGTAGTTGGTAGTATCTCGGACTTTTCTGTTCTCTCAATTTTATCCTTATCAGCAGAGGCATCCAACTTGTTATAGTACGAATCATCTTTTTTGACTTCGAGAATTTGTTTTTCTCGGCTACCGTCACGGTAAATCGTGATACCACGACAGCCAATTCGGTAGGCCATTATGTATGCGTTTCGAACATCTTCGATGCTGGCTGTATTAGGGAAGTTAATTGTTTTCGAAATAGCGTTGTCAACATACTTTTGGAAGGCAGCTTGAATCTTCAGATGCCATTCCGGTGTTATGTCTCCCGCTACAACGAAAGTTTCTTTCAAGTTTTCTGGAATTGATGCAAGGCTTTGGATTGAGCCGCCATTCGCTTGAATCTTTTCAAGCAGTTCGTCCGAGTAGAGACCTTGTTTTTTTAGCGCGTTTGCAAAATATGGACTGGATTGAAACATACGCTTGCCTTCGATAGTATTTTTCGAATAGGTCAAGGCGAACAATGGCTCACAGCCACTTGATGTGTCAGCCAGCATTGCAATAGTTCCGGTCGGTGCAATGGTTGTTCTGGCACCGTTTCGAGGCGTAACCTCGCCGGGTTTGTCGTAAATGGATCCCTTATAGGCAGGAAATACACCACGGATTTTCGCTAGTTTCTCTGATGCAATATCAGATTCTTTTTGGATGAATTCCATAACCTGTTCAGCCATTAGAACGCCTTTTTCGGTGTTGTATCCGATACCCATTGCAAGTAATGAATCGGCAAATCCCATAACTCCAAAGCCGATTCGGCGGATTTGGCGGACGGTGTCGCGGACTTTTTCAATCGGGTATTCATTCATGTCTAGGACATTGTCCAAGAAGTGAACCGATTCATGTACGGCCTGTCGCATTGCTTCCCAATCGTAATCGTTACCGTCAATGAATTTTGCAAGGTTGATACTCCCGAGTGTACAGGCATCGTAAGGCAATAGTGGTTGTTCGCCGCATGGATTCGTTGCCTCAATCTGGCCCAGTAGTGGGGTTGGATTAGCCCGTGAGTTGTTAATCAGGTCGATAAAAATCATTCCCGGATCGCCGTACTGCCAAGCAAAGCGGGTAATCAGATCGAAAACCTTCTTAGCATTCAATCGGCCTCGAAGCTCTCCGTTGCGCGGGTTGATTAGGGGATATCCGAAACCCTCAGTTTCCTCATCGCACCATTTGTGAAGTTTTTCAACTGCCGCATCAAGAAGCACGTTCTTTAGGTCTGGGTCTCGGGTTTGATGCGCTACCCTAACATCAGCAATCAACTGGTTGAAATCAAAATCCTTTTCATAATCTTCAGCCAATAGAGTTTTGTCTTTTTCGATTTGGTCAAAGAACTCCTTAGTCGTTGTCACGGAGATATTGAAATTGGTCAGTGAAAATTCATCCAGCTTGTAAATTACAAATAACAGGATGTCTGGGTGGTTGTAATGCAGAATACCCATGTTTGCACCGCGTCTAACGCCGCCCTGACGAACCGAGGCTGTGATATCGTTATACATTTGCATGAACGATATTGGGCCGGTCGTAGAGCCGCCTGACGTTGACAGGATGTCATTTTTCGGACGAAGTCGTGAGAATGAAAACCCGGTTCCGCCACCAGACTTATGAATTAGGGCCATATCGGTTGCGGATTGTAAAATACCATTCAAATCATCTTCAACCGGAAGGACGAAGCAAGAGGAAAGTTGTTGTTTTGGCTTGGCAGCATTTAAAAGCGTCGGTGTTCCTGGTAAGAACTGACTGGTTGACATAAGTTTATAGAATTTTGCAGCCGTTGCCAGATGCGCCTTTTCGTCACCACCGTACAGCCGATCAGCCGTCGCAATGTTATAAGCAACGCGCCAAAATAATTCTCGAGGGGATTCAATCGGGTTGCCATTACTGTCTCGCTTGGCATAGCGAGTTTTGCCAATATACCAGGCATTTTCACTTAATTTCGGTTCTGCGAGTTTTGTCGGAGGTGGGGGTACATCTAAACCTATTTTGTGTATTTCGTCAAGTTTTTCAGTCTCATCCAAATCTAAAATTGATTGATTAGTTACTGCCATTTTACCCTCTTTTCACCCCATCCCTTGTGTTTTATTTTTTAGCACTAACGCTATATGTTGCGTGTGTTCTTAAGTATAGGCGCTATATATTGCGTATGTCAACGATAATTGTTATTATTACATTAAGTAAGCATAACGTAAAAGGAAAAGCATGAGAGCAACAGTAAAAGACACATTTAAGCAAGACGTTCTGGAATCAAAAAGGGTAGTTCTAGTTGATATTTGGGCATCATGGTGTGCGCCATGTCGAAATATGGAGCCGGTTTTAGAAGCATTGGAGCCTGAGATTAAGGATTGGGCAGAAATAATCAAACTTGATGCGGAAGCTGAAATGGAATTAGTTCAGGAACTTGGCGTGAACAGTCTACCGACATTTCTTATCTATAAAAATGGCGAAATCGTTGGCTCAACCATAGGGATCACTCCAAAAGCCAGTCTTTTGGATTTATTACAAAAAGCTAGATAATCAACTAATTTCCAGCAAAAATTAATATAAGTATACTAAACAACAAAAATGGCTCTAGGAAGGTCCGTCCTTCAATAATATAAAAACGTTGTATAATATTTGTTTCGTGATTTTATTTCTCTGCTATAATTAATTTCTGAGAACGGCGCGTTGGCGGAGCAGTTACGCGACAGTCTGCAAAACTGTTTAGATGGGTGCAACTCCCATACGTGCCTCCATAATTAACAACTTGGAAGAAATTTAGAAGGTAGCTCATGCGCGGATGTCGTAATAGGTAGCCGAGCGACACTTAAAATGTCGTGACCGAAAGGTCGTGCGGGTTCGATTCCCGCTCCGCGCACCAATTCAATTTCAATAGATTATGGATACAAAACCACAACTCGGGATATACGAACACTACAAAGGAAATCGATACGAAGTTATTGGCATTGCTAGACATAGCGAAACCCTGGAAAAACACGTCGTATACCGAGCGCTATATGGCGATCATGATTTATGGGTTAGGCCACTGAACTTGTTTGTTGATAACGTTATTGTAGGTAAAAAGGATGTTCCGAGGTTCAAATTTATTAAAAAGCTTTGAACTTTACCTCTATTTTAGTTTGAAGTATTTGATATAATGATAGTAGAAGAAAATAACCTTAAGGAGGAATGAAATGATAGCCGTTTGGATAATTATAATAATTGTGGTGGTAATCCTAATTGCCTTTTGGGCAGCGTACAACTCGCTGGTGACATTGCGGGTTCGTGTTGATGAAGCCTGGAGCGATATTACTGTTCAGCTGAAGCGACGTCTAGACCTAATCCCTAATCTGGTAGAAACTGTCAAGGGATATGCCAAACACGAAAGTGGCGTTTTTGAAAAAGTAACCGAAGCCCGAGCCAATGCTCTTAGTGCAAATGGCGTAAAAGAAACCGCTGCCGCTGAAAACCAGTTCGAGGGTGCTCTAAAAAGCCTGTTTGCTGTTGCCGAGGCTTACCCTGATCTAAAAGCCAGTCAGAATTTCATGGAACTTCAACAAGAGCTAGTTGACACCGAGGATAAAATCCAAGCTTCTCGCCGATTTTACAATGGTGGCGTACGTGATTTGAATACGAAAATCCAAAAGTTTCCAAGTAATGTTATCGCTGGCATGTTCGGATTTAAAAACCGTGAATTTTATGAACTTGACGATGCCGAACAACAACAAGCCGAAAAGCCAGTCGACGTAAAATTCTAATAACGAAGTAAAAAAATGTATAAAGCAATTGCCGCTAACAAACGCAATACCATTCTGATCATGGCCCTGTTTGTTGGTCTTGTCGGTGCTATAGGCTACGTCGTTAGTTACATGTACGGCAACACCAGCATCACATATTTTGTGATCGGTGTAGTGGCTATATACGCACTGATCCAATATTTTGTTGCCGACAAGTTAAGCGTGGCAATGACGGGCGCCCGACAGATTGAAAAAAGCGATAATCCCAGGTTTTATAGGATTGTCGAGAATCTGGCGATTACTACCGGCATGCCAACTCCGAAAATCTATATAATCGACGACCCGGCACCAAACGCTTTTGCAACCGGACGTGACCCTAAACACGCGATTGTCGCCGCAACGTCTGGTCTTATAGACATAATGAACGATAGCGAACTTGAGGCGGTTATGGCTCATGAGATGGGGCACGTCCAGAATTACGACATACGCGTCAGCATGATAACTTTCGGGTTGGTTAGTGCTATCGGGCTCCTGACCGACATAGTGCTAAGGATGTTTATTTTCGGCGGCAATCGGGACAGGAACGACAACAACCCAATAGCGATGATCATCGGGATCAGCCGCGTGTGGACCGGACCGACCACCAGCAG
>CAZQGW010000042.1:0-6574 GCA_964593165.1 uncultured Saccharimonas sp. (SeqCode) | reverse complement strand
CAATATCTTCGCCGTCGTTGGAGACCCCTCGTTCGGCACGAGACAGAGTACTTAAATCGTTAACCATGCTGGCTAAGAAAACGATTTGTTCGTGGGCAACGTTTACCGCGTCGGTTAACATTTTTGGCGTTGCGTCAGGGTGTTTCATCATCATTTGGACGTTTGAAATAGTTCCCTCGGCAATCGTAATTGGTGTTCGAAGCTCGTGACTGATGACACTAATGAATTCATCCCGCTCTTCCTCTAAACTCTTAGCCTTAGTAATATCACGCATAATCAAAATATACCCATCGTGTGTTTCGGATTGCTTAGAGCGGCTATAGCTACTGCGAATCGGCGATAAGGTTATTTCCAGGCGCATGGTATCATCAGGCTCGAAAGTGTAGTTCAGGTCGTCGCGTTTAACCACTGTTTTGGCTAGTTTCATTAGTTCGAAGATGCTGATTTTATTACCAGATAAGTCAGTGAGAGGTAGAATTTTGTCTATATTTTGACCGTTTAAACTAACGTTCGTGTCCAGGAGATTTAAACTCGCGGCGTTATAAACACGTATAATCCCGTCTACGTCCGTGCTAAGTACGGCATCGGCAAGGTTGTTAATGATAGTCGAAACCCTGTCGCGCTGCAAGGACTCTTGGAGTCGACTATTATTGAGTTCCATTTCGGATATTTCTTGGAATCTAAAAATAGATAAAACTATACCGCTCATGACTACAATCGCTAAAAATGTAACCAGATCATTCATTGTTTGCAGATTGTCCGTTCGGTACCACAGGAGAATATCAAGGCCAACTACGAAAGCTAAAACCACAAAGCTAATTGCCAGCCCCTTTTTAGAGTAATGCAAATATGTTGCAAGAACTAATATTACCCAAAAAACTGCGAATGGCGACGATAGCCCTGTAATAAATACTAGAGAGGCGCCCGTCAACAGATAAAATGCGACGAAGCGAAGCAAGGTGTCAAGCTTGGTGGTCATTGGATATAGCAACTGAATACTAGCGACACATATCCACAATGCGCAAAAAATAAATATCCCGAAGCCGCCGACCATATGTGGATCGCTAACCATACCTAACTGCATCAATACGGCATAAATAATTAGCGCAAATGGTATGAATAGTCCAAGATACCTGATTACATCAACCGAGCGTGGTTTTTTAGTTTCAGATCCACCCTTTTTCATCTTGTGCTTATTATACTTGAAGAATCAAATTTTTTATATAGACGGATTATATTGTTTTAGCTCTTTACGGTGCGCTTTGTAGTCCGGGTCAGCTGATTCAACCACAGACCAAAAGACCTTGCTATGATTCATCTGTTTACTGTGTGACAGCTCATGAATAATAATGTAATCGATTAGTTCAAACGGTAGTTTCATCAATGCAATATTCAAACTGAGCGTACCGTTACTACTATAACTACCCCACCTTCCACTGGCGTGCGAGAAACGAACCTTCTGATAGCGTAGGTCGTATTTATCTGATAAGAAAGACAGTCTATTGGGTAGGTAGCTCTTTGCCTCAATGCGCAGAGCAGAGATAATAGTATCACGTATTTTACGCGATACGTCTGGACTATTAACGTGTTTATCTCTTGGTAGTTTGACGACAATTCGTAATCCTCGTCTTGCTACGCTTAGTTCGAGTCCCTCAGATTGCTGAATAACCAGGGTGTGACTTTTTCCGATTTTTTGGCCGTTTTCATAAGCATAAACCGGTTTTGACTGCGCTAGCAGTTCGCGTAGCTCTCCACGTGAGCTTTTTAAAAGATGCTTGAATAAAAACATTGGGGCGCGCATTGGTAAAGATGCTCTAAGGGTTCCGTCTGGGGCAACTCTGACTCTAATTTGAGTTGCAGCGGGGCTTCTTCGTACGACTATATTGCCAAATTCCTTATCTTGGATTACAGGCATAGTTACACTTTCTTAACGGATCAAAAAACTTCGGCTTTTCGGCGTTCGTATGATCTCTTTCGTTGGAATCGACTCGGGGTGTGGTTGAATGAGGTGTTTCAAGACAATCTTTAATTGACTGGCATAAGTGTGCTTACCACTAATGACAATAAACCTTTCGATTTTACTTGGTGGATTGAATTTTTTGACTCTTGAATAGAATTCGTCTTCAGAAAGGGCTGGTTTTTCCAGGCTAGATTTAGCAGCGCGCTTTTGGGCGGTTATTGGATCGGTTTGTACCCATATGAACAAAGGTTCATAACCTGCGAAATTTGCTTTTTTAGTTATTTCATAACGCTCCGTCCTGAGTCCAGTCTGGCCTTCGAATATTATTGTCTTTTGGGTTTTAAACATCTCAGAGAGGATATGGTCGGAAACCTTTCGTATTATTGCGTTTTCATCTTCGTTGAATAATGGATTTGAAAATATTTGTTTTCGTATAAGATCGTAACTCACGATAGGAGCTTTGAATGTATCTGCGAAATGCTCGGCGAAGAAACTTTTTCCCGAACTTGGTATGCCCACCATGACGATAATATGTGGCTTCGTGCTATCAGCTGGTTTCATATATCACAGTATATCATTACTTTTGTAAAGATGTAATAACTCTCCGCTCTAAAATGCCGCGGGAAACTGTTAATATGTTTTGACTTGTAGTATGCTATCATTATCAAACATAAGCATGTCTATATTTAGAAATGACAAAAAAACAAAATAAATTCGTTAAGTTTACGCATAAGTTTTCTAAGGCTGAGAGACACGCTAAAAAGAATCTACTAAAAAGAATGAGGTATTACCGCCAATTTGGCAGATTACTAAATATTCTTGGCCCAGGTATCGTCACAGGGGCAGCCGACAATGACCCATCCGGCATTGCCACCTATTCACAAGCCGGCGCTGGCTATGGCTATGGTTTCTTGTGGGCCTTCCCCGTTATGCTGCCGTTGATGACGGCCGTTCAGGAATCTTGCGCTCGCATCGGCGCTGTTACCGGAAAAGGTTTGGCCGCAGTTATTAAAGCTAATTACAGCAAGAAACTGCTTTATATGTCGGTATTGCTGGTCTTTGTCGCAAACACGGTTAATATTGGTGCGGACTTAGGAGCAATGGCTGCAACAACCAGGCTCTTTGTTCCTATACCATATGCCCTATTGGCAGTATTCTACTCAATAGTAATCATATTAATGATGATATTCGTAAGTTATAAAAAATACGTCAAGGTATTAAAATGGTTGGCACTAGCACTACTTGCATATCCCATAACGACTTTCATGGTTAGTCAGAATTGGCCGGAAATATTCCGTAATACCTTTTTTGTTTTGCCTACACTTAGCGCTACAACCATCTATATTTTTGTTGGTATATTAGGTACGACAATTTCGCCGTATTGCTTCTTCTGGGACACGTCAGAAACTGTCGAGGAGGAGATTTCACACCATCGCCTAGGTACTAATGGACAGGATCCTAGAATGAGCCGAAGGTTTCTGAAAGATATCCGTCTGGATAATTTTTTCGGAATGAGCTTTTCGACAATTACGGCCTGGTTCATGGTTATCGTTTGTGCTACTGTCCTGTTTAAAAATGGAATAACAAATATTAATAGCGCTGCCGATGCGGCTAGGGCTCTGGAACCTTTGGTGCGTGGCTTTCCGTATGCGGGAACGATTGCCAAGGTTATATTCTCGGTAGGAATTTTAGGAATCGGTCTACTTGCCATCCCAACGTTGGCGGGTTCGTCGGCCTATGCTATTGCCGAAACACTTGGCTGGAAGGAGGGTTTGTATCGTAAATTTAGCAAAGCCATCGGCTTTTATATCGTAATAGTCATCGCAACTGCTATTGGTCTTACTATAAATTTCCTTGGAATCAATCCGATTCAAGCTCTGATATTCACAGCGGTGTTTAATGGAATAGCGGCAGTCCCGCTAATTTGGATGATTTCGCGGATCGGAAATAACCCGAATATTATGGGAGAATATAAAAATGGTCCCCTATCTAACATATTCGTCAGAATCACTTTGATTATTATGGCATTGGCCGTTTTGGCATTATTCTATTTCTTGGTAACTGGTAAGCTATAAATAATATTTTACTTAGTATTCTATAAGCATAATCTTTACATTACTTGCGGATTGTGGTATTATTATGTTAAAACAAAGAAGTGTTATACGTATTTGGTCGCTTGTGTAACACCTAGTTAATAGCGAAACCGGGTTACTTAATAGGATATCGGTTACAGATTGGATGGATTAATGACCGAGCCGGGCTCACATGAGCATGAACCAAAGCCGTCCCAAGAAAGAATGGATGATGAACAACTGGGTAGTATTTTTGATGCTCAAGACTTGGTTACTAGACATATACGTGATGGAGCAGAAAAAATTGGCTCTCCAAAGTTTCGCGAAAGACTGACAGGCGCTGTTGCGATTGTCGCAGCTGCGTTACACTCAGTGAGATATCAGGAGGGTGGTCAAAGGTTATCGAGATTATTGAGGGTCCGTCGAGAACTTGAGATGTCCGACTTAGACAGGCTCGACACAGACGTTAGGAGATCACTAGATAGGTTGGATGGTTTTGTTAGTGGTGGAATTGACATATATGTAGAGTTGGACTTAGAGGGTTGTATTTATTCGATAAACGAAGCAATTACCAAAGCCGCTGGCTATGAGCCCGAGGGTCTCGATGATATGAAGTTTATACATCTCGTTCATCCGGATGATTTAGAGATGGTCGAAGGCTGGTTTGGAAATGCAAGTAAAGGCAAAAACGAAGAAATCGATTTCAGATTTCGCGCATTAGACGGCGACTACCGTTGGATGAGCGCTACGGCGAATACAATAGTTAACTCCGCGGGGGAACCGTACAGTACGGGCGTGCGCATGAATGATATTACACAAAGGAAACAGCTTGAAGAAAACCTAGAAGAAATCGCGTTGGTTGACTCTGGTACGGGATTACGTAGTAAATACTTTTTTAATCAGGAGATGGATAGGCTAAGAATAAGTCGTGGCGAAGAGTATCCTGTTAGTATTATTTTCATTGATATGGATGATTTCAAGGCTTTAAATAAAAGACTTGGCCATCCCGTAGCCGATCAACTGCTTAGGGATTTTGCGGAATTATTGAACAACCATTTCCGCATCCGTAAAAGTGATATTGTTGCCAGATTTGGTGGAGATGAATTTGTCGTTTTGTTAAAGAATTGTCCCCCAGAGATTGCCGAGCAACATGTACAGACTATAAAAGATTTGATGGCATGGTTTAACGAGTACAAGACCAAGGATTCGGATAAGGAAAAAGCAAGACCATATGAGATTCATGCTTCTGTTGGAACCGCAACCGCGAGTAGCCCTGATTTACTAGACACTGCTCTGAATCTTGCTGATCTTAATATGTATGACGATAAGGATGATGATGAATCCGGTCCAGCGGACCTTCCTTCTCGACTAGTTCAGTGATCTACTCCCAGCGAAAAACCTTAAACGCTATAAAATAGATTATAACGAACCACAGGCCAATTAGTCCTAGTTGCGGTAGAATATCTGAAAAGTTCTTCCCTTCGGTTGTGATTAGACGAATTCCGTCGATAACCGGTGTCAGCGGCAAAAAAGTTGATATATTTTGCAGCCATTCAGGCATCAAATATCTTGGGAAAAAAGTGCCTGATAAAAACATCATTGGGAATACTACTATATTTGAAAGCGGCGCGACTTGCCTTTCGTTTTTAGCCCACCCGCCTAGCGCTAAGCCGATACCTAGAATCATAATAATACTCAGGATCAGGAACAATATCAATTCGAACCAATTCCCTACTACTTTCAAATTAAATACTGTCATTGCAACGATAAACATCACTGCTAGGCTGATCATACCGATAGCAGCTTGTCCGATCATCGTTGCTAAGAAATATTGCCAAACTCGAAGAGTCGTTGTAGACAGTCGTCTGAGGATACCCATTTTTTTGAGTTCTGGAAAGACATTTACTGGTCCGAATATGCCCATACCTATAATGGCGAATCCTAATAGTCCCGCGAATGCATAGTCAAATGATGATAAACTATTTGAATTCAATTGTTTTTGGACGACCGTGAATGGAGTAACGTTGTTAACGAATTGCGAATTTATTGATTTGAACTGTGAGTCAAGAATCGCTCCAAGGGCCTGGGCGGATTGCTGATTATTTTGTGTATATACGATTTGAGCTTGGCCGCTTGGGTATGTATTTCCTTTTTCTACCTCACCGAAAGAGGCTGGTAAAACGATTGTCGCGTCAAGTTCTGAACGACTCATTTTATCTTCAGCTGAAGCTAGTGTATTTACGGACGCGTTAACTTTGAGAATACTACTTTTATTTACTGAGTTTACGAAAGTTTTTGCAAACGAACTGGACGAATTGTTGATAACGGCCACCTTAAATGAGACATTAGAATTGTTGCTATATAAACTACCGAAAACAAACAAAAAGATTAATGGAAAGCCTATACTGAAAAAGATTGCTAATCGATCGCGGAAAAAACGTCGGGTATTAATTTTCGCAAAAATCAGAACGGTAAATAACGATTTTTTCATATCACGCATTCCTCAGATATTTACCAGTTAAATCAATAAAAACATCTTCCA
>CAZQGW010000041.1:0-6607 GCA_964593165.1 uncultured Saccharimonas sp. (SeqCode) | reverse complement strand
TTTGGTGGGCGCTGAGGGGCTCGAACCCCCGACCCCCTCGGTGTAAACGAGGTGCTCTAGCCAACTGAGCTAAGCGCCCTAACCTCTTGAGGATTATACAGATGTGATGATGGTTTTGCAAGATATAAAAGCTTTGATTCGTCTAGTGAAACATCGGTGGTATAATATCAACAACGAATGCGCGCGTGCTGTAATCGGTAGCCAGGCTGGCTTGAGGTGCCAGTGTCCGCAAGGACGTGGAGGTTCAAGTCCTCTCGCGCGCACCAATAAATTTTTGGGTGGTCTAAGAATGTATAAATACCGTGGAAAAACCATTATCGATAAGCCAGAAGACTGTAGTCAATGAATTTACTAAAATCACAAAATCTGAGACTAGTTTATCTAGGCTGCCCTTAAGATACTTAGGAATAGTTCGAGAACAAACCACACATCAAGACTCCGAGGTACGAAGTCGGACGGTTAATCTAGTGCGCGATTGGGTAAACTATGCGAATGAACATAATCCTACCGAAGACGACCCGTTTTCAATAAGATACCACGTTGCCAGATTCGCGGCGGAGACCTTCGGCCATAAACGAGAGCACGCAGACCTACGCGGCGTCGACATACACGATGTTGCTAGTGAAGGAAAATCGTATCAAGATATAATAAGTCGATTTGTCTCAACAGACATACTTTCTGACAACAACGTCGCTATTGTTGGCGGAACCGCCAGATTAGCACTAAAAATGTACGCCGGTGTCGAAATCAGTGATGAGATTCCAATAAGTGATGTCGACATTGTCGCATCGACCAATACTGACATAGCCTCCAAAGCTAAAGAATATGGTGTGGATTTGTCAGGTGCAAAAATAGTCGAAGGCGACGTTCGCTTAGCTCTTCCGGATTTGGTTACGAATTTTGATTGTACAATGAATCAGGTGGCCGTCTGTAGCGGAAACCTTCTCTTTACAGATCAAGCGTTGGTGGACATAAGAGATGGTAATATACGGATAATCGCAAAAGACGACCCTCTATTCGGTTCCGAGGGGGTTGTTATGGCGGACGGCAACGTTTACCTAAACCGAAATGGATTCTATAGAGGGTTATCTTTTCTGCTGCGTGGTAAAGGCAAACGACTAATCGTATCCCAGGAAAATATAGAAGCCGAGAAGGATAATATCGGTCGCTATTGGCTGGTGATGTTATTCGTAAAGATTATGACAATGAAAGACGACGAGGCGCGGCGTAATTCAATCGCCCACTGGCATGAAGTGGCTTTACGGATCGGTTCAACGGAAGCAAAAACTCCGGAATCATTCTTAAATGAACTGAGGGAACAATACCCTGAAATGAAATCGTATGGAACCAAAGAGAACTCATTTGACAACGACGCTCAAGCCCGCTGGATTATTGGAAAATTAGCAAAAAAAGCCGTGAATACAATATTTGACCCTCGATCCATCGATCTACCGCAAACTTACACTGCAGCGAATCTGGAGTTATCCGAAAATACCGAAGAATACGACTACGAATCGTTCACTAGAGCCTGTGAAGCTTATTTGGATTAGACGATTTTTACGGTGTTTTATAAACGATGTGACTGCCGACAGACCAGTTTAATACGTCACTATACCTATCGACTGGCGAGACCAGCTTATTTGAACTATCAAAAGCCTGGGCGTTCTTACTGACGACATATTGAGTTGTCGCTTGATAAAGTCCAATCGCCGGGACATCAGACAACCATTGGTTAGCAAATGCGATGTATTTTGCGTTGCGCAAAGCCGGATCAACTACGGCCCTTGCGGATTCCAACGCTTCGTTACTTATTAAGTTTGAGTAGTTTGCGTAGTTCATGCCTTGCATGGTTGCTTGAGATGAATCCCAATAGGCGTACACGTCAGGGTCCGCGCCTATATTCAGTTGGTACAGCAGGACGTCGTAGTTGCGAGGCTGTAAAATATTCTGTACATCTCCCTGCGTAACATCTGTTAAATCAACAGTCTTGGTTTCGGTGGCAATCCCTAATGAATCCCATTGACTCGTAAGCACAGGTAGAATCTGTTCAAGCTGGCTATCCTTAACAACAGCGACCGATAGTATTAATTCAACTCCGTTTTTTTCACGAATGTTTTTCGAATTCAATTTCCAACCATCCTGATTCAACATCTGCGTGGCAGCTTCCGGATTATATTGCGGAGCACTTGGTACATCACCAGTTAGTTGACCGTTAGTAAATGGCAGCCATAACGCAGGGGTACCTGCGGGAAGTTGTTTCCGTATAGCTGAAGTATTCGTACCTACCTGCAGCGCTCGCCTTATTACAGGATCTTGCAATATATTACTGGTAGTATTCAAAATTGCATACGCCCCGCTTTGGATTGGGTTTGTAAATATATTGTACTGAGATTGATTGACACTGCTGATGTCGTCACTCGATAGGTCAGTGGCCGCATTGACCTCGTTTCCAGATAGGGCATTCGCTATATCGTCATCGGAGTCATATGTATGTATTTGGAATCTAGCCAACTTGGCGGTTCCGCCATAATAGTCGTCGTTTCTGACTAAATATATCACTTTCTTATCTGAAGTCGAATCGACGTCTTGAATCATGTCGAACTTAAAAGGCCCACTTCCGACTGGGTTTTGACTAAAAGAATTCCCGAGAATATCAAGAGGCGCAACGCCTTTTAACAAATGCTCTGGTAAAATTGGAAAGTTCAGTGCGTATTCGAATGGGGCAAACGTCGATTTCAGGGTAAATTGTATCGTCGTATCATTAATGACATTTGTACTGATGCCGGACCAACCGGAATAGACTGTTCTTGTGTTTGGATCTTGCATCAACCCAACCGTGAAGGCTATGTCTTTGGCAGTTAATCTAACGCCATCTTGCCACTTAGCATCTGGCCTGATTGTAACCGTATAGACCGTATTCGTACTATCAACGCTAATGTTAGTAGCAAGATCATAGCTTAGGTGCCCAGTTTTGTCATAATTCAAAATACGCGAAAACATCAGATAGCTGGCTGCCTGCTCGGCGCTGGATTTCGCGAATAGCGGGTTTAAACTGTCAACAGGTCCGAGCATGCCTTCGGCATAAATACCATTATTGGCTGCCGCACTAGCTTGGTAGCTTTGCTGGTTCCACATTATCTGCAGGCCCGTAGCCGCAATTAAAACCCCCATTGCTATCACCCAAATAATTACATTCCGTTGAACTTTACGGATGTTATCCCAGCGCTTAATGATGAACTTGTGGGCATGGCGAACAGTAGCACCCTCTGCTTTTCGCATACGCCGTTTCATTTTTTTCTTGTCTAGATTAGGCTTCGGCAACCGAGTCCATAAATCTTTTTTTTCTGCCATAAAATACCTATTTAATAGAGGGCAGGATAAGCCCAGCTAGTATCGACAGTACGAAAATAACTGACAGAATAATCGTTACCTCAAAAAGGTTCTTGTCTATACCTCGTCTAGTTGTGAAGAGCTCACCCGAGCTTCCGAATCCAGCGCCCAGGGATGCGCCACGTTGCTGCAGTAATATTGCCAGTATCATAAGTAGAGCTGAAACAATCGTGATAATCTGTAAAATGCTATCAATATTCATAAATATCCTTAACTTACCTTATTTGAGCGCAAAACTAACGTTGCACTTACTATATAGTTTACCAAACTTAGTATGATTCCGGTAAGAATTGAGTTGAAAAACGTCATTGAAATACTAGGAACAAACCGAAGTGATATCCATACCATCAAGCCGTTAACTACAATGATAAACAATCCTAGAGTTAACAAGATCGCCGGCAGTGCCAATATCACCAGGAATGGCTTTAATACCGAGTTTACGATTGAAAATATAAGCCCGGCTAATAAGAATCCAATTATGCTTGCGCTGACTTGGACGCTGTTATAGCCAGTACCGAACAAACGGACGGCCACCCACAACCCAAGCGAATTAAATAGCCACCTGACAACAAAAATAGAGAAACTTTTTTTCATACAACTGTGACGATTATAACACGAAACTTAATATTCATTTTCAACGTGGTCAATAGGATATCCCTAGTACGGTGGATATGTGGCGACTGGCACTTGATTAACGTTTACTCCGCTAATATTATTGCCAAGTTGGCCGAAACTGTTGTAGCCCCAACAGTAAGAATTACCGTCAGAAGCGATAACGCAGGTATTCCAGCTGGTCGAGATAGCATTGATAGTTAAACCGCTCAGGACACCGCTAGTATAGACCGCCACCGGGACAAGGGCATTAGTTGTTGAGTTATTGCCAAGATTTCCATCGGCATTATCCCCCCAACAATAAGCCAGGTTGTTAGAGGCGATGGCGCAGGTATCGTCCACTCCTGTAGCTAATGATAATATCGTTTTACCGCTCAGAACTCCGCTGGTACTAACAGCTACGGGCACCAGGCTTTGGGTGGTTGTATTATTACCAAGCTGACCACCTTCGTTATAACCCCAACAATATGCGTTGCTATCAGAGGCAATGGCGCAGGTATGATCCCAGCCGGACGAAATCGCCGTAAGTGTTTTACCGCTCAGAACGCCGCTAGTATTGACAGCAACGGGCACGGAGCTTGATGTAGATGAATTATTACCGAGAGCTCCCTCGTTATCATCCCCCCAGCAGTAGGCGTTATTATCGGAGGCAATAGCGCAGACATGATCTTCGCTGGCTGATATGTATTTAATTGTTTTGCCACTCAAAACACCGCTGGTACTGACAGCTACGGGCACAGAAGAGTCAGATGTTGCATTATTGCCAAGCTGACCATAATAGCCCCAACCCCAACAGTAGGCGTTATTATCGGAGGCAATAGCGCAAAATGTATCGCCACTACCAGACAAGGCCAATACCGTCTTGCCACTCAAAACACCACTGGTGCTGACAGCTACGGGCACCAGGCTTTGGGTGGTTGTATTATTACCAAGCTGACCATTATTGTTTTGTCCCCAACAATAGACTTCGTGGTCGGAAGCTAATGCGCAGGTATTGTTTGTGGATGCCGCAATAGAAAGAATTGTCTTACCGCTCAAAACACCACTGGTATTTACCGCTGTGGGCACTGAGCTCGATATGGTTGTATTATTACCAAGCTGACCATCCGCATTCTGACCCCAGCAATAAGCCAAGTTATTAGCAGCGATCGAGCAGCTAGTATCGTATGAGGTAGCAATCAACGACAGCCATGAGCCGTTCCTATGGTAGCTTGCTGTACCGCTGGAGCTCCAACTACTGCTCGTGACTGCGTTGTAACACTGAGCCTGGACAGCTAGTGCGTATGTTTGACCTTGGGTTGATGTCGTGAAGGCAGCCGAAGTTGAAGCCGTTGCTGTCCATCCGGAATTAAAGCCCGAAGGAGATATGGTGTAATCGTATTGATATCCAGCCGTTTGGCTGCTTGCGCAGGTTGTCGCCCCCCACGTGAATGTTGTCGTTGCGCCAACCGTACTTTGCGTAACTGTCGGCGCTGCCGGTGTCGCAATCGGCGTCGGAGTAAAGTTTGCAGTACAGGTTATATTACTGGTCATCGTAACCGTGTGACTGGCCACGCCAGTACACACTGAATTTCCAGTCCAGTTTACAAAAGAATAATAGGTGCTCGGGGTCGCCGTAATTGTGGCCAAGGTGTCACAAGTATACGACCCACCTCCGCTCACGGTTCCACCCGTACCGGCATTGACAGTAAGGGTACACGAGGCAACACTAGGACAAGCGCCGGATGTAGCACCGGTGCCATTATTTGTCGAATCGATATGATAGAAAAGGTTCGGAAATGCCTGGGTGTTGACCGCGCTCACACAATAAGTGATGCCGCCGTCCGGGCTACCCCCCGAAAGAGTTACTCCGCTACTCGGAGTAAAGGATGACGGTACCGAAGTTGGGTAAACATTATTAAATGTCCTATAGTTTTCCATCGCCGAAGCAGCGTTACTAAGGTCGCTTTTAAGTTGCGCTGTAACGGTAGCTAGCCTCCAACTGCTGTAACTAAAAACAACAATCGAGGCTAAGATGGCTATGACTACGACAACCACTATAAGTTCTATGACAGTAAACCCACGAGAAAACAACGATTTGTTTTTTTGGTATTTATTCTTGTTTACTCGACTACGCATATGCTTAGTTAGGATTATAACTCCTTTAGGTACGCGATGACAAGTTTTGCTTTCGCTGGCCCGATTACAGATGAGATTTCTGGTTCCGAGATGTTTCTCAGTCCCCTAATGCTACCAAATTTTCTGATTAGTTTAGACTTAGTTTTCGGTCCTATGCCGACTATCTCATCCAGGTTGCTACCAGTTTGTTTATTGCGACTTAATACGGTATGGTAACTTATCGCAAAACGATGGGATTCATCACGGATACGTTGCAAAAGCTTAACTAGAGCAGATGATTTCGGTAGATCAATCAGAGTAAAATCGTTGGTTACCTCAAGTCTGCCGTCGATTTCCGAGAGTTTTTGTTTGTTTATGGCAATATCCTTTATAACAATCTGTTCTTCGCGTTTCGCTAGACCGATAAACGGAACCGTCGAATAGTCTGACTCGTTTCTAGCCTGCAAGGCTGCATCAAGTTGCCCCTTCCCGCCATCAATTAAAACCA
>CAZQGW010000040.1:0-6723 GCA_964593165.1 uncultured Saccharimonas sp. (SeqCode) | reverse complement strand
GAATGCATAAAGCGCATGTTGGTCGCTCGCGGCTTGATACGAATTCTGGCATGCGGTGTAATCAACTGGCGCACTCGTCGGTTGCATAGGTTGTACCTGACAATAATTGTTGTAATCAGGTGCAGGATATGCGAGCGCTACGATGACATTAAAGAAAATATTAAGAATAATGATGATGCCGAGCATGAGCGCGAAGCGCACAAACTTTGGTCGTCGTGTGTTTGGTTCCATATTCGCGAATTATACCACAGACAAAAACAAAAGCCGCCCGGTAAGGGACGGTTTTTGACTGTTCCCGCCGGGCGGCTACTTGAATTTGAGGAGTTGGAGTACTTTCTGTATCGGGGTACGTTGCAACTTGAGAGCTTTCATCGCGCCAGCGAGCCACTCCAATTCATCAGCGCTCACCTCCTGCTCGCTTAGCGCGATTGGTGACATCTCTTCTGGGCTGCGCATTGACATCATCTCGTTTTCCGTGAGGTTCAAGAAGGCCATGACCGCAGAACTCATTTTCTTTGTTATGATCTTTCTCTTCCTGCAGCCACAATAGGCTGACGGCCTCATATTAACACGTGGGGCGAAGTCAACAATAGTTTCCTTAAGCTCCGCACGTTTTGCTTCGAGAAGTTCCCAAACTTTCGAATTCTTCATCGGATTCCTCTTTCTGTTTGTTCTGATTCAACTCAGAACTTCTGTCTGAAAAGATAACTGATAACTATTTATTTGTCAATAGCAAGAAATTCTGGCGTTAGCCGTGGAGGAAGACCATGACATCGCCGTCTTTGACGATGTAATCCTTGCCTTCGGTGCGGACTTTGGCAGATTCGCGCGCAGCGGCCCAGCTTCCGGCGGCGAGAAGATCGTCGGTCGAGACCACTTCAGCGCGAATAAATTTATCCGCGAAGTCGGTGTGAATCGCGGCGCCCGCTGCGGGCGCCGCGCTGCCCGCTGGAATCGTCCACGCGCGCGTTTCGTCGGTACCAGTGGTAAAAAAAGAAATGAGCCCGAGTGTATCGTATGCGCCGCGAATTAAATCGGCGAGCCCGTCTTCTGGAACGCCGAATTCTTGGCGGAATCCTGTCTTATCATCTTCAGCAACATCGTTCAATTCCCTCTCCGTCGCCGCATCAACCATCACATATCTGAATCCGAGCGTGTGAATCAGCTCGTACGCGCGTGCTGCCCTGCCGTCGGCGAGCTCGTCTAGGTTGTGTCCGCCGCTCTTTTTATTGAACGCATAGAGAATCGGCTTCATCGTGAGGAGATTCAAACTCGCGACGAGTTTTTTCTCATCTGCATTTAATCCTGCATGAATTGCGAGCTTCCCAAGTTTAAAATTCTGTTCGACTTTCGCGAGCGCAGCATCTTCGGCAACAGCATTTTTGTCGCCAGCTTTCATATCGCGAACGAGCTTATCGCGCCGCTTCTTAACCTGCTCCATATCGGCGAGTGCGAGTTCAAGATTTATAATTTCAATATCTTTGTACGGTTCAATATTTTCTTCTACGTGCGTGATGTTTGGGTCGTCAAAAAATCGCACGACTTGGAGAATCGCGTCGGTCTCGCGGATGTTCGCGAGAAATTGATTCCCCAACCCTTCGCCCTCCGCCGCGCCTTTGACGAGCCCAGCAATATCCACGAATTCTATCGCCGCGGGAATCGTCTTTGCCGATTTTGAAAGAACAGAAAGTTTCTGCAGCCGTTCGTCAGGCACGCCGACAACGCCGACCGACGGATCGATGGTGCAAAATGGATAATTCTCCGCTGGCACCGACATTTTCGTCAGCGCATTAAATAACGTGGATTTCCCCACGTTTGGCAGACCGACGATTCCGACCTTGACCATCGTTTTAATTTACACTATAGATAGCTATCCACAACCCTCATTGCTTTTTCATATTGAATGACATATAATGCTCTCACCAGACCTGAACGGCATCCTTCGCGGGTGCCGTTCGCTGTTATACAGGCCAATCTCTGTTATCTTCCTTCAAACTCTAGGTGCGTACGGAGGTATTCAAAATCTCTAAACTCACTTCCGGCAAACTGCTTTATTTCTTTTGCCGTTCGCGGTCCACGAGCAAGGACTAAAACTTCTTTTCCATTTTGTCGCAGATATTTCAATACTGGCAGAAAGTCGCCATCGCCTGAGAGCACAATCGCTCGGTCAAAAGAATCCTTCTCCGTCGCCATGGACAATGTCATATCGACATCGCAATTCGCTTTTCGTGTCGGCGTATCATTGTCATCGTAGTATGTTTTAACTGGCTTTAATCTGAGGGTATAGCCGAAGCTCTCTAGTTTTTGATAAAAGCATACGCGGTTGTAGTGGCGGGAAATGAGTTTGAGGTCTGCTTCATTCATCTGATCGCCCTCGGCTTTGATCAAGCCGGCGAGATACTTTTTAAGCTCTCCAATTGGAACGGTATCGTTTGCGAGATAATTAAATGGAAAACGATGTATCTCGACACCACCAAAATAGTACACCTTAGACACGTCGTATTTTCGTCCTAGATAACTATAAAGCTTTTGATAGTCGATACTCCAACCCAGCGATTCCTTACCGCCATAGAAGAGATTGGACGCGTCAATGAAAGCTGATGTTTTCATGTTCACATTATATTACACCATCGACGAAGCCACTTACGTTTCAGTCATGAACAAAATTCACACTCGTGAGTACTTCCCTGCGTAACTTCCACGTATCTCCGTGGCTCAAAAGCCCAAGATACGATTGCACCGTTGATTCCCTTCCGGCCATTTCTTCAATACGCCTCCACATCCGTTGCTTGGTTGTGGTACGCAAGACACGATGGTCGGAGAAGTGAACCCAGCCGAGGAAATCAATTCCTGAAGCGAGTGTTGATATAGACACTTTGCTCGGATGCAATTCAAGATTCAGATTTTTGCGAAGAAAATCACGAATTTGTGGCAAAAGCGATATGAGCCATTCATAATCTGTAGAAAGAAATACGAAATCGTCGGCATAGCGGATGTAGTATTTCGCTTTCAACTTGTGCTTCACGAACTGATCAAACTCGTTCATATAAATGTTCACAAGGAGCTGACTTGTGAGATTGCCGAGCGGAAGTCCTTTCCCTTTTTTAGTACTTGAAAAACTTACAACAACTTTCTCAACGAGACGAACGATATGTTCATCTTGAATCCTCTCCGCGAGGATTTTGATGAGCATGACCTGATTGATAGAGGCAAAGAATTTTCGTATGTCGCACTTCAGCACCCATAGCGTTTTTGTATCATTTTTGCTCGCCTGATAAGAGCAACGTCGAAACGCATTCATCGCACGGTGCGTTCCTTTTCCAAGACGACAGGAATATGAATCGTGGATAAAAGTCCGGTCGAAGAATGGATAGAGTTGACGATATATCGCATGATGGAGAAGTCGATCGTGCACGCTCGCTTTATGGATGTCGCGCGGTTTCGGATCGTTTATTTTGAAATGTTGATAGTCGCCATGCATGTATGTTCCAGTGGCAAGATCGCGATGAAGTGCGAGAATGTTATACATCAAATGCCGTCCAAATTCTTCCACATCCTTGCGTCTTCGTTTCCCGCGGATAAATTCTCTCCATGCTTCAAGCAGATTTTTCACTGAGATTATTTGTTCATAAGATGCGGTAAACTGAATACGATTCATACACCATGAATGCTACCCCCCCCCCCCCCCCCGCAAACTCCTACCAGTCATTGAGCACGCCAAAGACGTATATCGCGCGTGGATACCCATGCATAGGGACATGCCGAGAGCGGAACGATTCGGTATAGGATCTAGAATAGATTTTTTCTTTTTGGAAACATTTGAACTCTTACGCCGAGCTACATACGCAACTGGGAAAGACAAAATCGACATTCTCCAGAAAGCGCTGCAAACTATCGATTCACTTCGCTTCTTTGTTCAGCTTGCGTGGGAACTTTCTCTCATCTCAAATGTTCACTATGGCACACTCGGCGAGGGCATAGAAAATATCGGCAGGATGGTTGGCGGATGGCGCAAAGGTCTATTAACGAAAACTCCCGCCAGATAAGCGGAAGAAAGTAAAAAATCGCGGGAGAGGAACTGATTGTCATCGTTCCACCTGTTCGGATTGTCGAGTGGATTCGCCTCGAAGTTCCAGCCGTCGTCGTTCCAGTTGCCGTTGACCGCCCAAAGGACGCGCTACTTTTGTACGCCATGCCATCCATATCGCCCTTAAAGGGCCACCATCCTTCGAATACTCTCGGGATTGAATCTTGTTTGGGACCTCAAAGTCCACCAGCACAGCGTACCGATTCTATTTCTTTTTTGAACGCTTGCATTCACACTCGCCCAAGGCGTACCCGAAGCGATTCTGGAAATACAAACGCCCGAGGCGCTCCAGAAAAGCCGTAGCCGTTCTGTCCGAGCTTCCCCATTTACAAGTATACAAAATGAAAACCCT
The DNA here is from genome assembly GCA_964593165.1 of uncultured Saccharimonas sp. (SeqCode). Lineage (GTDB taxonomy): Bacteria > Patescibacteriota > Saccharimonadia > Saccharimonadales > Saccharimonadaceae > UBA1547. The sequence goes on along the minus strand of CAZQGW010000040.1, from coordinate 2,284 downwards.
CCGAACCCCTGCGACGCAATAAATACATGCGTACAGAGATTCAGAGGGTCAAAGAGACAGATTCAAAATGCCCAAAGGCACAAAGAATCAGCGGGAGAGGAACTGACCGCCATCGTCCCACCTGTCCGGATCGTCGAGTGGACTCGCCCCGAAGCGCCAGCCGAAGTCGTCCCAGAAGCCGCTGACCGCCCAAAGGACGCCTTCGATGTCACGGATGTAGCCAACGTTGGCGTACCCGTTCGTCAGAAGCGCACCTGCTTCGCCGTTCGGTTGCTTCGCGAAAGCCGCGAAGAACTGGCCGAGAGTGATTTCTACCTTCGCTTCGCCGCCGAGTGCAGTGATGATGGCGGGATCGTAGGCACGTTCGAGCAACTTGTTGGGGGCGAGTTCTTCAGCGGGAACCTCATTCTTCTCTACCTTGGGGAGGAACTTCTTCTTGAAGTTCTCGCCGAGCCAACCGATCTTCACCGCCGCCTTCTTTGAAGTGTCGATGACGAAGAAGTCTTTGGCTGTGAAGGACGCCACGACGGGGATGGTGATGGTGGTAGCGAGGCGCTCGAGGAGGCCTTTTGCAATCACTTCGGAAGTGCCAGCGAGGAAGCGCTGAACGCCATCCATGCCGCCGAGCTTGTTGACGATGGCCTCTATTTGGCCGAGGTTCAATTCACTGTATTTCATGTGAGTCTCCTTTCTCGACTGTTCGCCGAGAACTTCCCTCTGTCCGAGGTTGTGGGAGCAATGGCGGTTTGCCATAGCAGAGAAAGGCCTAGGAGATAAGCCACTTTCTGCTACGGCAAACGCAAGTTAGATTTCAAAGAACTTACTGTTGGACAGTATACACGACTAGGTTATTTTGTCAATACCCTGCTCGCTCGTCGAACCGTTCGATAATCCGGTGGCGGCAACTTGATAACGAAGTTAAAAGGTATCAACTTCCCTACTAATCCTGAGGCATAGTTGCTGGTAGCGTTCACACTATGCCAACCTTGACCATCGCTTTAATCTACACTATAAAAGCTTATTCACAACATCATTGCTTTTTCATATTGAATGACATATAATGCTCTCACCAGACCTGAACGGCATCCTTCGCGGGTGCCGTTCGCGGTACATCATCAGCTGATTAAAAATTGATTTTAACTAGTTTTAAAATCTTATCCAAGATTGCAGGTTTAACATCTTTAAGGATATCACCGCTCTCAGCTATATCAGTCCTAAAATAAGCATCTTCAAATTTTATTTTGCTGACTGCCCTATATGCTTTCGTAATAGCCCTTTTTAGATTTTTATCAATAGCGCTCACTCCTAAAACACGACCGTCCGAAGAAACCAATTTTTCGTCTTCTTCTTTTGTTCCGAGGTGAAATACTTTAACGCCAGGTATCTTTTCTGCTTTCTCAATACCTTCTATTAGACAGTTATCTTTATATGTCTCTGGATAACCTTTAGACGACATAACTACGCAAACAGTAAACTCTGGCTTCCAAGATAAAATAAGATTTGAGATGTTACCCTCAATACAAGATTCTATTACATCCAAAAAATCATTTTCCAATAGCATCATATATGATTCAGCCTCTGGATCTCCAAATCGAACATTAAATTCTAAAGCTTTAGGTCCTTCTGATGTTATTTTAACTCCCACATAGAGACATCCTGTGTAGGGATGCTCTTTTTTCCTTAAAGCTGTCAATGTTGGTTCAATGATTGTTTTCTTTATTTGCTCCATCTGGTCTTCTGTTACCCACGGAACAGGAGCATAAGACCCCATCCCGCCAGTGTTTGTTCTAAGATTATGGTTGAAGATTGGTTTGTGATCTTGAGACGGTGGCAATAATTTATAATTTTCTCCGTCGCACAATGCATGTATTGATAATTCGGGACCTTCTAAAAATTCTTCAATTATAATTTCATTGCCAGCCTCTCCATATATCTTGTCAATCATTATCGCCGTTAAGGCAATTTCTGCTTCCTTTAATGATCTACAAATGTAAACTCCCTTACCAAGAGAAAGGCCATCGGATTTAATCACTAGAGGAAAGTTTTCTCTTTCTGTGTAAGATAAAGCATCTTCATATCTTTTAAAGGCTTTAGATTTGGCTGTAGGTATATTTTCTTGGGCCATAAAGTCTTTTGCAAAGACTTTGGAATATTCCAACTTGCTAACTTCCTTCTCAGGGCCAAATATTTTTAGTCCGTGTTTATGAAATTCATCTACTATACCTAATGCTAGAGGTAAGTTTGGACCGACTATTGTGATGTCAATTTTGTTTTCTTTTGCGAA
>CAZQGW010000039.1:0-6860 GCA_964593165.1 uncultured Saccharimonas sp. (SeqCode) | reverse complement strand
TTCACTCCTTTCTAGTTTAGTGAAATGTGTGCAGGATGTATGGTGGGTGGATATTATAACATCGCTTAAACATTTACACATTGCCGTAACGGTGCGATAATTGTGAATGATAAAAAACATAATCGGTATATATTATTTATGGAATTAAACGATTTCAACAACCAACCGCAAAGACCAATTCAACCTCAACCGCAGCCTCAGGCTCCAACGCCACCGCCCGTGCCGCCCACGCCACCGGTTACACCGCTAGCCGCACCTATGCAACCAGTAGAACAGCCCATGCAGTCGCAAATGCCAACTCCGACTAAGAAAAAATCAAATACGAAATTATATGTCATCATAGGCGTAATCATCGTGGTAATCGCCGTGGCAGTAGCTGCTTATTTCGTATTCTTCAATAAGCCAGCGGTGAAACCAGCTAGTACTGGTAAAAATGAGACTTCGCAAACGGCAAGTACCACTAATACTAACAATGCAACGGTCAGTTCAATTGCCAGCGTGCTAACAAATAACGCGTCTGGCGAATCATCAACAGTTAATACAAACGACAGCAGCCTTGCTAGTGATGTTAGCAGTGCCGTTAGCAGCGTGGGGAGTAGCGTAGATGAAACAACTCTTAAGTAAAATTGTCGCCACAATCGCTCTAGGGTCTGCACTTATTATCTACACGGTTTCGCCAGTATTCGCAGTTACAAGCACATCATCAAGCACATCCGCAATGTGCGTACATGTAGCAACCCTCCAAAGCACGAAGGAAGCTGCTATGGATGTCAGGATTACGACAATGCAAAGTAATTTTGCCGCCCGCTTAGCAAAAATAGCCAGTGACGAAGCCGCTATTGATGCAAAGGTGGCAGCCGATCGGGCAAATGCTGCTCAACAGTTCGAAAGTAAAATTCAAACGTTAGAGTCAAAAACCGGACTAACTGATTCCCAAAAGCAAGCAATTGTAAGCTTCAGTACTAGTATGCAGCAAGCCGAAAAAACCCGTGAAGCTGCGGTTGATAGCGCACGCGCCACGTATAGGAGCGCGCTCAGTAGTACTGTGACAACCCACCAGCAAACCTTAACATCGGCGGTCAGCACATATAAAGCTGCCGTTGAAAGTGCGTTTACGACCGCATCAACCAGCTGCATCAGTGAGCCATCAACAACGATGTCCGCTTTACAGGCTGCGGTTAAGACGGCCCACGACACATTGAATAGCGCCATTACTACCGCGGCAATCAAGACCGAAATTCAACAGCTCGCCGCAACGCGCGATGCAGCTGTCACGGCGGCAAATAACAGCTTTATTAGCTCAGCCAAAGCATTTACAGCTACCCTGACTGCCGCACTTGGATCTACGAATCCCTAATCTGTTTTATTCCATATCGACTCTAGAAAAACGATGTATTACTTGATACAATTGGGTTTACGGTAGCGTAGCTCAGTTGGTTAGAGCGCAGGACTCATAAGCCTGAGGTCGCCGGTTCAATTCCAGCCGCTACTACCACAGATATTATTGTTACCTTAATTCTGGTCAATAGCGATGGGGTTTGTTAGTGTTATCATATTAATATGCCAGACCGCTTTGAAACAGAAATTAGCTCCAATCAGACCGCCGAACACGTTCCGACAGAAACTGCAGAAATATATACTGATAAGAGTCGACTAGAAGTGAGGCTTCGGGGTTGTTTCGTAACAGATTGTAAATTAACTAGCCCCTCAACTGGTCAGAGAATCATTGTTCTACACTCTGACCCGGAGCTTGACGTGGCCAAGCTTACTGCCAGCCACGTTATGATGCCCGTTAGTAAAAGTGAAGGCGTCGGCGGTCAGCATGGATACCCAAGGTGGGCCGATTACCATGTATTTGAAGCTTCGAGCAACGGCCCCGACAGTAAAAGGATTGGCTTGCAGGCAAAACGCTCGGACTTGGGCTTAGGTCTTTCAAAGATATTCGACATAACGGAGAATGCACTCACCACTAGGACAACGGTCACTAATTATGAAACTTCAGCAGCACGCACGAGCCTCGGTGAACATCTATATTTCAACCTTCCTGATGAAAACACCGAGGGACTTACGGTTAATGGCGAAACTCTTGACGAGCTACTTGGTGATGGCTCTGAAGCGTCGATTATGCAAGGTAACGCAATGCCATATACTGATTTCGACGGTGAAGTAGCAATTAAATTCCCTGCCGGACATACTATTAGATTAACCTGCAAGACGGACGACCCATCTCAAGCAAATAAGTTGATATTAACAGTCTGGCACAGACCCGGGAATGATTCTATTTGCTTTGAGCCGATGCTTGGCTTTAGTGGAGAGACTGGCAATGAAGGTTTACATATTGAACCACAAAGTAGCCAGAGCCTCATGACGAAAATAGAAGTATTATAAGCGTTTACAGACACTAGGGTGCGTGTTATATATTGTTCGCTAATTCGTATTTGATTTCTTCCAGCGAGGTTTCATAATCCACCGTATCATCCAAAAAGTCCGCATACACCGGCGTCGAGCCGAAAAGCTTTATTACCCTATCTTGTTGCAACCACTCGGGCTGACCGATACCAAAATAGGCACTAATACTGGAATACGGATATGCCCGCCAATCGCCAGGACATAGGTGTATATAACGGCTAACATGCATCAAACACAAATTGCACGAAATTCGTGATGCCCTGTAACGGCTTTCGAAAAGCCCGCCCGATAAATCGTATTTTTTGTTGAAATAAGTGCTGTAACTAGTCATTACTCCACGCATCAACCTAGACATCGCACCTTGTTCGTTCTGGTATAGAAGCAGGTGAAAATGATTCGACATCAGACAATAGCTCAGTAGTTCAATCTGACCACGCAGATGAGCGTATGGTTTACCGTATTTATCGCTAGTTTCATCAATCGAAAGGTGGCGTTTTAAAAGATTTAGAAAAGCAAGGTAATCCTCGTCGTCCTTAAATATCTTCTCCCTACCACGCCCGCGTGCGTAAACATGATAATAACTTTCCTCAATATCAATCTTAATAACATTACGACTGGGCATATTCATATACTACACAATAAAACTTCATTTTGGAAGGTCCGTCCTTATAACAGCACCTCTCGCTTATGCTTGCCTCTCACAAAAATAGTTTGCATACTGAAAAGTGATGTCAGAAAAAGCCTCCAGGTCTCCAAGGTCCGATCAATTATCGTTGTCTATACAATGGTGGCAAAATTTTGCCAATGACCCTTATACTCTAAAACTCGAAAGCACTATAGATGAATTATCATCGGCAACTGAGCATAGGTTAACCGGAGAAAATAAAGAAGAAATTCAAAGAAACCAAATACCACTAGCCGAAAGAGCCTTAAGTTTTTACGGTGTACCATCAATCAAAGACGTCAAATCGGCTGAAAATGGATACGAGTTCGGCTTTAATTACGGAGGCTATTTGGTCGATACGGTTTGGTATAACCATACCAGCGTATCCGTAAAAACCTGGAATAATACTGTCCGTAGATCAGAAAGGGAGGCTGTCTGGAAATGTTACGAAGATGAACTCAAAAATTGGAATGATTTCCCAGAAACCGGAAAATCCGACCCCAGAAAGCAAGAAGACAAATTATATGACCCTATGTTAAGGGATTTATGCATTGCCTACGGTTTCAGACGTTTTACCCTTAGGACCACTAATCATGCGTCACATATCCAAACCAGAAATGTTCTACCAGCAGCACTCCATCTGATTAATATGCCTATAGCAAACAGTTTTCCGATTGTTGGTCCAGGACAGGGCGATATAGATGTAATCCAGCCTGGAAAAATAATATCCCAACGTAAGCGTCGGGATACTGTGTGGGTGCTGAATGGACAAGGTTCGTTCGTAGAATCTACAGACCAATCTGGTAATTAATCAAACTGGTCGTCTTTAATGTCGGCAATTTCTGCTTCACGACGAGCGATAAAACCCAGCAATTGTTCGGTAGAGCGCGGCCTGTCCCAGGTCGCCATTGTTAAGCCCAACAAATCACTTTTCGTTACTAATTCGACTTCTGTTTGTGCATCCATACAGGGTATTTCCTTTTTTTGTTTTTATTGCTTTATAAGACTATTTAAGCATAAATTGTATAAATTTGCAATACCCTTTTGGATATCTGGGGCATAATCTTTGACGTTATAGTGGTGGTTATGTTATAAATTAGGTTGAGGAAACATAAAATAAAAATCATGGATGTACCCAGCTCGCTCGCAATTATATCTTTGGCCGCATTGGTTCATGCCAGCTTCCAACTTAGCGTCAGCGTTCTAACGTTGCTTAGCGGACACTCAATCGGCGCAAAACATTCACAGGCTAGATTGATGAGACTTACAACTAGTTTCGTCGTGGGAGTCGGCGTAATGACAGTCCTACTGCTATCGTTTACTTCATTGGTATTAATTCGAATATTTGGCAGCGTCACCCCACAAGTCGTGTGGGCTGCAGTCTGTGGCCTGCTGGTCGGAGTTGCCGTGTCGATTTGGCTGTTTTATTATCGTCACGACAAAGGGACTGCCTTGTGGATCCCTAAAGCTTTTGCAAATTATTTAAACAACAGAACCAAGTCGACAAAACTGAGCTCTGAAGCTTTTGGGTTAGGCCTTAGTAGTGTCGTAGGTGAACTTCTGTTCATCATCGCCCCGATTCTTATATCCGCTTTAGTACTAATTCAGCTTCCACAAGCCTGGCAACTGCCTGGAATTGCAATTTACACTGTTATTTCTATGTTTTCGCTTTTAATTGTCTGGGTGCTGGTTGGCAGCGGACATAGTTTAGGTAAAATCCAAAAATGGCGTGAATCCAACAAATACTTTTTGCAGTTCGTATCTGGTGCCGGTCTGATAGTTTTAGTCTTGTTTGTTTACGCAACTGAAATATTAGGCAGCGCAGTGGGGTTTAATTAACATGGCTTTGGCGGTGGATGTAATAAAACGCGGAGGTCAGCGCCAATCGGAACGATTTATGCGCGAAAAGTTACACAACAGCATCGTTGCTACCTGCCTTAGTGTTCGCGTACCGATAGGTCAAGCTGAAGAAATCGCCCACTCTGTCTGCGAAGCCGTCGTTGCCTGGCTGCAGCAACATCCCGAAGTGACCACTCAGGACATCCGAGTCGTTGCTGCTAAACATTTGAGTATACAGCACCCCGAGGCAGCTTATTTATATGAACAAAACAGGATTACGATTTAACCTCAGAGAGGGGAATTATTATGGCTAAAAAATACGCATTCGACTATGACCTTATCGTTATCGGCAGTGGCCCCGGTGGTAGCGCCGCTGCGACCATGGCAGCAAAAGAAGGCAAGCGGGTCGCAATCGTTGAATCCGACACTTTTGGCGGTGAATCGCCTAACTGGAGTGATATACCGACTAAAGCCCTACTTCATGCGGCTAATCTATACGACGAGGCTCGTCACGGCGACCGATTCGGTTTGCGTTCGTCGACGCTTGGCTATAACTATCCGTCTCTACGGGCCTGGAAAGAACTGGCCGTTAAGCGTACTGGTGCCGGCGGAAACCGCAAATACTACGAAAACCAGGGGATTGATACCTTTACGGGTATAGCCCACTTTTTATCGCCTAATGAAATCAGCGTTAATAGGCGCCATCTGTCGGCCGACAACTTTTTAATAGCAACTGGCGCAACCTGGACTATCCCGGAAATCCCAGGTCTTAGTAAAATAAAATACCTGACACCTAGAACTATTCTAGAGACGATTCGCCCACCTAAAAGCCTGCTAATTATCGGTGGTGGCGATACAGGAGTTGAGATTGCTCAGATGATGGCAATATTTGGAACGAAAGTTTATATTGCCGAACAAGCTAGTCACCTCCTGCCTCATCACGACAGCGAAATCGGTACACTTATGGAACGAGTTTTAAGCGAACAAAAGGGGATTACTTCTCTAACCCATTCGCGAGTTTTATCGATTGAGAAAGACGGCTTACTGAAACGAGTTGTCATATCACGTGCCGGTACCGAAAAATCGATCCGCGTTGACGAAGTACTGATTGCCGCCGGTCGTTCACCTATGGTTGATTTGGGCTTAGAAAACGCCGGTGTTAAATACACCGCCAATGGAATTTCTGTTAACGATCACCTTCAGACTAGCGTCAAGCATATCTTCGCCGCCGGTGAAGTATTGGGACGTAACAGCCATACGCACACAGCACTTATGGAAAGTCAGATTGCCGCGAATAACATCTTTGATAAGAATAAAATCACGCCTGATTACAAATCGATAACTGAAATAATATTTACCAACCCAAGCATTGCGACAGTCGGCTTATCTGAGTACGATTGTTTGAAGCGTGACTTGTCCATCAACAAGGCAATCGCCCCACTTAATATAATTGCTCGTAGCAACACAGCTGATTTTCGCGATGGATTTGTCAAGATTGTGACCGATAAAAAGGGCGTCATACTTGGTGCGTCAGTGGTTGCACCTCATGCTGCAGAAATGATTCACGAGCTTTCCCTAGCCGTTAAACATGGTATGACAGCGTCTCAGATAGCCGAAACCCCCCACGCCTTCCTATCTTGGAGTGAAGCTGTTCGAGTCGCCGCTGCTAAGCTGAGTTAAAAGTCTGTCATCTTCGCCAACCGCAGAAATAGGTTGTCATAATAGCGGTCTCGATATTAGCTCAGTTGCAGGATGATATTCTTCCGTGTCTAATAGATACAGCTTTTTTTCATCATCCGCATCAACTTGTAAATGCCAATGCTCTAGATCATTAGCCACTATTCCCTGTTGACTGAAAAGTTCAACCAATTCTGCCTCGATTGTCGTATCAATATCTGCACGCTCCTTCATATCATGGAACGATGAAACCGTATACTTATATCGGTTA
>CAZQGW010000038.1:0-7206 GCA_964593165.1 uncultured Saccharimonas sp. (SeqCode) | reverse complement strand
GTTTCATGGCCGCCCAAGTGATTCGCTACCTCTGTGAGCTGTCCAAGCTCGACACCGGTCGGATCATGGACATCTGGTTCGGCCACGTAGCCTCCGACCAACGAAAACAGGTTGACTACAAGGCCCTCCTCGAGACGCTCGGTCTAGCTTTCACTCAGGAAGGTTCCAACGTGACACTGACTGGGTTGGCTACGGACGTCATCGACGAGATCTCCGTTTCATTCAACGCCAACGGTCCGAGCATCGTTTGGGTGAAGTTGGCGGAGGGGACCATCCTGACGTCAATGCCCGTGCCGAACGTCAACAGGAATCGGCAAGCTGGTCCGCTGAGACGCAACTACACACTCAGTACTCCTAGCGGGCTCGACGCCGCACTCACCGCGCTCTTCTTCGTCAAGGTGCTCGCACCGATGATCAGAGAGATGCGGCAGCAGTTTTAGTCGAGAAGGTGGATGGGTTCCTCAGCTCCGGGGTAACACCCGGGGCTGAGAACTCAACCTAAGGTTTCAAATTTTAAGTTGAAGTTTTAGGTTGAATTGAATTAATTAATCGTCTTCATCAGGGCCATTTATTGTGACATAGATGATGGTTTGTATCCAACGTTCTATGATATCGTAAAGGACTTTCGGGTTTTTCGTCATTTTAGGAGTATGATCGCAGTTACGTATTACGATGTAGTTTCCGTGTTTAGCGGCATTATAATATGATTTCGGTATAGCTGCATTAATAACACTGTCCTTTTCGTGCTGAATGACATAAGTGTCACCCTCAAACCGCCTAACGGCTTCTACAGCATTATTACTATAGTCGCTAGTGATACTTTGGCGATAAAGATCTTTGGCTTCCTTATCCCGACTCTCCATTGTTTCTTTATAGGTAAGACTAAACTCTTCTTCTTTATAGTTAGCCGGAGCGCGAAGTACAACCGCTCTCGGCTTCTTTACTCCCGCAAGTAATGCGGCCATATAGGCACCGATACTACAACCAATAACAATGACCTTATTTAGGCCTAGCTTTTCAAGCTCATCATAAACTCCACAAACGGCTTCAAATTGTTGCTCGCGAGTGGCGTTTTGCAGATTGACCGGGTGATCGCCGTGACCGGCGTAATTAAGAACGGCAAAACGTATATTATTAACCCTGCTCATACGCGTATTTCCGACGTCGTGTGCATCAATGGTACTAGTAAATCCCTGAAGCCATAGAACAACCCAGCCATCTTGGGCATTCTCCGGTGTATATAGCCGCCAATGGGTGCTGTCTGATAAATTAAAATCTTCGGTTTTCATTTTTTTATTATAGACCAGGTTCTTTACAACTGTATAGACATTCTATATTTATCGTCCTCTTCAGAATAAATAGTAAAGCCTACTTTTTTGTATAAACTCAAGGCTCTTTCGTTCAGCTTTTCAACGCTAAGAATGACTTTTTTTACGTTTCGAGTTTTAAGTATGCCAAGCAGCTGAACGATCGCCTGATAGCCAATACCTTTTCCCCAGAGGTCTTTTCTAAATATCGTCAGACCAATCTTAATCTCAGTTGATCCGGGCACTTTTCGTTCACCGATATCACCTATAATTTCGTCTGAGTTTTTAAGACAAATTACGTAACGACTTTCGTTATCGTCGTGGATGAAATTATCGAGGCCCATTTCTGTTGCTTTATTGTAAACGTCGTAAGGGTTGTATCTATGTATCTCTTCATCATTAGAGTATTTCTTGAATATATCAAGATCTTGGTGTTTGATTTTACGTAGGTAGATGACCATCCATAAATATTAACATAGAAGATTGAATCGTTGCGTGAGGTGGGACGTTTATATATCCATAAAAGTATTATAGAATTGGCATTGTTATTGCGAAGCAATAACAATGCGTGTGTGTTGTTCATTATTCAACAATAATATTGACAATGACAGTGCTAGCGTTTTATAATATAAACACAATTGAGCTCGATTCCGAACTGTCACCGTATGGTGTGCGTGTCTAGGACAACTGGAATAGGAATCGAGCTTTTGTTTACTTAAAAGTCCAAATATCTTCAACTCTCTTTTGTATAATCGAAAGATATTTTTTTGAGTCTGTTTTTGAAGCATCACACGATCTTAATATCGAACCGGCAACAACATCAGCGAGTTGTATTAAATTATCCGTCTTAGAGTCAACAAACTTTAGTTTTTTTATTTTATTCGCTTTGCTGTTAATCTCTCTGCAAAAATATGTCTTTGCTGACTTTTTATATTCGCGCCCAGAATGTCCGTCTAATTTTACTGTCGCATTTGTTAATGAGTCTGTTTTTGCTAATACTTCTTTTATCATGTAGTTATAGAAAGAGTTTTGCTTGTTCTTTAGCTCGTTACTCGTAATCAGTAATTTATTTACGCAAATAGCTCTTATGCGAAAATTATAACCTTTTATCTCTTTTAATAAATCAATGATGAGGCTCTTTTTTTGTCTTACTGAATTTGAATTCTTGTTCATCTCTCCAACCAATCGTTCTTCTATGTTTTTTCATCGCAAGTGATGTTTCCTCTGCGATCAAGTTATCATCAAAGATTACGCAGGCAATGACAAAATATTTACTAGATCCAGACTCGGTTTTAAACCCAGGATCACCGGCATCGTCGATAAATACAAGCTGACTCATGATTAATTATTATATCTCAACAATGGAGTCTATATACTTATTCTCGGTTTAAGGTCTAAGTGTGGGTAGTAATCACAATTTACCTGATAACTTTTAATTCAGGCAATTTAAAAGGCGCGGGCCGACTGGAAATCTTTCGAACTTCAATCAGAACTCGCGCCACCGTGGCGGAGAGCTCGTATGCAAACTGAGCTCTCCGCCCGGGCCATGCATTACTGCAACCATAGGCCCTTGCCGCCTTGGAGTCGCCGCGCTAGCCATCAACTTCGTCCTTCCCTAGCACGGAACTCCCTCACCCACCGAGCGAATATGCGCGCCTGCCGATACTTCATATATGCGCCCAGTTGTGGCGACATAATAAAGAGCCAGGTGTTGCCATATCTGCACATAAGCTTCGGTGGAAGCTCGCCGTTTTTTAAATTGGTGTGCTCCTTTACTAGCTTTTCCTCCACGAAAGTGGCGAAGCTCGGCCCGTTAGCTCCGACGTTGGTACGTCGCGAGAAGCCTTCCGTGTCTCCAGCAGGATCTTGGATGATGAACACCCAGTTTGTGCGCATAGATTCCTCCGGCGACTAGCCGCTAGGCTATCGATTTACCCCGACCCGGCTCATTGCAACAGGGTGAAGCCGTTCTCGCTCACGAGTCGTTCCAGCTTGTCGCGAATCCGCGCCGCTTCGGTGTCGTAGACGATTGAAGCGATGGTGATGCTGATATCCTCGCCGCGCCGCGCAGAAATAGACAGCGCGATCGTATAGATCTTGACGTCGTCGTCGACCTCGATCAGGGCCTCCGTTACACCGTGTTCTAACAGATAGACCAGCTCGCACCACTTGTCAAAGTCGTGCACGCCCGCCAGCTTGAAGCCGGCATCCAGGTTTGACCCGGCCTTCTTTATGGCGACCCACATCGGAACTCCTTAAGGTTGTGAAACGCCAGCCGATTGACCGGCGTATATTGCTTCTGCTGAGGTAGCTCAGGCAGTTACAGTTGTTATACCATTTTTTTGCAAAAAAGAAAAGAGCCTGATCTCTCAGGCTCTACCGAAAGGCGTCAACCAAGGGGGCCTTCATATAACTTATACCACGTTTAGTCTTTAGATTCGCTTAGTGACGCTTCACGCAGGGACTTCAGAAGGCTTGCGGTGGCCTCTGGAGTAGTTTGCTGCGGATGCTCGGAATCGAGAAGTTCAAATCCCCAATAATATTTACCCCGTTTTGGTTTTTGAGCCGGAGCCTGCCAAACCTCTAACCCCCTTGGCCCACCTTCATTTAGCGTAGGGCTTAGAAAAAAACCGAAGTGTCGCGTATCAAACAGGTTACGAGAGCGCATTATTATAGCTATTCCACCGTCAAAGCCACCAATAACCCTGGCTCTCACCGACTGGCCTAAACCAACTTTATCAGCGACCGTGGTGTCTAGGTTAAGTTTGCCTATACTGCCGTCCCACCCCGGAAATTCAACTTCGCCATCTTCGTCTCCCAAATAAGTCGAATGCGGCTCGACTAGCTTGGAAATAAGATCCGTAACTTCTTCAAAACTAGGTTCTCTCGTAGGTTCAATAAACTCGCCATTTGTCATAACGTTATACTATACCATAACATAACGCGTTTTGTCAACCGTTAATCAGTGCTACGCCTTTATGTCCCAACCGAAATATACTTCAGTTCGAGAAATCTTGTCGCCATCGAATGTCAGTACTTCGGTGTTGCGTGCTTTCGACCCGTCGGGCTTATTAAATTCGTAAGTGACGACAACTTCATTGCCGTTTTCAATTAAGCGAATAAATTCAAAACCAGAAAGGTTACCTACACCTGGCCAACATACCCTAAAGAAACCTTCGCGGTCAAGCAATGGATCGGGTGGGGCTGAAAATGTGAAGTCATCGGCAACTAGGCTCTCTACGAAGTTTCGGTCGGCTTTTGAAAAAGCGAGGAAGAATTTTTTCACTAGTTCTGTATGCTTGCTCATATGTCTATTATAACAAAATTCAGCACCTCACCACTAATACCCAAGTCGCCCGCGACTGCGGGATGATGGTTTGAGTTGATGTTTGGAATTGTGTCGATATTCGGAATGAACTATGACAAATAATGATTTTGAGGTATTACTTTATAAGCTGCTTGTCATAGCCAAGTTTAATTAGCTGATTCATCGCATCTTCAACTTCTTTTGGCGTATCCTGTGGTATCGTATAGCCTTTTTCAGGATAGAGCATGAGCCTCTGAGCGTCTCCGACTAATATGTTAATCATTAGGTCCTTGGGGATTTCATCGGTCGGATAGTTCTCGTAGCTAATCTCTGGCGAAGCTAATTGAACTTCTATATCGGGGAAAAGTTTCCGAACGGTTGCATAAGCCCGACGCTCCATGTATGGTTTCGTAACTATAATAAGTCGCTTAGGCGGTATGCCTTTTTCTTTCAAAGCTTCTGTTGAAAATTCAAAGTTTTCCGCAGCATTCGTTGATCTGTCTTCGACCAAAATATTCTGTTCAGGAACGCCTTTTGCCAACATGACTTTTGCGAATTTCTGTGCTTCGCTTTCCGTCCACCTTGAGGATGTCAGTCGACCAAAACCGCCAGAAGCAACAATAATTGGAGACAATTTTTTATTCCAGAGCTCCGCAGCTCTTTCGGCAACCCTCAAATCCATACTACCCATGGCTATGATAGCGTCAGCAGGCTCTAATCTGTGGTTCATCTGGCTGTAATCCCAAATGATTCTAGCAAGCCTGTCAATTTCTGCATCATTCATTGCTAGAATATCTTCTTCACCTCAACATGATCCATCAGGATGTCTTCTGGCCTAGTTAACATGAAAACCATGACATCGGCTACGTCTTCCTTCTTCATCATCCACGATTCGTTAGCATTCCTAGGAAACCCAGCAGCATTATATAAATTCGTATCAATTCCACCAGGATAAATTGCCATGACTTTGACATTAGAGCCCTGGAGGGAAGCTATGGTCGAATCAGTAAATCCTCTGATCGCATGCTTAGTTGAAACATAAACTGGCCAACCGGGCTCGCCCATTAACCCGCCGACTGAAACAGTGTTCAAAATCTGTCCAGTATTCGCCTTCCTCATCAGAGGAAGTACTTGTTGGGTGCAGTTGATAACACCGATGGCATTTGAGCCAAAAAGGTCTTTTACAGCCTTGTCCGGATGATTTTCGACTAAACCCTCATACCAAACGCCAGCATTGTTGACTAGAACATCGATTGAATAAAATTTCTCTAAAATCAGCTTGAATGTCGTTTGTACCTGTTCGTGGTCCGATACATCACAGACAAAGACTTCTGCGCCCTCTAGTTGTTTAAGTTCGTTTAGCTTTTGCTCGTCCCTATCAATAAGTGCTAGCTTTCCGCCAACCTCACTCAGCTTTATAGCCAAGGCTTTACCGAGTCCGCTTGCAGCCCCCGTCACAACTATAACTTTGCCATTTAATTCCATAGCAGTTCCTTTCGAAAATATGTAGCTTTGAACTTATCATAACAAAACAAGAACTCTTCTACAAAGAGGGATGTGGCGTTACTTTAATTCCAAAGTGCCGACCGTAGGCAAATTTGTTTTAACTTTTGAGTAAACGAATAGTGATGGAGCTTGAGTCTCTCTGTCCCACAACTCATACGGGGGTCTTAGGGGTATGCCGCCAGTTCGACTGCTACCGTTTTCCCAAGTTGTCTCATCAATACCTACTCTTTCAACCACAACCTGTCTTGCCAGTTCCCTGACTGCAATTGGATCATCACGGATGATATCGACCGCTCTAAGTATTTCCGATACTGGCCCATCTACTGTAACGGTCACTTGCTGGCCGCCTCTGCCGCTTGCATCTGTCCATTCATGACCACCGATGGCTCTATACATAAGTTGGAGGCGATCTGGGTTTTTTGACGGTATTACTAGTAGCTTTTCTCGAGAGCCGGGCCAACCCCTATCAGCCTCATTTCTTATTTTATTGAAGGTGCCACTGTCTAAATCGGGCGATTTCGTCATTACCGCCGACAACGCAGGATAAGTTAACTTATCTGTGTAATTTTTGACTTCTGTATCTGGAGAACCTTGACCAAACTCTTTATGACCAGCACCGTCTATTCCCGTATATAGAGCGACGTTTGAGCTAGCTAAGATTGACCCTATCTCCTCGGCATGCTTACTTTCGGTAGCTTCAACCGTCTCGGGTGCTGCCGCTTCCGATTCGGCCGAGCCGGCCCCACGCCCCTCAACAGCTTGATCGTATTTATCTTGGTAGTCTACGACATCTCTAGCGACTCCTGATTCCATGATTTGCTCGGCCGCCCCGTAACTATCGATACCAGTAGACGCTATAAGCTCTTCGTTGACGCGCCTAAGGACGTTTGCTTCATCATGAGCCTTGTCTTGCGGGTATGTTTCTACGCTCATTATTTCTCTTTTCTTTGATATGTTTATTTCGAACTTTTGAATACAGTTTTATACTAACACATATTTCTACGTCTTGTAAATCATAGTGTTATCACGATGGTCGACCCACTAAACATCTAGCACACTTGTATTAACAGTGGCAGTCTCGAATCC
>CAZQGW010000037.1:0-7237 GCA_964593165.1 uncultured Saccharimonas sp. (SeqCode) | reverse complement strand
GCGAGTGGGCGGCAACGACGATTATTATGCTACTGAATACGCCAGCCCTGTTTTTCGTAACCTTGATACTGCTATTGAGCAGTTAAGCCTTTTTACTAAACCATACTACTACTCCAATAAAACTTGCGGGATACACTTTCATATTGGATATAAAGAGAGGTTTGCAATTTTTAACAAGTTTATGGACAAGCCGATATGCGAACAGTTACAAAATCAGTTTATGCCGTTAGTTTGCAAGTGCGTTCAGGAACGGGTCGAGGCTAATCACTGGTGCAATTTGCATAATACTTTTAATGGCGGGTTTGCAAACTTTGATAAATATCGCGCCGTTCACTTTCATAGCGGATATAACACTATCGAACTTAGGCTATTCGCGCCCTGTAAACACTTGATGAATAATTTACGAGTTGTCTTAACCGAATTTTTCCGCGTGGGTTATCGGGACTATATGCACAAGCCGAAAGCGATTTGCTGTATTTTTAACGCGGATAAAAAAATCGAAATCAATGAGGTTGCTAAAGTTGAGCCGAAAAAATACGATTATGGCTTTAATAAAAATGCTGTTTTCGCTATCTCCCCGCTTGCTATGGCCGAGGACTTTAAAGAATACGATAGAAACCGGAGCGAAATTGAGGGCAATTATCAACTATTTAAAACATACCGAGATTATACGAATGGCAAAGAATTGGAAACTTTAGGCCGGACTTGCTAAAAACGAAGCGTTTAAATCGATTATGGGGCGAGTAAATTGGGCGGAACGATGTAATGGTCAGTCAATTAATAAATATTCTTATGTGTTATATCGCTTTAGTCAAAAATAACCCAAGCCAGCTGGCGGGTCGGGCTATACTCGATAAAATAGCCGATAAAATTGAGATGAATGATGACGGCGCGTTCATCGGGTCTTTGGGCGTGGCCGAGAGTTTGCGGACGCTTGATAATAAGCGGGCGGTGCAAGCGGTCAAGCGCGCGGGGCTTGATAATTTACTGGTGCATTTTAGAATGGCTACAACCGGCGCGGTTACTGTTGACAATGTACAAGGTTGGGAACTGAACGGGTGGACTTGTGTTCATAACGGGACGGTCGGGAAATTGTCCGGCGGGCTTGTTGAGGCCGAGAGTGATAGCTTGAAATTTTTCAAGAAGTTGGCGGAACGCTTGCCGGACGGGGGCGAGGTCAAAGCTATTAAAAAAGCTGTCCGTAAAGTATGTTACCAAGAGCGTTTCAACGGGCGGGCAATTATCTATAACCGCCGGTTAGATTTGGCCGTATTCTTTGGGGACTGGTATTTATATGAATACGGCGGGGCGGTGGTTTTTTCAAGCGCGGGCATTTACAATATGGGGTCAAAACTGGTCAAAGAGCGTAACGGCTTGTTATTCGAGTATGCCGAGGGCTTGCCGTTGGGCGAGAGTGAAATCGACGGCATTTATACGATGACGAACGCCAGCCGAGAAAACTGGAAACTATCTAGGATAGGGTCGTTAATAATGGCCGGTCTTATTTTAACCCCTACACGCCAGCGAAGCCAGCGAAGCCAGCCAAGCCAGCCGAGCCGGTCAAGCCGTCCGAGCCAGTAACAGGTCAAACTGTTATCCCATTAAAAGAAGCGGTGCAAAAATTAAATGAGAGTTGCCGAGTGGCCGAGAGTTGCGGACTAATACGCGGGATAAGAACCGGCGAGATAGTCGGATATGATATGGGCGGGAACGCTATCGAAGCCGATGAGGAGACCGGCTTACACTTAGTCAATGGGGCTTGTTGTCAGCAAGGTATTTGTGATGAACTTTGGGACTTTATTGACCCTATTGTAGCCGATAATCTGGTCAAAAACGGCGTGCCGTACTGCGGAAAAATCCTTAGCAATCCTATGTTTTATTAATTTTTAAAGAGCGTATATGTATTTACTAGGCTTTATTGTATTGGTGCTATGTTTGCCGAGGTGATTGAGGTTTCCAGGGACGAAGGCAGGGGGGGGGTGAATATTCGTCCTATAAACATTGGGGCAAGTCTAATGGGGTGAGATGGTGAGCTAATGCGCGAAGGCCGAGGGGAGAAAATCCCCTTTTCCTTTGGCCGAGAGTGTGAAACATTAGGTTTCACCAAAAACCCAATAAATCCTAAGGAAAATAAACCCAATTTTTCCGGATAATTCCCGAACCTGTGGCCTTAGTAAAACGGAGTTACTATTAAAGGGTGGAGTTAGTCAGACGGAGTTACTTTTAAGTGGAGTTACTTTGTGGCCTTGTTAAAATGGAGTTAAAGGTCGGAATTAATTAAATGGAGTTACTATGACCAAAAAAGATTATATTATCATCGCCAACGCGATGAATAAAATTTACCGGAGTTTTGACACCTTACCAGAGCCGGAGATTTACTACAAGCAATATGTGATAACGGAGTTAGTCGGCGAATTGCGGGATATTTTCCAAGCCGACAATGAACAATTTAACTTCGATAAATTTAAAGCGGCCGTTTACAGACGGAGTTAGTCCGGCTTTCTTATCCCGAACGTGCCTTTGCGATTGTAGACGTTAGAGGTAAGGTGGTAGTTGAAGCACTTTTCGCATTGGTAGACCCTCATTCGCTTGCCTTTACCTAGAATTCCTCGGAGCGCAAAATGGGCGGCCTTCTTGGTGTTGAATGAAACTTTTCCGCACATAACAGATGGAGTTAGTGGAATGAAGTTAATCAGATGGAGTTAGTTGAATGGAGTTAATGCAGGGCACAGTAAAGTTTAGTTTGTGGCCTTTCATAGTTCGGTTACTGTCTTGTCGTAAGTTTGCCAGTCTACGCCGAGTTCCGCGCAGACAATCTTCTCCACGCCGGTCGCTATTAAATGCTGCTTCTTGTAAGGGGAGTTAGGCGCGTCGCCAGGTTCGGAGTAGTCGCCGTCTTTCCTTAGTTGTTCGTAGTCCTTGTCGAAGTTGTCGATAATTTTAAAGGAAATTCCGGCGTTTTTGCAGAGTTGCATTTCGATTAACTCGTGAAGTATCACTAAAAATTCGTAGTCGGAGTTCTTCATATCTGATACCCGCATTTGAATCACATCGTGTTCGTCTATCCAGTAGTCGCCGACTGTTTCGTAGCGGTGTTGGTCGTGCGGAATTGTCTCAATATTTATCTTCATCTTTTAAAGATTTAAGGTTAAGTTCTTCGTCCAGCTCTTCACTATCCTCAATCATTGAGGGGATTACCGATACTCTGACCGGCCTGGAGGGTTGAGATTCCGACTTGATTTGAACTTTCATCGGCTATAGTTTCCGCCGTGTCGAAAAAGTTTCTGACTGCGTTCGCCATATCTTCGGTCGACACGGCTATTTTGACCGGATAATGGTTGTTGCCTTGTAAATTGATAACATACCCACCGTCAACTTGATTGATAAACACGCTCTTGGGTTTGAGTTCTTTGCTCATTTTCAAATTCCTTGATTAATAATAATTCTTTATTTTTCCACCGGCAGGACTGGCCGGTTTTGTTCGGTTTGCACATACATCGATGACGGTTCATTCCCGTCCTCGCTCGGAGTCTTTTTCTCATAGTTGTCTTGGAATTCCTTGGGGGTTGCCCAAGTTATGCGCTTTTCGGGCTTCTTGTAGCCACGTTTAAAGTTCATTTCAACTGACTCCTTTCGTTAGCTTAATAAGTCCGAGGCGGTCTCTGGCTGGGGAGGTGCAAACTGTTGAAGATTGGCCTGTTCCTCAACCATCTTTTTAGCATTAGCTTCCATTTCAGCGGTCGTTTCGGCAACGTGGAGTTTCACGTAAAACTCATTCTGCAATTTTTCATCCGCAAACGCCTTTTGGAAGTCTTCTGGGCTTACTTTAGCCGCAATCGCCACAGCCCGTATTTGTTCCACAATATTTAACATCCTCTCATCCATATAACGAAGTACGTTGGCGATTTCAAGCTGCTTTTTAGTAAGTTTAGGGAGTTTATGGTCTTTTGACATTTTGAGGGAATTGTTGTATAAAATGGTTTCCGGTTAAAACTCTAGTAAATCCTTGGCAAAATGGACACAGACATTCGAATTTTCCCTGTAGTTTATTGAGAATAAAGCCAGTTTGGTCATCCATATCGTAGAATACCGCTTGAGCAACAAGAGGATTGGACGCTTGACGATTTACTTTAAGTATGGTCTTATGATTAAGCATTTTATTCTCCCACCCCTCTTCGAGGTGTCCGTCGAAAGTAGGCGGCTTCTTATCCTTTTAAACTGCTAAAAGGAGTGAGAAAATAAAAAAGACCGCCAAAAAGCGGTTATCCTTGTAAAGGTAGTTTGGACTCCGTTGGGTTGTAATCGCAGGTAGTCATAGGGAAAGTTTAGCAAATTTTTAAAGAATTGTCAATGTAAATATCAACAAATGTGGATAAGTTGTGGATAATTACACTTGCACACTTGACATAGTTTCGTGCTATGATACAATCCCAATAGGAATATTGCGGGTTCCACTAAGTCCGTTTATCAGGCTTGCAAGCCGCAATCTTGCTCGCCCGAAAAGCGGATTTTTTTATGCCAAACCCAACTTGCAAAAAATGCGGACACGAATTAGATGACGAATACGATGTTGTTATTGAAGACGCTGTAACCGCGTACCACAAAGAGTGCGCGCCAAAAAAAGTAGAAGACACTACTCCCCTCGCCGGTGAAAACGGGTGAGCGGGGTAGTGTTTTTTAATTGTCCAACCCACTTTTAGCGAAAAGACCGCCGGACATAAAATAGGCGGGGAATCGCTCCAATACGGATACCCCAGGCTCTTGCGAGAGGCGAATTTTAAAATTTTCGCCGAAAATAACTTGTCCTTTATCAATATTATAGCTTAAAGATTCTCCAGGCTCGGCACGTTGACATAACTCGCAAAGCCAGGGAAACGGCTTGGAGAGTGGGTTTAGTATACTTATGAGCAGGCGAACAAGATTTACAAGCATAATAAGGATAGACCCTAAGCAATTAGAATATTTGCGGCATTTTCGAAAATTTAAGACTTTGGCCGGTCGGCTGGATTTTATTATTAATTTTTATAAGAAATATGGCAAAAGGTGAAAAGCCGCAAGGTATTGGATTGTACTATTGACGAATATTCTTAGGTGTGCTATACTATCCCTGTAAAGGTCGGAAAGTGGATAAACTAACTTGACAAATATTCGTAGACAATACAAGATATTCATAGAAAGGAAACCCTATGAAAAGAACTAAACGAGTAAACACGCCGCTCCAGCAGGCGATTATTGATAGCTGGAAGAAGACTAAGGTAGTTCATCCCAGTTATGGCGCGATAGCCAATGAACTTGGCTGTTCTGTCGCCACCGTATTCAATACGGTCAAGAGATACTTAAAACTTAAAAGCGATGCCAAACAATAACGACCCTTCATTGAGAGGGTATAAGCCGAGAGGTTTAACTGGCCGAATTCAAGAAGCCATCGAAGCGGATGCTAATCTAAGCGTCAGCGAGCTGGCGGAAGAATTCCACACGACTGAACGTAAAGTGCGGAGATTGTTGGTCAACCTAAACCGCAAACAATCTAAATATTTTTCGGTCGGCGGAAGATTCGGTGTGGCCGGTAAAATAGTCAACATCTACAAGAAACAGAGGCATATTCGGGAAGTAGTCAACCGCCACGATAAAGGTATTCTCGCTCCTGGGATTGAACGACTGGCAAGGCAAATAGAGCAAGCAATGGAACGCTATCCGCATATGGCCGATGAGTTCCAAAACTTACTATTAGATAAAGCGGCTCGTTTTGCCGTTATCAAGGACTCTTTAAATGCGAATCGTCGACATTCCCATCAACCAACTCAAGCGAGACTCCAAGCAGCCTAGACATACATTTGATATTGAAAAAATCAAAGGTATGGCTCAAAGTATTATAACGGAGGGGATAATCAATCCGATTGAAGTTGACGAGCATAACGTAATTGTAACCGGCGAAATGCGATGGCGCGCGGCTAAACAAGCTGGACTTAAAACAGTTCCTTGTAAAATTATACAAATCACTCCGGAAAATCGTTTTCGGCGTCAATTTATCGAAAATTTCCATCACAATACGATGACAGAGTGGGATACGGCTAAGGCATTGGAAAAATTAGCATCGTGGGTCGCCGCTACCCACGCTAAAGACAAATTTAATCCTAAGACTGATAAAGGCTATAGATATTTAGCAAAAATTATTGGTACAAGTCATCGTACTATAGGTAGATACTTGCAATTATTGACTGCTCCTAAATCAGTTCAAGTTGCAATTCAAAATAATGAGTTGAGTGTTGAAGGTTATGATGTGATTCAAAGAGCACCGGTAGAATATCAAGAAGAATTAGTCCGACAAGCTCCGGTATTAAAAAGAGATGGACTTCGAGAAAAAGTTAGCGCTTTGAAGCGCAATCCGGAAAAAGCTGACGAGATTCTCAACGCTCGGCCAGCAGAAATAACCGAAATCGCCCCAAGAATCGCTGACCAGATTCGAGAAAGTTATAATCCTGTTAATGAACTTTCAGATATCATCGATTCTTTGGTGGCCTGGCTGACTAATAATCCTGCCAGTAGTGTAGGGTCAATCCACGCTCCTCGGATTATCCTAAACTTAAGTGGAGCAATAGATTCAATTAACGAATGGAGCAGAAATATTAATCAAGCGAGTTTGAAAGGAAATAGCGATGGAAATTCAAGTAGCCGTCAGTCTTGACGGCAAGGAGATTAAAGTCTCCGATAATCTGCAAGGACTGTTGACTAATTTAGTCGGTAGCTTCATCAAGCAGACTTTGAGTATCGGTAAGCAGAAAGTTAAGCGGGTGAAGAAAGTCAAAGACCTAAACGCCCCGAAGCGCGCTCCTCGCGCCCAATGGACAGATGAGGACCTTGACAAAGCTTTGTTGCGAGCGAAAGAACTACAAGACGAAGGCAAAACTGATGGAATGATAGCTAAAATTTTGGGGAAAGAATTCAACCGCAGCGAAGACGGAATGTATAGCAAAATTTACGAGTTCCGGCGTAACGGCAAGTTGCCTCGGTATAATCCGAATAATCATTAATTAAACGTCAATGACAATGGAAAAAGTAAAAATAGATAAAATTCCCACTGCGAGAGAAAAAGAGCTTCTCAAGATAGCTAAAGGAATTATGACTGAATCTCAAGATGGTATATTACTTATTTTGAGTAAAAAAGTGATTTCCGAAGGAACTCAATTTGAAGGATGTTGCTTGGTTCACAATATTTCTCGCGAACATCTTGTGAGCA
>CAZQGW010000036.1:0-7417 GCA_964593165.1 uncultured Saccharimonas sp. (SeqCode) | reverse complement strand
CACCTTGTCCATTGAAACAGCTGACGCCTCCACTCCACTTCCAACTATTGGTATGTGCAATAGTCTCGCTAAACCCTGAATAGAACCGTCCTCTCCGTTAACTCCATGCAGAATCGGAAAAATCACATCAGGAGAGATTATTTCCTCGCCCGGAGCAACCTTGAGGCTGCCAGTTCCAAGGATCGGCAGTAGTTGAGACAAGCCTGTCGTATCTATCGAATCGGACATATTATCAAGCAACCATAAGCTGCCCGATTTATCGATATATCCCAAAATTACATCATATTTGGTGTCGTCTAATGCCGCAAAAACATTACGAGCCGAAGAGATAGAGACTGCATGCTCTGATGATTCGCCCCCAAATAATAACATTACTGTTGTTCGCTGCATCTTGTATGACTAGTATACGAGGTATAATGGAAGTATGCAACGAGTACCACTGGCGGAGAGGATGCGGCCAAAAACCTTAAACGAGGTCGTCGGACAGACGCACTTATTGGGTGATGGTGAGATTTTACGCCAAATCGTGATTAAAAAAGAGCCGGTCAGTTTGATATTATGGGGGCCACCAGGAACTGGTAAAACGACACTGGCTCGAATAATAGCTAGTGAGGTACAGGCAGAATTCATTGAGATTTCGGCGGTTACTAGTGGTAAAAAAGATATCAACAATATTATTGAACACGCGAAGCAAAACTGGAATTTACAGATACGAACAATATTATTCGTTGACGAAATTCATCGTTTCAATAAGGCCCAACAAGATGCTTTTCTCCCCCACATTGAATCAGGGTTAATTACTCTAATCGGCGCGACTACCGAAAACCCCAGCTTCGAAGTCATTGCTCCGCTGTTGTCGCGAACTAGAGTATTAATATTGGAGCCGTTGAATAAAAAAGACATAATTACCATCTTGAAAAAAGCCTTGAAAATTATTGGTAAAACCAAAAGCGTCGCACCGAAAGCTTTGGACTATTTAGCCGAATTATCCGGCGGCGACGCACGAATCGCACTTGGAAATTTGGAATTATCGCTGGGTATGAGCGATAAAGTTACTATTGAAACCGTAAAGACCGCTGCTCAAAAACAAATTCCTGGCTATGATAAAAATGGCGACATGCACTATAACATCATATCGGCATTTATTAAAAGCATGCGTGGCGGCGATGTTGATGCTGCCCTGTACTATTTAGCACGCATGATTGACGCCGGTGAAGACCCGAAGTTTATAGCCCGTCGCATGATTATTTTTGCATCTGAGGATATCGGGCTAGCAGGTAATGGCGCATTAGGACTGGCTTTGAACGCATTCCAAGCCGTCGAGCGGATTGGCATGCCCGAATCCGGCCTAATTCTGTCACATGTCGTCACCGCTCTATGTAAAAGCGAAAAATCCCGCCACACTACCGAAGCTTTTGGACGCGCCATGGCCCTTGCGAAAAAATATCCGAGTGCGCCCGTTCCGCTGCAATTAAGAAACGCGCCGACAAACTTAATGAAAGATATCGGTTACGGCAAAGACTACAAATGGGAAGCCGGCTTTAAACACGACAAGGGATTCTTACCTGAAGAGCTAAAAAACGAGAAGATATTCTAATAGAGGTTAGACTTCTTTGCCGTTCAGCTTAATCGCCTGTTTGTATCGTTCTAGATACGCAGCCGCCATACTATCCGCAGAAAACCTATCCTCAACCGATTTGCGACAAAAATGCGGATCGATCTCGTCGATCCGGTCTATGTATTCTTCGAATTCTTTCTCATCATTAGCCAAAAAACCGTTCACTCCATGCTCAATAATCTCCGGCATAGAACCACGATTCATCGCTACCACCGGTGTTCCACAGGCTAATGCCTCGATGACCACCATGCCAAACGGCTCTTCCCAATCTATAGGGAAAAGCAGCGCTCTAGCCTCAGATAAAAATTTCATTTTCCTTGCAAAACCCAAATTTCCAGAATAAGAAATTTTTTCATATTTTAGAGTATAGGGCAGAATCTTATCACTATAGTAACGAAAATCGTTGTAGTGGCGATAAGGACTTAGTGGGTTTGCAAGCTCGGTTAATAATTTCCTGTTGCTACCTATTCCATTAATCGTTCCTGCCATTCGAAGACGAAATCCTCTCTTTGCACAAATTTTAGCAGCAACATCTTGGCCTTTATCACGAGCGAATCGACCGAGTGTAACGAAATAGTTCTTTTTATCGACAACAAATGGAAATCTTTTTATTTCGACGGCATTATATACGGTCGGCAGCATATGACCGGTCATAGTTTTTGGAGCTGGTTTCATTAAATTATCCGATATACCGACGATATATACTCTTCCCATATTTTCCCCAAACTGCTCCCAAAATGGACGATTGTCCGGCAAACCCCTAGATATGGTTGCTTCATTAGAAAAAGGCGGTCCGTGGAGCGTATGGATAACTGGAGGTAGTTTGAGGTTCTGAGTAGCCCAAGCTAATAGCTCGGGGCCATAGTAGCCATTATGATCGTGAATGATGTCGAATTTGCCGTCTTGTTTAATCTTGTTCAGCGCAAACTCAATATGGGCCGACGAGATTGGCAGAGATTCATATGAAGGCCTGTCGATATTGTAATACTGTTCGACTTTATATATAGAATGGGTTTTTACACCCCGGATTTTTCGCTCACCATTGCCGAATATCTCAACATCAACACCGAGTTTAATTAGCCCGCTTACGAGTCCCTCTAGCACAACTTCAATACCGCCATACCCGTTTATGGGCATTGCCAGCCACGGTGGTGCTATGATCGCTACTCGCATATTTCGCGTCCTCCAGAGATTTTCGACCGAGAAGTACTATGGCTTTCACCATATCCTTATACTTATATTTTAACATACTGCTACAATATAGGTGTTATGAGTGATTCAAAGCACCCCATACCGACTCCAGACAATTTTAGATTACTTAAAGGTGAAAAAATACTTGACGTCCAATTATTCAAGTCCGCCCTGCCGACTTCACGATTGTCTAGTTTAGGTGAAATTTACAGACTAACAGGTTCATCGAAAATCAGCGAAATCGGTGCAAATGGGCCTATTATCGCTGCACTTTCTTCGGAGTCAAAAATAGCAACCCACAACGGACAGGGATTATATACGGCAGTTTTTGGCCGTGATTCACTGCGGGTTGCGCTTGATTTAGTCAAACACTACCCGAAGCTTGCCTCCGCTACAATATTGAAGCTCGCGGAATTACAGGGTACCAAATTCGACGCCTCTAATGAAGAAGAGCCCGGCAGAATACCTCACGAAATTCGCGTCGCAACGGACCCAATCGCAATCAAGATGACCAAAGAGCGTGGCTGGAGCTGGCCATATTATGGATCGGTTGATGCTACGCCCGAATTTATACGGACGATTAGTGCATTTTGCAAGCTTTCCCACAAAAATACCGACCTCTTGTCTGAAAACTATTTTGATAAAGACGGCAAAGTCCAAACCATTGCTAGTGCGTTAACATGCGCAGTTGATTGGATGCTAGCACGAATGAAAAGCAATCCCGAGGGGCTACTGGAGTTTCAATCACATTTAAAAAATGGAATAGAAAACCAGGTTTGGAAAGATTCCTGGGACGCCTACCACCATAGCGACGGAATGATTGCCAACCACAATCAAGGAATCGCATCAATAGAGGTTCAGACTGTTTCACATGACGCCCTGCTGGATGCTGCTGATTTATATGACTCTGATATTATTGGCAAATACGCCGAAGCAAAAAAACTACGCAAGCTGGCAAAATCATTAGCCGATAAAATACTCGAGATATTCTGGACGGACGATAAGGGCGGCTATTTTGTAATCGGAACTGACAGGGATGAAGACGGCAATTTACGTCAACTCAAAATACGTACGTCTAATATGGGGCATATATTAAACTCTCGGGTTATCGACGGGGACGACGAAGAACACGTAAGAAAACGACTGGCTATTCTAAAACAGCTGCAATCACCGGAAATGCTAACAGTGGGCGGCGTTCGAACGCTAGCAAATGACGAGGTTAGATACCGCGAGGGCGCATATCACAACGGCAGTGTGTGGATTTGGGACACCCACCATATAGCAAAAGGGGCTCGTCGCCATGCAAAGAACCCTGAGTTTGAGAAGTTCGCAAATGATCTGGACAAGAGGATATTAAAGGTCGTCGACGTCTTAGACGAGTTTCCGGAATACATAAGAGGCGGTAACGAGATTGCAGTTAATACTCGCATTATTGATGTTTATGACAGTACCGCCGGTCGCACAAACCGTGTTGAACAGCCCCCTCAAGAAGTGCAAGCCTGGACCGTCGCTGCAATTTTGGCATCCCATTGGCACGACAAATAATTTAAAATAATCAGCTTTTTGCGGCGCGTTTGCGTTGATTTGGATCTAGGAATCTTTTACGAAGCCTCAGGTTTTTCGGGGTTACCTCCAAAAGTTCGTCATCTTCAATAAAATCAATACTCTGTTCCAGACTCAGATCCGTAAATGGAGTCAATTGAACGGTCCCGTCGCTAGAAGAGCTACGCATGTTGGTCAAGTGTTTAGCTTTGCAAACATTCATCTCTAAATCATCATTGCGTTGATACAAACCGACAATCATTCCGGTATACACATTGGTACCCGGACCGATAAACAGCTCTCCCCGCGATTCACCCATCTCGAGCGCATACGGGGTTGTGACGCCGGAATCGGTAGCGATAATCGCACCATTGCGAATCTTTGGAAGTTTTGGTCCGATTTTTTGGTAGCCATGCGGCAACGAGTTCATGATAACCGTACCTTTTGTGTCCGTAAGAAGTAAATTACGAAGTCCGATTAGAGCCCTTGTCGGCAAAACATACGTCATTCGCGTCGTTCCACTACTTGTTTGTTCTTGTTTAATAAGGTTTGCACGACGAGCACCCAGTTCTTGACTGATTACTCCCATGAACTCCGATGCAACTTCAACCAGTAATTCCTCGACAGGCTCTTTTTTGACACCGTCTTCAATAATCGTAACGACCTGAGGACGCCCGACTTCAAATTCATAGCCCTCGCGTCGGAGCGCTTCAATTAAAACCGAAAGGTGTAATTCTCCGCGACCGCACACCTTAAAGCCGATACCCTCTTCTTCAACTCGCAAGCTGACGTTGGTTTCAAGCTCTCGTTTAAGTCGTTCGCCGATTTGGCGGGAGGTATTAAACTTACCCTCCTTACCCTTCATCGGGCTAGTGTTGGGTCCTAAATAAATGCTGATTGTTGGCGCTTCAATATCAATCGTCGGTAAAGCATCTGGATTATCCTTATCGGCAATCGTTTCACCTATGTGAGCATCTGGTATGCCTGTTAAAGCGACGATGTCTCCGGCGATTGCGCTTTCAACCTCTTCACGATTAAGCCCCCGATAACTAAAGACTTTGTCTATGCGCGTGCTAATTAGTTTGCCGTCGCGCTTCACTAGCGTAACCGGCAGGCCTTTTTTAACAAGTCCCCGACTAACACGACCAATTACATACTTTCCGACGAAAGAGTCGTACTGCAAGGCGGTAACAAGCAATTGAAGTGTTCCGTGCGGGTCGACTGTTGGGGCTGGGATGTCGTTAATAATAGCGTGAAAAATCGGACTCATATCGGTATGTTCGCTAGGGTTATCTGGCAACTCTTTCCAGGCTTTACCGTCACGACTTATCGAGTAATAAACTGGATAATAAAGTTGGCTATCGTCGACGGCAAGCTCTAGGAATAAATCAGCAATTTCGTCTAAAACTTCGTCAATCCGACGTGCGGCTTTATCGATCTTGTTAATGACCACGACCGGCTGCAAACCAAGTTCAAGTGCTTTTTGTAAAACAAATTTCGTTTGCGGCATCGGGCCTTCTTGAGCATCAACTATAAGTAGAACGCCGTCGGCCATATTGAGCGTGCGTTCGACTTCACCAGAAAAATCTGCATGTCCCGGAGTATCGATAATATTAATCTTGTAATCGCCAAAATAGACCGAGGTCTGCTTGGCGGTAATTGTAATTCCGCGTTCTAATTCCTGATCGCCGCTATCCATAATCAGGGACTGTTCCATCTCGGCTTGATTGGAACGGAAGGTGTTGCTTTGTTTTAAAAGCCCATCAACAATAGTAGTCTTGCCGTGGTCGACATGGGCAATAATAGCAACGTTTCGAATAAATTTTGGGTCTTTCATAAAAATATACCCACTAAGGGGTTCCTTAGGTGATAATTATAGCAGAAAACTACAGATTATCAAGCATAAGACCGTTAGGCTACTAGGCAAGCGTTGCGATTCTTTATCCCGGGCGGTATTATATGTATTGTGGTTATAGTTAAAAACAAAAACAAATTTTTAGGTTGGCTCAAAACACATAGTCGTAAAAACGACAAGGTTACAGACCGTAGCGACGAAGTGTTTAAACTGACCCGCGATAGCTCCACCTATGAAGTGTCTGTTGAAAGCGATATAACACTCGATGATTATAGAAAAAAGACGTTGCCCGTAGACTGGGAATTAATGACAAGGTTTGCAAACCAACTTTCTAACAAGTCGGTAGTATTCATCAACCCGACAATGGAGGGTGGTGGCGTCGCCATAATACGGCCGCCGTTAATACATATGTTAAGATCTCTGGGGGTTGATGCGTCTTGGTATGTCATGGCGAATATGCAGAATCCTGACGATCCCAGTCCGTTTATATTTACAAAGCAGATGCATAATATTCTTCAGCGTCGAGCGTCTCCGGAAGTCCGTATTACAAACGAGGGCAAAGCGACGCACAAAAAATGGAGTAAAGAAAACGCGGCGGTACTAACGGCTCAGAAAAAGATTAAAGAGGCGGACATCATAGTCATCGACGATCCACAGCCTGCAGGCTTGAAGCGCTATATCGATGAGGTAAACCCGAAAGTAAAATGGATTTGGCGTAATCATATCGATACAAGTGGCAAGTTAATGTCAGATCCAACTACTCCGCAAGGCGAGGTAGCATCATATTTGCTTGATGAATGCGGTATGCGGAGCGTGGATGCAGTTATTACCCATCCCGTTGCGGCTTTCGTGTATCCCGATATGTCTGATAAGACATATTTTGCGCCCGCAACTATAGATTTATTCGACGATTTGAACCGTCATCTCAGTAGTCAAGAAGTCAAAGCTGGCATAGAGTTTATTAATAATGAAATAACCCAAAAGAACATTGAATTTGTAACTAATGGCAGAGAGGCTGATGTTCAGAGCTTTATTGATACGGCGAGACGTAGGATTGTTTTAATCGCAAGATTTGATGAATCCAAAGGCATGGATAAGGCAATGGAAATAGGCGTTCAGGTACGTCGCAGGATGCGTAATGACGGATTAAGCGAAGAGGATTTACCTCAAGTAATCATTGTCGGAAACGGATCGGTTGACGATCCTAGCGG
>CAZQGW010000035.1:0-7478 GCA_964593165.1 uncultured Saccharimonas sp. (SeqCode) | reverse complement strand
CCAATAGAACCAGAACGCGCTTTAGCATGTCGCGGTTTTTCAGTGATTTTAGGATCGTTTTCCAATTCATTGTCGGTACTACCCCTACTATTTGACGTTATTTACTGGATTTTTCGGACTTTTTCGTGCTTTCTTTCAATGGTACAGCAGTTTTTATAAAACTGCCACCGGTCTTCTCTATAGCTTCACGGACGCTTTTTGTCGCAGCAAACACTTGGAGTATGACCTTTTCGGTCAGTTCGCCGCGCTTGATGACCTTAACTGATTGATAAGGCGAAGAGATATAGCCTTCTTTAAAAAGCAATGCGTTATCTACAACTTTACCCTTAAGTGTATTCAAATGGTCTAGATATACAACTTGGGCTGGTGTTCGAAGTGATTTGAAGCCTCGGGCTTTTGGAACGGCGGTGACCAAAGTTCGTGAACCGCCAGCAAAGTTTGGCCCCTGCTTCTTACCGGTTCGAGAGTTCTGACCCTTGGTGCCGCGTCCGGCGGTCATGCCTTGACCAGCAGAAATACCACGACCAACTCGTTTTGATTTTTTATTAGAAATCACCTTAAGCTCGTTATACTTTGTCATCAGTTTTCTCCTTTGGTGTGGCTTTTTTTACAGCCGGTTTGGCAACAACTGGTTTTTCCGTGATTGGTTTATGGTCTGGCCATTCGCTTTTTGGAACCAAGCTTCTAAGTGCTTCGATTGTTGCATAAGCGATATTGACCTTGTTGGTTGAGCCTAGAGACTTAGTCAGAATGTCACGGATTCCGGTCACGCCGATAATCGAGCGGACAACGCCGCCGGCAATTATACCGGTACCGGCCGACGCTGGTTTAAGCATGACTCTGGCTCCTGAATACTGCAGCTCACAGTCGTGAGGAATCGTTTCCCTGTCGATAGCAATACTGATGATATGTTTTTTAGCGACATCGGTGGCTTTGGCGATGGCGGCTTGGACATCAGCGCCTTTTGCAACACCGATACCAACCTTGTTCTTGTCGTTACCGACAACAACGAGCGCCTTAAACCTAAAGCGGCGTCCGCCCTTAACAACGCGGGCAACACGATCGATATTAATTACCAATTCCTGATACTCTTTAGGTTCAGCTGGAGCATCTCGACGACCGCCTTGTCTTTGGCCGCGTGAGCTGGTCTGTGGTTTCTGTGCAGTTTCAGCCATATTAGAACCTCAATCCTTCCTTGCGCGCAGCATCTGCCAGTGCGCTTAATCGTTTCGCGTATTTATGACCATTGCGATCGAAAACTACTGTTTCAATCTTAGCCTTTTTAGCTTTTTTAGCTATGTCGGCCCCGATTAGGGCGGCTTTTTCGGTCGTTGTACCAGTTAGCTTACTGCCTACTGTCGAGCTGGAAGCAATTGTTGTCCCTTTAACATCGTCAATTAGTTGAACGCTAATATGCATATTGCTGATTGATACGCTCAGTCTTGGCCTATTTTGAGTACCTGATATTTTCGAACGAACACGTCCCTTACGAAGGCTTTTGTTCAAAGTTTTCTTTTCATGCTCACTCATTATTTTCCAGCCTTTCCAGCCTTGCGTCGTACGACTTCATCGCTATATTTAATTCCTTTGCCTTTATATGGCTCCGGTTTCTTTATCTTTCTAATTTCGGCTGCCGCCTGACCGACGGATTGCTTGTTAATGCCAGAAACTATGATATTCATCTTTTCGACGGTGAGCAGTATGCCTTCAGGCGCTTTATATTTAACTGGATGCGAAAAGCCAAGAAGCAGTTCGATTTCGTTGCCGCCACCGCTGACGCGATAACCGACACCGTTAACTTCAAGTCTTTTTTCGTAAGCTTTGGTTACACCGATTACGGCATTGTTAAGCAGGGCTCGCTGCAAACCGTGTTGAGCCTTAGCGATGCGCTCGTCATCTTTGCGTGTTACGATTGCTTGATTTCCCTCAAGTGATACCGTCACGTCGCTCAGATGCGGTACAGTCAGTTCGCCTTTTGGCCCTTTGACTGAAACAATATCTGAGTCAACCGTGATTGTCACACCGGCTGGGATGTCAATTGGTAGTTTTCCGATTCGACTCATTTTTAATCCTTTTTAATCCTTAATATATCTTTAGTAGTAATTCACCACCAAGGCGTTTTTTAACCGCGTCTCGTCCTGGCATAACACCCTTACTGGTGCTGACTAGGACCATTCCTCGGCCGTTTTTAACACGTGGGATTTCGTTAGCACTGGCATAGACGCGTCGGCCTGGCTTTGATAGCCTGGTTACTTCAGTTATAGTTGGGTTTTCACCGGGTTGATTTATGGTGATAACCAACGTATCGCGTGGTTTAGTGCTCTCGATCTTGACTTCACTTAAGTAGTTGGCTTTTTTCAGCTCCTTTGCGACAGTAACTTTCAGCTTGCTGGAAGGAACACGAATTTCGTTCTTACCAACCATAACTGCATTTCGAATGCGAGTTAGCAGGTCGGCGATTGGGTCAGTTGATTGTAATGACATATATTATTCCTTTTCTACCAGCTACTCTTTGTTATACCTGGGATTTCGCCTTTTGAGGCTTTTTCCCGGAAGTTGATACGATTTAATCCGAACCGGCGCATGTAGGCGCGTGGGCGTCCCTCTAGGACGTCGCGGTTCTTCCAACGGGTTGGCGAACTGTTAAGTGGCAATTTTGCCAAACCTTCTTGATCGCCTAATTCTTTCAATTCGGCACGTATTTCGGCATATTTCAGAATCATCTTCTTGCGTTTTTCGTCGCGTGCGACTGCAGATTTTTTAGCCATTAGTTTTTGCCTCCTTGTTTTTCAAACGGTAAACCAAACTTTTCCAAAAGCGCACGGCTGTAAAGCTCGCTGCCACCCGAGATTACGAACGTAATCTGTAGTCCGTGTGAAACCTGAGTTTCTTCGAAGGTCAGTTCGGGAAAGATCGATTGTTCGACGACACCGAAATTGAAATTACCTGATTTATCGAAGGCTTTGGCGCTGACGCCGTGAAAGTCACGGGTTCGTGGCAAAGCGACGTTTACGAATCGGTCTAGGAATTCATACATGCGAGATCCACGAAGCACGACGCTGATTCCGACCCGATTTAGTCCTGCCCGAATTTTGAATGTGGCAATTGATTTCTTAGCCATGCGGTCGACCGGATGTTGTCCGGTAATTTTAGTTAACGTGTTGTTGACGACTTCATAATAATGTTTGTCGTCTTTGTTTTTACCGGTTCCTACGCTGACTACAATCTTTTCAAGCTTCGGAACTTGATGAACATTCTTAAGTTTAAGTTCGGCTTGTAGTTCCTTTACGATTTTACTTTCGTACAAGGCTTTCAGGCGAGGAGTCGTTGATAGAGTTGTCGCTACCATTACTTGATCTCCTTATTATTATTTTGACGAGCTAGGCGGACTTTAACGCCTTCGACATTTTTCATTAATCCAACCCGGCTAGTTTTAGCGGTCTTTCCATCGATAACCAGCGCAACCTTATGAATTGGCATTGGAACGTGAATATCTTTCTGACCGCCCCGGGGATTTTGCTGAGACGGCTTAACTTTACGGTGTATATTGCCAATACCTTCAACTAATACGGCATTTTTCTTAGTAAGAACGGACAGTACTTTGCCGGTAGTGCCCTTATTAGCACCGCTGATAATTTTAACAGTATCGCCTTTAATAATTCTTTTAATAGTTGCCATACTATAGTACCTCCGGAGC
Source organism: uncultured Saccharimonas sp. (SeqCode) (assembly GCA_964593165.1). GTDB lineage: Bacteria > Patescibacteriota > Saccharimonadia > Saccharimonadales > Saccharimonadaceae > UBA1547. The sequence continues at coordinate 3,781 of CAZQGW010000035.1, read as the reverse complement.
AAGGCTGATAATCTTGGCATATCCAAGATCACGCAGTTCTCGTGGAACTGGCCCGAAGACGCGGGTCCCTTTAGGGTTTTTATCATCACCGATAATTACGGCAGCATTATCATCAAAAGCAATGGTTGATCCGTCTTTGCGTTGAATCTGGTCGCGGGTACGGACAATAACCGCCTTGACGACCGATTTTCGCTTGACGATACCGACGGCTGAGGCAACCTTAACGGTAGCGACTATAATATCGCCGACCTTGGCGTAGCGCCTTTTCGTACCGCCAAGAACGCGGATACAAAGAATTTCTTTGGCTCCGGAGTTGTCGGTAACTTTTAAGCGAGTTTCTTGTTGTATCATATTATGCCTCTGCCTCAGCTACTTCTTCTTTTAGCTGAATTGTGCCATGCGTCTTCTCTAGGACTTCAACCAGATTGAATGATTTCCGCTTCGATTTAGGTCGAATTTCAGAAATTGTGACTTTATCGCCTTTTTTAGCGATGTTATTTTCATCATGAGCCATATATTTGCGGTTAACGGAATACAATTTGCCATACAAGGGATGTGTTTCACGACTAGTAACAGTAACCGTGATAGTTTTATCGGCTTTATCTGACGTAACAGTTCCTGTCAATGTTTTGGCCATTTTATTTATCCTCCTTGGGTTGGTTTCTCTGAGCGGCCGCGATTGCAGTGTGCAACCTGGCAATATCTTTTCTCGTATTCGTGATAACGCGTGGATTGGTAAGTTCGCCGAGTTTGTGTCCGCGTTTAGCTTCGGCTAGGTCTTTTTGCATATTCAGTAAATCTTTTTGAAGCTGATCAAGCGTTTTAGGATTAGCTTCTACGGTTTTCTTGCTGATTTTCGCAACCTTCTTAGTAGTAGCCATTATATTTGCTCCTTTACGACAAACCTGGTCTTAACGGGTAGTTTATGTGAAGCCAGACGCATAGCTTCGCGAGCGACGGCTTCGTCAACACCTTTCATTTCGAACAAAATAGTACCTGCCTTAACTTTGGCAACGAAAAATTCAGGATTGCCCTTGCCACTGCCCATCTTGACGTCAAGTGGTTTTCGGGTAACTGGAGTATGTGGAAAAATACGGATCCAAATCTTACCGCCACGGGCGATATGACGGGTCATAGCTTGACGAGCTGCCTCGATTTGGCGGCTGGTGATACGTTCATTTGACTGTGATTGCAAACCGAAGTCTCCGAATGAAACGTACTGACCACGGGTCGCTACGCCATCATTCTTGCCCTTTCGGACTTTTCGGTGCTTCGTCTTTTTTGGAAGTAAAACCATACTAGACCCTTTCTCCCTTGTAGATCCAAACTTTTACGCCGATAATTCCAACAGGGGTTTGTGCACGAGCACAGTGGTAATCGATATCGGCACGAAGTGTGTGCAGTGGAACGCAGCCTTCAATCATCTTTTCTGTTCTGGCCATTTCAGCATTATTAAGACGTCCTGAGACTTGCAAGCGAATTCCCTTTGCGCCGGCAGCCATGGTGTTTTGTGCGGACATTTTCATAGCTCGGCGGAAATTAGCGCGACGTTCAAGCTGTCTGGCGATATTCTCAGCAACTAGTTTCGCAGCCAGTTCTGGTCGTTTAACCTCTTCGATGTTAATTCGAACTGGAAGGCTAGCAATTTTTTCAATCAGGTCTTTAAGTTCGGTAACGCCAACGCCACCACGTCCGATAACGACGCCGGCTTTAGCGGTGCTAATTGTTACAGTAATCAGGTTAGCTGAACGTTCGATGTCAATCTTATTAATTGTCGGACGACTAGAAAAACGCTTTTCAATAAGGTCACGGATTTGAATATCTTCGTGCAACCATTTGGCGAAATCTTTTTTACCAGCAAACCAACGTGAGTCCCAGTGTTTGTGGACTTGAAGACGGAAACTAATTGGGTTAACTTTATTACCCATTATTTTTTCTCCTTTTCATCTGCTATTTCAGCGCCTTCGGCTTTTTTAACAGTGGCTTTCTTTGGTTTAATATCGCCGGTAACCTCAACTAAAATATTGGCTGTTTTCTTCTGGAAGCGACGCGGTCGGCCCATTGCAGCCGGCTTGAATCGTTTCAAGCGGACGCTTGATGTTACTGATAATGTCGAAATTTCTAAAGTCTTACTGTCAAGACCGTGATTATTAATCGCATTAGCCTTGGCACTTTCAATTGTCTTTTTGACAGGCAGAGCTGCACGTTTTGGTGTGTGCGATAGGATAACCAGAGCATCATCAACGTTGCGACCACGCACCAAACTAGCCACCAACGATACTTTTCGTGGAGTTAGATTAACACTTTCAGCATAAGCTCGGACGGTCTGTGAATCAGCCATTATTTCCTATCCTTTCCGCCATGTTTCCGGAATTTACGGGTTGGGCTAAATTCACCAAGCTTGTGACCGACCATGTTTTCAGTAATAAGAACCGGGACATGAACTTTGCCGTTATGGACGGCGATAGTGCGACCGACCATTTCCGGGCTGACAGTACTGGCTCTAGCCCACGTTTTAATAACGGTACGGTCGTCAGCACCAAGCGCTTCAACTTTCTTGGCAAGTTTGAAATCGACAAATGGTCCTTTTTTTAGTGAACGACTCATGGTTTACTTTTTCCTCTTCGCTTCATGGCGACTTTTAACGATCAAATTACTGACATCCTTACGGCGTCGGGTACGATAACCTAGGGTTAATTGGCCCCATGGTGTTTGAGGCGGCTTACCTGTGCCGTGCCGACCACCGTCACCACCACCGTGCGGATGATCTGCAGCATTCATAACTACTCCGCGAACGCCCGGACGGATACTTTTACGTCGATTACGTCCGGCTGAACCAACTTTGATGTTCTGGTGCTGAACGTTGCCGACGACGCCGATAGCAGCTGTGGCTTCTTGGCGGAAGCGTCGAACTTCACCGCTAGGCATACGGACTTGAGCGTAATCACCTTCTTTAGCCATAAGCTGAGCTTTAGTGCCGGCGGAACGAACCATCTGAGCACCCTTGCCTGGATTAATTTCAATAGCGTAAATTTGCGTACCGATTGGGATTCGTGATAATGGCATACGGTTACCAGCTTCGATTGGAGCTTTCGGACCGCTTGTTATGACTTTGCCTTTTTCCATAGACGTATCGGCTAAAATGTAATGCGACAGACCAAATTGATCTTCGATTCGAGCAATGCGGGCGCTACGGTTAGGATCGTACTCGATCTCTTTAATAGTAGCTTTAATGCCGGCTGCCAAGTTGTGATTGACTAAACGATAATGGCGCTTTACGCCGCCACCGCGATGTCGAACGGTAATTCTACCGGTGTTATTACGGCCGGCGTTCTGTTTTTTACTCTTAGTCAAGCTTTTCAGCGGCTTCTTAGTCGTAATTTCACCTAGATCTTGGCTGGTCATACCGCGCCTGGCTGGAGTAGTCGGATTATATTGTTTAATCGGCATTACTTCTTCTCCTTGGCGGTCTTAGTGTCGTCTTCAGTAGCTTCATCAAAGACCTTGATACTATCGCCTTCAATAAGTGTTACGTAAGCCTTCTTACTGTTTTTTCGCATCGCAATGCCCGGTTGGCTTCGTCTGCCGCGATTGGCACGGATGGCTTTACCAGTTTGAACAAGCGTTTTAATAGTCGTAATAGTGACTTCGAATTGGCTTTCGATAGCTTCTATAATCTGTTGTTTGTTGGCGGTAACTGGAACGTCAAAGACGTAGACGTTGTTTTTTGCCTGGCCGTAAGCTTTTTCAGTTGCGCGAGGAAATACTGGGATAAGACTGT
>CAZQGW010000034.1:0-7590 GCA_964593165.1 uncultured Saccharimonas sp. (SeqCode) | reverse complement strand
ATGGGCATAACTATTCGGCGAGCCGAAGTGTCTACGATGTAGTGAGTAAGTGCATCGTGCTTGTGCATCGTTAAAAAACATCCTATAATAACTTGGACGAGCGTTTTTATGTGACGCGTTTCTTGACTTGAGTAGCGAAAATTGATAAGATAATTATCGTGTCTCGCACCAAAACTATATTGTAAAGGTCGAAGAGCGTGAGACTGTACATAGTACAAGGAGTAAAGATCACATGCCAATAGCCATCGAATTTGTGCCATCTAGGCGCAAAAAGATAGCAGTGGATGTGGTGCCTGCCGAATGGCAACTGTATATCGCACAGTAAGAGTCGTCTGACTCAAAATCCACCCTGTCGCATGACAGGGTACATAAAAAAAGAAAACACCCCAAGGCACCGGGGTGTTTTCGCTATTTTAAAGACTATTTTGGTAAAGCGATGCCGGCTTGTGTCAGATCCGTATTGATGGTGTTTTCAAAAGCAGACTCCGTACCGTATTGGTCCGAGCTGAGTTTCTTGCCGTTTAGGAAGAACGTAGGCGTAGCGTTGACAGTGGCTTTAGTCCCAATCGCAATATCGTAATTGATCTTATCACTGACAGCTGTTGACGACGTGTCCATGTCGAACTTCTTAAGATTCAAGCCTAGCTCGCTGGCCAGATTATCAAAGAATTTACTTCGGTCACTTATGGATAAATCGCTCCATTCAGACTGCGTGTCGTACAATTTATTGTGCATTTGCCAGTATTGACCCTGCAAACCGGCCGCTTCGGCTGTTGCTGCGGCCGCTGTGGCGTTGGGGTGTAGCTGAGAAATTGGAAAATTTCGAAATACGAACTGCAGCTGGTTTACGTACTTGGTGGTAATCGCCTTAACGATGGGATACATTTCTCCGCATGGCGGGCATTGGAAATCACCATATTGAATCAAAGTAACTTTGCTGCCAACTTTACCGAAGACATGGTCGGCAATCTGCCCATTTTGGCTGTTTGCTGTCTGGATGGCGTTCACATTGACGTTGCTGACATTCAAACCGTTATTACCTGATGAAATGACCAATAAAACTAATATGCCTACGGCTATAATTGAAAAAATGATCCAACGTGTCCTATTCAAAACAAACTCCTTTTGATTATTTATATCATTATATCAAATGAAAGCATTATCAGGCAGTGTAAGTCGGATAAATTATGAGTTACAATGGTGATAAATGCATACTTTCCAAATTATCTTAACCGTTACCGTCTTCGTCTTACTGCTGTTTTTTAGTGCAATAAAACCGTCCGTTGGCAAATTAAGTAAGTTCGAACTTAAAAGACGAATCGAGTTGGGTGATAAGAACGCTGAACAATCGATTCAGCGCGAAGAACTTCTAGTCGATATTATCTCTTTGCAACGGGCGCTTAGTGCGCTCTTCCTAGTTATTTTCGTATTAATGAGCGTAATTACATTCGGCTGGCTGATTGGCATAATTTTGGCGGTAATCGCTGCGCTTGAATACGGATTAATTGCGCGTATCAAATTTATTGGCAATTGGTCGCAGAAAATATACAATCGTTTTGAAAAAAATATCATTCATCTCGTGCAGAAAGCGCCGTATCTTTTCAGGTTGCTTAGGAGTATGACGGCCGCGGATATTGCCAGCAGTCAGCCTGTGGCGTCACGTCAAGAACTGGAGCACTTAATCGAGGAGTCGGATGGGGTTCTATCGCTTAATGAAAAGACCCTGGTTATTCATAGTCTGTCTTTTGGCAGCCGACTGGTAAGTTCGGCCATGACACCAAAGAGTATGATTGACTATATAAAAGGTTCCGAATTCTTAGGGCCGCTGACGCTAGATGATTTACACAAGACCGGGCATAGTCGGCTGCCGGTTATACTAAACGATATTGACCACATCATAGGCATCCTGAACCTACAAAGTCTGCTGGCGCTCGATATAAAACGCTCAACTACGGCAGAAAAAGCCATGGAGCCGAAAGTATTCTATATTCACCAGGAGCAAAACCTTCAACATGCCCTAGCGGCTTTTTTAAAGACGAAACACCATCTGTTTGTCGTTGTCAATGAGTTTCGCGAGACCGTAGGGCTATTGTCACTGGAGGATGTTGTCGAGGCCTTGATTGGACGCAAGATAGTTGACGAATTCGACAACCATGACAATCTGCGCGAAGTAGCCATGCGCAATCCGCACGGCAATAATTATCCCGAAAAGCATGTGGACGTATAGTGATATTGGCCTCAGGATAGTAGAATAAAGATAAGGATAAATTTATGGCACGAACATTAGCTAGAGAACTTGCATCAAAATCCGGCCAGACCGTCACGATTGAAGGATGGTTACATAAAAAGCGTTTGCTTGGAGGTTTGAATTTTATTACCTTGCGCGATCGCAGCGGCGTGGTCCAAACGCTAGTAGATAAAAAAGACGAACTTGAAAAACTCCGTGGTATGCAAACCGGTACGGTACTATCTTTGACCGGTACGGTTGTAGCTGATGAACGAGCGCCCGGTGGCGCTGAACTTCATGACGTTCAGGTTGAAATTATTGAGCCGGTAACGGACGAGCCGCCAATCGAAGTCGATAAATCGATTTCACATAAATCCGAGCATTTGGACACACTGTTTGAGAACCGAGTGTTAAATATACGAAATGTTCAGGAACAAAAGATTTTCAGAATCAGGGCTGACTTGACGCATTATATCCGCGATTTTCTGCGTGACCACGAATTCGTTGAAATCGACACTCCAAAACTGCTAGCTGAAGCCACGGAGGGCGGTTCCGATGTTTTTAAATTAGACTATTTCGGAAAAATCGCAACTCTGGCGCAAAGTCCGCAGTTTTATAAACAAATCATGGTCGGAGCATTTGAACGAGTATTTGAGATAGCCCATTCGTATCGGGCCGAACCAAGCGCGACAACGCGGCATTTGACGGAAGTCGCTATGTTGGACATCGAAATGGGGTTCGTTGAGGGTCACGACGAAGTCTTAGATATGGTCGGTGACATGACGCAAACTGTCCTGAGGCGTGTTTATGACGAGCATTCCGCTGATCTTAAAAGCCTGAATGCTCCTGAGCTGAAACTGGCCGAAGACGGCAAAGTTCCAAGGTTTACGGTTGCTAAGATTCACGAAATGTATACGAGTGACACTAAGACCGATACGACCCATGAAAAGGACTTAACTCCCGACGAAGAGCGTTGGATTAGTGAATACGGACGAAAGCAACTGGGGACGGACTTAGTTTACGCAACACGATTTCCGATTGAAGCCGCAAAGTTCTATCATAAACTCGATGTTGATGATGGGACGGTCTTTTGGGGTGATTTGATTTTCCGCGGAACTGAGCTGGCAACCGTTCCTCTTCGTGAAAATAGCTATGAAAAGATGATTGCTCAGATGAAAAATGCCGGACTTGACGTCGAACATGAAGGCTTCAAGTATTATCTGCAAGCTTTTAAGTATGGTCTGCCTGTTCACGGCGGCTGCGGCTTCGGAATCGATCGTCTGACCCAGAGAGTTATCGGCCTTGCCAACGTCAAAGAAGCCTGCCTATTCCCACGCGACATTAACCGTTTGACGCCTTAGATTATGGAAGAAAATCCCCAACCAGTCGCTCCAGTAGATCAGCCAGTAGCGCAACCGGTCATTCAAACGACGACCGCTCCCGCTGTATCGGTCAATAAGCAACGCCACTTCTTGGCCGTGTTTTTCTTCAGTTTCTTTTTAGGAGTATTCGGAGTTGATCGGTTTTATTTGGGAAAGATTTGGACCGGCCTATTAAAACTGTTGACCTTTGGCGGTCTTGGAATCTGGGCAATAATCGATTTAACTATGGTAATGTCCGGCAGTATGCGCGACAAGCAGGGCAATGAAATGCTGGAATATGCAAGATATAAAAAACTTGCGAACAGGACGGTCCTTATATCCACCTTAGTTATTTTACTGCTGGCAGTTTTGACAATAGTATCCATCGCCTACGGTATTAGTGAATTCATGCAAAGTGGCGGTGTTAATAAGATAATACAGGGAGCTCAGGGTTCAAGCTCGGGCAGCCCAAGCGTTAATCTCAACCAAATCGAAAAAGAATTCAACGTTAATCAATAAACAACAGCTTGCCTTCATTTGACCAAACAGGCCTCGGCGTTAGATAATAGAACGGTATGAAAATTTCGAAAAGGGGACTGGCGATTATACTAGTTTTGACCGTGCTTGTTTGTAGCACGACTGCTATTAAAATCGTTTCCGCCCAAAGCAGCGAAAACAGCGGGCCTACCAATACCCAAATACAACTAGTTCATGACAACTGCCTAACACTGAAAACAACCCTAAATCAGGTACATGCCAGTGACGCGCTACTTCGTGTCAACATGGGGGAGCTGTACGAAGCCATATCGACGAAACTGATGAGCGGATTTAACGGCCGGGTTGCAAACAATAATTTAAACAATGACAACTTAGTAGCGACAACCAACAGCTATAATTCCCTTCTAAACAACTTCAGGACTGATTATCAAACGTATGAAGAGCAATTGTCCTCGGCGCTTAATATTGACTGCAATAGTCAGCCTGCTGATTTCTATAACGCCGTTGCCTCGGCTCGAACCGATCGAGACCAAGTACACCAAGATGTTGTAGGGCTCAATCAGGCAATTGAAACCTATAAGTCTAACCTAAGTCAATTCGAACAAGACTACACGCTATCATTAGAGGGGACGGCGCGTTAAGATGAATGAAACTAACGCTGAAGCTATCCAGGAAAAGCGTTCTTTTATCAGTCGGCATAGCTTCCTGATATTTATATCATCATCGATTTTAATTTCCTGTGTCATTGTCGTTATCAGCATGCAAATGTACAACAGCAGTGGTGCGGCACAATTGGACCTGAGTCGTCCGGGTTATGTAAGCGTCAGATCGCAGGTTGATAATTCTGACGGTGATTTTCAGGCGTACTCTTCATCAGGAGCGATAAGCGAGAAAGTTATCAACGATTTCAAGACCTTGTTCAATCAACAGGCTAAAAAAGTTGAAACCGTCAACGCATTTGGCGATTCACCTTCGCCACTTGACCCGGTGGCGCTTGGGATAAACGACACCTCCCAGCAGTAGTAGTGTTTAAGATAGTTTTTCGCGTAGCCAGCTGTCAATCGTCCCGGCACCCATACAGAGGACGAGTTTGCCTTCGTCTCTGGCCTTGGAAATAATATCCCACAGCTCATTGTTTAGATCGGTTATTACAACGTCATCTTTATTAGTAATGTTTTTGATTAATTCCTCTGGTGTTAATATCCTCAAATCTGGATCTTCGCGGGATAGATAGGTTGGCAACCAATAAATTTTCTCGGCCAGCTCGAACTGGTCTGTATAAAGGTCGCGCACCATATATTGGCGCACATTTTGGTGCGGTTGGTAGACCAAAATAACGTGATCAGACATCTCATGAGCCATCTGTAGAGTCGCGGCAATTTCAACCGGATGATGGCCATAATCGCTATATAGATTGTCAGCCAACTTCTCAAAACGTCTGTTAGTCCCTGGAAAGCGTGACATAATCTCTTCAATTGCCTGATTATAGCCAAGTTGTTTCAGTCCAGCCTGAACAAGTGAGATATTCCTTCGATTATGTTGACCATAGGCCGACAGTCCGTTTATATTCGAAGGGCTGAGCATGGTTACTCCCGGTAGCCCTATGAACAGTTCGCTGTGCTGATCGTTCCAGGTGATAATCTGGTTGCTGCCTTTTGCGAATCGATGAAAGGCATCCAAGTACTCAAAGATAGTCGGGTAGGTGTCTGGGTGGTCGTAATCGACAGAGGTTATGAGCGACAAATACGGTTTAAAGTGCAGAAAATTTCTATCGAACTCATCGCATTCATATACGAAATACTCGCTACTGTGGTCCAACCTGCCGCTTGGGCCGAAACTGATTGTTGTTCCGACCGAATAGCTTATGGGGATATTCAGTTGAGACATTGCCCAAATCAGCATACCGGTGACTGTCGTTTTACCGTGAGTGCCGGCAACAGCGATTAGTTTTAACTTCTTATCATCTATAATGAAGGCAATCAGCTCGTCGCGTTTAGCAATCTTTATCCCTAGTTCGCGGGCCGCTTCCAGCTCGGGATGGGATTCCGTCAGGGCGGATGTGTATACGAACCAATCAATCGGGTTCTTTTCATGGCAGACTCTTAAAAATGAACCATCTTGTTTATTACTTATTATGATGCCTTTTTGGGTCAGTTCTTCGGTAATTAGAGAAGTAGCTATGTCTGAGCCGATAACGCCGTAGCCAGCGTCGTGAGCAATCTCAGCTAGGGGGCCGATACCGACTCCGCCAATGCCGGAAAAGTAAATATTCATAAAATAAGTATAGCAGTATAGTATTTCATTTCTGGCCGTTCGTCAGTCAATATTCCCACGTGAGAGATTGTTTGTATAAAAGGTCGTTCAATTGGACGGCTATTTCCGTATCTATCGGAAGTAATATATACTGGTGTTAATAGTTAAGGTGGGGTCACCAGTGGTTGATAAGAAACAAATCAAACGAAATCTAGGCCGTCTGCAGAGCGTTAAAACTTGGCAATTGGTGATTCTTTTGATTTTGGCGGCCTTCGTATCGGCTACTTTTTTGCGTTTAAATAACATCGGTATGGTCCAACGTCGCGACGCCGTTTATTCGGCCGACAAGGAGGGTAATGACGCCGTTACTCAAGATAGGCTGTACGACCTACAGCGGTATGTTTCGGCTCATATGAATACCGATATGGGAAAGGGCGTTTTCCTATTGAATACCTATAAGCGTGATGCGCAGACGTTGTATGAGCAAGAATCGTCATCCAGTGACCCCAACGGCAATATTTACGTTAAAGCCCAACAAGTTTGCGCACCGCAGTATACTAGCTGGTCGCCGGCCTACGTGCAGTGCACCGTCGACCAATTGGCCAAATATCCTTCATGGAAAAACCTGGATAGCATGTCCATTTTACCAACCGGCCCATATACCTACGCCTACGCATCACCACTTTGGTCGCCTGATTTTGCCGGCTGGTCAGTGCTGGTTTGTGTAGTAATTTTGATAATGATAATCGCCAGACTTATAGGTGTTGTTATCTTAAGAATCATGCTTCGCAAGCATTATAAAAGCATTTAACCGTTGACACCGAGCGACACCTTGGTGTACTCTAACTCTTGTATAGTACTAATAGGAGGAATAGGAGTCTTATGGCTTACAAGCACACAAACTCAAAGGGTATCACATATTATTTGCATAGCACCGAAGTTACGCTTCGTGGCGGTAAAAAGCAAACCATTTACTTTTTCGCAAAAGTAGAAAAGAATGCAAAAGGCCACCCAGTTGATCTACCAGCTGGAAGCGTAGTTAAAGAAAACCCACGCAACGGGTTCCTAACTGTTTCTAAGAAAAAATAGTCTTGTCTAGACTTGCACCGTAAGCATGTTTGGTAGTATAGTATTAGCAAACAAACAGGTGCCAAAAATGCCCCTCCGGGGGCATTTTTTGTGTCTTAATGATATACAATTGTCAGTACTCAAATAGATCGTAGACACATTCCTCGTTTAGAATAGTTAGTG
>CAZQGW010000033.1:0-7677 GCA_964593165.1 uncultured Saccharimonas sp. (SeqCode) | reverse complement strand
CGAGTACAGGGACTCTAACCCTGGACCTCTTGCTTGGGAAGCAAGCGCTCTAACAACTGAGCTACACTCGCGTGTTTATATTATATTACAATTTTGACTTAATTAGCTTCGCCCAACTTGCAGCTTTTTCCAATTCTCCGCGGTAAAGAGGGCCCTCTTTACCTTTCACATAAAAGGCTTGTGACTCAAAAACACGCTTACCACCGGCGGCACGTAATAATTCCGCCATCTTTTCCTTAGCATCACCGTGAATAAATAATTTTACTCGTGTATCAAAAGTTGCAAATTTGAGTCCTTTTGTTACTTTCCCATTTAGCCCTTCTAATGATTTCAGGGTCGTCTCACTTGGCCTCCAGCCTATAATTGGGCTACCAAATATCAGCAAGTCAACATCTTTAATATCGGATTCGTTAAATTCTTTAGTTGAAATGACCTTGGTGCTATTTCCCAGATTTTTTGCAATCTCTAAAGCGATAAGTTTGGTATTTCCATAATTCGAATCGCAAACAACTAAAGCTTTCATCTATTAATTCCCTGTTTGTATTATACCATTTTCAAGAAGACCTATGAAAAAGCTCAGCCTATTTATCTGTGTCGGTAGTTTCTGTTTGCTCTGGATCTGATGATTGCGACCCAACTATTACTTGATATTCAAACTGAGCCTTACCATCCTCATCCCTGCTTGTTAGGATACCGCCAACACAAACACCCCCCTCGTCTTCAACACGCAATTTAGTAATCTCAATTGCCTTCCTTGTTACATCGAGATCATCTAGTTCTACCGCCTGAGTACTGACGGCAAACCTGTTTCCTTGATCGTCTTTCCCGACTACCATACCGTCCATGATCATTTCATGGATAGCCGCTGCCCTATTAAGATATTCTGGATCAGCCTCTAGTCTTCTCAAGCGAGCCTGAGCCTCTGCATGCGCTTCCGCTCGGACCCTTAACTGTTCTGGTGTTAGCTCACCGCCCATATTTTCTCCTGTTGTTATCAAACGTTAATTCAATAATAGACAACCGTAGCCCTAAAAGGCAAGCATGAGCAACTACCTAAGCATTGTTATTCGGAATGTTCCGCTTTCCATTCCTTTATTTTATCCATATCCTTTTCCATTGCTTTTTTAATTAGCATCTCAATAACCTCGTTCGCCTTGTCGGCTTTGACGCCCTTTTTATCCAAGCTGTAGCGAAGTTTCATGATACTGAACGAAAGTTTTTTGGCAATGTGCATAACATACTCGTCAATCATCGATTCGTCGATTCCCATTTCCTTCAGCTTTTCCAACATTTTTGCTTTTTTCTCATCATCCATTTTATCCCACATTTTTTTCTCCTTTTGTTAATATTAACCGCTGCTACACTACAATCATACATTTCGTTTCTGATAACGAGCTTGAGGTCAAATCAATCAAATTGGCACTCTTGACATGTGAGTGCCAATTTAATAAAATTGATATGTAAAGTAATTTACAAAGATAAGGAGGAAAAAATATATGGTTAAGTTAGTAAAATATGATCCCTTCGCGGAATTGGATGTCCTGCAAAGACACTTCTTCGGAGAGGATTGGGCAACACCGATCAAGGGCGTTAACATTCCAACGACAGACGTTTACACGAAGGATAACGATTTAATTGTTGAGGCACATCTGCCAAATTTCGACAAAGACGACGTTAACATCCAAGCAGATAATGGCGCTTTGATAATTAGTGCCGAACGTCACGAAAAACAAGAAGATAAGAAAAAGAAATATGTCGTCCGCGAAAGCTCAAGTAGCTTTTACCGACGCATCTCGTTACCGGAGCGTGCAAATACCGATAAAATTGATGCGCACCTGGATGATGGTATTCTAAAGGTCAGCGTACCGCTAACACCGCTCCCAGAACCAAAGAAGATTGCTATTTCTGCCAAGAAAAAATAGTACTCCGATTAATAAAACAAACGGCTTTACGAAGCCGTTTGTTTAGTTTTAGCACCTAATGATAGATTTACTCTAAAAGGCGTCGTGTCGTCCCGTTGTGCGGAACACTAAGATGTCCCATGTGTAAATCGCCCTTTATGTCTTCAGTGTAATAGTCCCTAAGAAAATCATTAATCATAACACCCCCCCTGCCCGTCTCTTCCTGATCCTCCAGTGGTGCGGTTCTCAATCTCTCTCTTCTTGCTACTATTTCTTCTTTTTCTGCATCGTTCATTGGACCGCCCACTCTTCTGTCGAGTAAATCTACTGCGACTCGCCAAAGTTCATCTCTCACGATAACCAATCTGGGGTAATCTGGACTACCGTGGATCTCAATATTATTTAGCAGCTCTTGCAGGCCAATGCAAAATTCTCCGAACTTCCTAGGATTGGTTATTATTGGTTCGACAACCTCGCCGATAGCGCGATGAACTTCCCTAACGGGAGTGCTAGTTTCCGCGCGTAATTGGTCGATGTCATAAACCACCTGTTCACCAGGAACAACTCGAGCTATTGGCATGTAGATTTTCCCCTCCTAACACCTTCTTTATACCACTATTAGAATTTTGAGTCAAAATATTTGCAGAATACGCAATATTCTGACAATATTATCAGTTAGCCCTCAGTATCTCCTCAACGACTGCGTCAAAAATATCCTGCGAGATTTGCATGCGTTGATCGTGTTTGTTTTTCGCGGAGTCATCCTCAAATGTTTCTTTTTCAATCAAGTTATCGCCAATAATAAGTACAGCTGACGCAGGGACTTTGAATGAATTAGATGTCGCAAAAACCGTCGCCGCCTCCATCTCCACTCCAACATAGCCTAGCTCAGACCATTTTAGAATGTCTTCCCACGTCTCTGCGAGCATGGCTTGAAATGTAATGGTGGCGCCACGATGCAGAGTATGTTTTGGCGCAAGTTTTTTAATAAGTCTGTTATTTAGAAACCGATCCGATTCGTATTTGCATTTTACATCGGGTTGGTAAGCCTTGGCTGAGCTTTCGTTTGCAAAGCTCCAGTTTGGAATGACCAGGTCGCCATTCTCTGCGCCTTTTTTTAAGCCGCCACAGGTACCGATTAGTATGTTCTTTTTACTTCCAAATAAACAAGCCAAGTGAAGATGCTCGCTTAACATCGCCCCACCGTAGGCAATCGTAAACCAATATTTTTTTCTGCCAATCGTTATTTCTGCAATATTGCTTAAAAAATCCTCAAGTCTGGTAATTGAATATTGAATTTTTAACTTCATGAGCGATTCTTCTATTTGTTCGAAGGGGAAGGTTTTATATGTTCCATAGATAATAAACCCATCAATCTTGTAGTCTTTCGGAAAACCAAGCATGTTTTTATAATCCACGGCAGAAATCTTTTTATACATATATGAATAGTAACAAAAATAAGGGGTGAAATACAACCTTTTGAGCCGTCTTAATGGGATATCCTTTTTGTATACGATAATATCTCCGCTCAATATCTGCGCGTTTCCATAAGTTAATACTAGTAAGCAGTGTTGCGGTTACGTATAATTATAAGATGACTTTTTCGAAATTATTGCGCAAGGTTCCTGAAATAACCTTTGTGTTTTGGATTGTAAAATTACTGACGACGGCACTGGGTGAATCAACGTCAGATTTTTTAGTTTATAAAATAAATCCTTATATTGCCGTTGCACTCGGCGGGATTGGCCTTATTATTGCTTTAGCCTTGCAGTTCTCGGTCCGAAAATATATTCCCTGGGTCTATTGGCTGACGGTTGTTATGGTAGCGATTTTTGGGACTATGGCGGCAGATGCGATTCACATCCAACTGGGTATTCCGTATGTTGTATCGACGTTATCGTTCGCAATAATATTAGCTGTCATTTTTGCTGTCTGGTATAAAAGTGAAAAAACACTCTCTATTCATAGCATAAACACCTATCGTCGGGAGGTATTTTATTGGGCAACTGTTATGGCTACGTTCGCGCTTGGGACTGCGGCGGGCGACATGACGGCATTTACTCTCGGGCTAGGATTTTTCACTTCCATCATGCTGTTTGCATTATTAATTGCTTTAGTCGCGTTAGCTTATCGATACCTACAAATCAACAGTATCGTGGCGTTCTGGCTGGCATACATATTGACACGTCCTCTTGGGGCCTCAATCGCGGATTGGGCTGGCAAATCAAAAAGTATCGGCGGCCTCGGGCTTGGCGATGGTTTCGTCAGCCTAGTTCTTTTTACAATGATTATCATGTTTGTTTTATATATGACGTTTAATCATAGCGAAGCTAAACATGAAAAACTATTACGGTAAGACCCCCTCGACTCCATAAGAAGATACAACTACGATTGATTCACTTTTCATCCTTTTGGACTCATCAGTTTGAACGCGCATTCAAATAAGTGAAGAGACAAGCAGATAATAAAACAGGGCCGCGAGGCAGTCGGTCTGAATTTCGACCGACTGCCCGTAGTTCGTTAAAACACCAGAGGACCGCATAGTGAAGTCACCGACGGAAGCGCCAACCCCTACGGGAATCGAGGCACGGACCACGTTTCGCACCTAGCTGTTGGCGTGGCGTTTGAAGAAGTCCACCCCCAGCTCCATCTCAAGCTCGACGCAGGTATCGTGCCACTCGTTCGGTGGTATGTGCCGCTTTGCGATGTTGATAACGGCCCTGAGCGTGCGAACACCGAATACCGGGCGCTTGGCGAAGCGGTCGCGCAGCGCATTTTCGACGTTGGCCTGGGTCTGAATCGCAGCTATGGGTTCACCGTCTTCGGGCTTTGGTTCAAGCGCTAGCTGAACCACACCGACTATTGCTTGTTCCTCCGACTGTTCTCCGTCGCTCATGCTCACTCTCCTTGGGAAGATTGCTCCTGCTTCGTAAAAAGTGGGCTTCCATGCTCGAAAATTCTTCAAGCATAAAAACCCACCTTATACGATTAATTATATCTGCTTGTCAAAGTACCTTGGAACTTTTCAGCTCAACAAGTTAGATGTAATTCTACGATGATTTTAGATATCTGTCAAGATTACGTATCGTTACCGGCTTTGCCAGCATAAAAGTCCGACGATTCAGACAAAATATATAGCTTATACTTCTCTGAGATCATGAACGGAAATGGTGGCTTCGCGTGGTGTATTAATAAAACCAGACTTATAGTCCTCGATAAGCCAATCTCTTATCTCTATTGGATACAATATTAACTGATTAATTTTACTAATGTCATACCAAATCGGCTCGTAAAGGTCGTTGCCGGCAGCCATGCTTTCTGCTTCGTTATAATTACCAAGCTTAGGCTCTCCATCTACGTGTTCACATAAATAAAAGAATTGTTCCGTATCATCATCATAAATATGATGGTAAAGTAGTTTTCCAACCTTCACCTTCATAGTTGCTTCTTCAAATAGTTCCCTAACCACCGCTTGCTCCACGGTTTCGCTCCCCTCTACGCCACCACCCGGAAATACGTAATATTCAAAACCGTCCTTTATTCTGTGCATTAGCAATATTTGGTCGTTTCGGATAGTTATACTTACTGCTCGGATTCTTTTCATGACCCTACTATATCAGAAGATTCAATCAATTAACCCTATTGGAGTGGATGCTCGGCCTTTTTTGA
This sequence comes from uncultured Saccharimonas sp. (SeqCode), assembly GCA_964593165.1. Lineage (GTDB taxonomy): Bacteria > Patescibacteriota > Saccharimonadia > Saccharimonadales > Saccharimonadaceae > UBA1547. The sequence continues at coordinate 2,107 of CAZQGW010000033.1, read as the reverse complement.
GGATTTTATTTCTTCATGCTCCGACCATACCTGTCTTCACTTCTCCGGCTCGCTTATAATTGGCAATAATCACACCCGTTGGAGTAACCAAACTCTCTGTCAAGGTAAAGGCCGCTGGAATCGTGCCACCATCGAACAACTTCTTTCCACGACCAAGAGTCAACGGATAGGTTTTAAGCCAAAGTTCGTCCACTAAATCATGCTTGAGTAGTAGCTGAATAAGTTCGCCGCTGCCATGGACTTGAATATCTAATCCTTTCGAATTTTTGAGTTTTTCGATATCTGCCAGATTTTTCAGAAAAACTGAATTTTTCCAGTCTGATTTTTTCATAGTACCAGACATGACATATTTAGTGACATCATTGATACCCGGCCATCCACTTTCATGTTCAGGCCAGTAATTAGCAAAAATCTCGAAGGTCTTCCTTCCCAGAAGAAGGTCTGCGGGTTTCATCTGTTTTTCCATAACTTTTCCGCCAACATCATCAAAATAAGGAGCGACCCAACCGCCATATTTGAAACCGCCCGACGTATCTTCCTCGGGCCCCCCGGGTGCCTGCATTACCCCGTCTAGTGTGATAAATGACAAGACGATTATTTTTCTCATATGTGTCCTCCTTCCAATAATAACGTGTTCAAAAGTTTAATATCTGAGACTATTTTTGCTTTTTATTCAGTTTTTGTCTGTGAGGATACCCACAAAAACCGACGCCGTAGAAACTGACAATAAACGGTGGTCTATATAGTTAGCCCACTTGAAGTGTGTCGGTTGGCAGTTGCTGTAATACGAAAATACGTAAGCTTGCATACTCATGTGATTCATCTGACAAACTAGTAGTGTGCTTTATTACGTAATATTGTAAAGTAGATACAAAGGTAAAAATATAAAAATGGAACCAAATCTAAGTCCGCAAAATCAACAGCCGCCACCGCCCCCAGAAAAGCCCGTAACACCGACCGGCCCAAGAGTTGACGTTAACAATATCTACTCATCACCAGACCAATACAGAAATCAGCGAATACAAGATAATTCGCTTGAGGAAAACATCCCAGATACACTCGATTTTAAACGTGGTTATTCAATCGGTGGAAAAATTTTTTGGCATCTATTAATAGCTGGCTTTATAATGGCGTTGGTTAGTTACGGCATTACAGCATCTATATCTGATTCTCATAATAGCCTGCTCATAAGCTCGTATAACTATTTAGTTTGGTTTGTGTATATCATAGTTATTTTATATGTCATCAATAGAGTCTTGAGGTCGAATGATATAGAGGGGTCTTTTTGGCTGACGTTGTTCGGAATAGCTTTACAATCATTTATTGGAGTTTCCGTAGGTATTGTTGCGTTCATAATAAAGTTTGCAATAATTGCCCTAGTTGCCAATAGCCACGCTACGCAATCGTCACTACTTAACGCTGGAGAAGCAGTTGCAGCTACAATCGAAATTGTTCTTTATGTTGGATTCATCTTAGCTAGTTATTTTTTAATGAAATTGTTTTGGGGAATTACATTCAGCCTATTCGGTAAAATCAAGAATAAAACGATAGTTAAAATTATTGATATCGCCTTTATCACACTGCTCCTTTTATCTATAGCCACATCATGTGCTTTATCACTACTCTATAGAAGTAGTGTTGCCACAAAACTTACCACGAGTTATTCTAGTAATTCCTCCCAAGTTAATTCCTTGAAAACCTACACCCCAGCAGGGTCAAGGTACGAGGATTATGTTTGCAACATTATCACAATAGCCACTCAGGGCAACGGAGCCGTGATAATTGTTGATCAAAATGGTGATTATAGATGTAAAAGACAATTCGTAACCGATCAAAACACGAAGTTCTATAAATCGAGCAGCTCAGAAAACCCAGTTAACCTTAGTGAATTTATTAGCGAATTCAACCGAAGACTATCAGTAGCTAACGGTACATACAACTATGTTGCAGCTGACATACACGTAAATGGACAGGATAATGTCGTCATTAGCGTGCGTTTTTACTAATTGACACCACTTAATAATATATGTAGCTGATTTTTACTCTGTGTATTAGTATGGGCTTATCGACACATGGGGGCTACATATTACAAATTGATATATCAATA
>CAZQGW010000032.1:0-7726 GCA_964593165.1 uncultured Saccharimonas sp. (SeqCode) | reverse complement strand
ATTAACCAACTGATAATGAATGGCTTGAAAAGTTCCAATGCCATTTGTTTTGGTAGACCACACTGATTGATGTGTAACTTAGGACCAACAACAATAACCGAGCGTCCGGAGTAGTCGACGCGCTTACCAAGAAGGTTTTGGCGGAATCGTCCCTGTTTACCTTTTAGCATATCGCTAATCGATTTTAGACGTCGGCGTCCGCCGGTTGCATTGACCGCACGGTTGCCTTTAGCGGCACTGTTATCAATCAAAGCATCGACAGCTTCTTGTAGCATGCGCATTTCATTTCGGCAGATTACTTCTGGAGCATTCAAGTTGATCAGTTTTTTCAACCTATTATTACGGTTGATAACTCGGCGGTATAGGTCGTTAAGATCGCTGGTCGCGAATCGTCCGCCGGTAAGTTGTACCATTGGCCTAAGATCCGGAGGGATAACCGGTAGAACAGTCAGTGCTAAACTGCTTGGCTTGATTCCAGCGGTTTGCATACCTTCCAGCATCTTAAGTCGTTTTAATAGTTTCTTCTCGCGTTGGCCTTTAGCGCTGGCAACTTCGGTAGATAGGTCAGCAATTAGCTTAGGCAAATCGATTTCGTCTAGTAGCGTTTTCAGAGCTGCACCGCCCATGCCAACTTCAATTAAGTCAACATATTCTTCTGGCAAACTTCGATAGTCGATTTCGTTTATTAGGGCGCTTTTAGTTAGGCTCTCAAGTTGTGATTTCTTGTAGTTGAAATTTTCTTCCAACTCTTCGATTTCGCGTGATTGTTCGGCGGCAAGAGCTTTGATGTCAGCGTTTTCAACGCTGGCTTCACGTTCGTAGCGCATTTTGATGGCAACTCGGCCGGCTTCTGTTTCAGCTTCGGCATCTGATAAGTATTGGTCGCGCTTTTCAGCGTCTACCTTCAAAACAACATATGTCGCGAAATAAGCGATGCGTTCAAGGTTCCTGACGGTAATACCAAGCAGTAAACTCATGGCGCTTGGCGTACCACGCATGAACCAAATATGTGCAACCGGAGTCGCTAGTGAAATATGCGCCATACGTTCGCGTCGAACGATTGACTTCGTAATTAACTCGCCGTTTTTGTCGACGGCTGCTTCACGCGATCGAACGCCTTTTAGTTTATTATCGTGCGGGTTAACGTCTTTGACTGGTCCGAAGATTCTTTCGCAGAACAAGCCATCACGTTCCGGTTTTTGTGTTCGGTAGTTAATTGTCTCGGGTTTTGTGACTTCACCGTTGCTCCAGCGCAAAATGTCTTCAGGGCTGGCTACGGTCAGGCGGATAGCGTTAAAGTCAGCAATTCCGTTGGTTGCGATTACTCGTGGCATTTTACACCTCCTCCTTAATTTCAACAATTGCGTCTTCATCGGCATCGTCGATTACCATGTCATCCATGATATCGTCGAACTCCTCAGCGACGGTTTCGTCAATATTTTCTATCATATCCTCAGGAATCTCCTCGTCAATTGATCCTGGTATAGTTCCAACGACTGCAGCCGCATCAACGATAGCGACCTCATCCTCGGCTTCATCCAGCAAATCGACTCGAAGTCCAAGTCCTTGAAGTTCTTTAACGAGAACGTTGAACGATTCCGGCAATTTAGGTCCGACAATCGGTTCATTTTTGATAATTGATTCATAGGCCTTAGCACGTCCGTAAACATCATCGGATTTGATTGTAATCATCTCCTGAAGTGTTGCAGCTGCGCCATAAGCTTCAAGCGCCCAAACTTCCATCTCTCCGAAGCGCTGACCACCGTTTTGGGCTTTACCACCAAGTGGTTGCTGGGTGACCATAGTGTATGGTCCGGTTGAGCGGGCGTGAATCTTATCACTTACCATATGGTGAAGTTTGATCATGTGCATGACGCCGACGGTCGTTCGCTCTTCAAAGGCGTGGCCGTTTTGTCCGTCATACAGTTGGAATTTTCCATCTGTTGCAAATCCAGCTTTTTTCAGCTGTTCACTTATAGTATCGTTTGGCACACCGTTAAATGGTGGAGTCGCTACCTTGTATCCAAGGGCACGAGCTGCCATTCCTAGATGGGTTTCAAACAACTGGCCGATATTCATACGAGATGGAACGCCGAGCGGGTTTAGGACTACATCAACAGGTGTTCCGTCTTCCATATATGGCATATCCTCAACTGGTAGAATCTTGGCGATAACGCCCTTGTTTCCGTGACGTCCGGCAAGCTTATCACCGACGCTAATCTTTCGAAGTTGAGCGACGAAAATTTGGACCTGCATCAGGACACCAGCCTTTAGTTCATGTCCGTTTTCGCGGCTGAATATCTTGACACCGACAACCTTGCCGCCACCGGCGCTGTTCATTCTAAGTGAGGTGTCGCGTACATCTTTGGCTTTTTCACCGAAGATAGCGCGAAGCAATCTTTCCTCGCTGGAAAGCTCTTGTTCACCCTTCGGTGTAATTTTTCCAACTAAAACGTCGCCATTTTTAAGTTCTGATCCGATTTGGACGATTCCGTCTTCATCAAGATGTCGTAGTGATTCTTCACTAACATTTGGGATGTCCCGAGTAACGATTTCGTTTCCGAGTTTAGTCTCACGGACTTCAACGTTATAGTCTTTGATATTTATACTGGTTAACGTGTCGTCCTGAACTAGGCGGCTGGAAAGAATGGTCGCATCGTCCATGTTGTATCCACCCCATGGCATGAAGGCGACTAGAAGATCTCGGCCTAACGCTAGTTCGCCGTCGGCGATTGATGCGCCTTCGATTAATATGTCACCTTTTTTAACCTTTTCGCCCCTATTAACGCGAGCTTTTTGGTTAATTGATCGATCATCGTTACTTTTCATAAAGTGAATTAATTCGTACTTTTTGATACCGTCTTTATACTTGACGTGAATCTCATCGGCATCAGCTCGAACGACTTCTCCGTCGTCTTCGGCACAAATCAGCTGTGAAGTATTCTTAGCGATTTCAGCTTCGATTCCAGTACCAACTGTCGGTGATTGAGGAATAAGCAGTGGTACAGCCTGTTTTTGCATGGCTGAACCGGTTAGAGACCTATCAACGCGATTCTTTTCAATGAAAGGAATAAGTGCGGCTGATGAGCCAAGGATTTGCTTGTATGATGCATCAACGTAAGTTACTTCGCTAGCGTCAACCTGTTCAGGTAAAATCCCGTTTCGGGCACTGACGCGTTCCTCGGCGAACGACCCGTCTTTATTTAGTTTGACAGATGCGTCAGCAATAACCTCGATTACTTCCTGAGCTGCATCAAGATATTCAACCTTGTTGGTAACTTTTCCATCGACTACTTTGAGATATGGCGTTTCGATGAATCCGTACTCGTTTACGCGGGCATATGAGGCGAGGTTCAAGACCAAGCCAATATTTGCACCTTCCGGCGTTTCAACGACACAAATACGACCGTAGTGAGTCGGGTGTGCGTCACGAACGTCGAAACCGGCACGTTCTCGGGACAGACCGCCTGGACCCATCGAGCTTAGGCGTCGCTTGTGTGATAGTTCAGATAGTGGGTTGGTTTCATCCATTAACTGTGAAAGTTGTGAGCTAGCAAAGAACTCTCTAACAGCAGCAACTACCGGACGAGCATTAATAAGTTGTCCTGGCGTAACAGTCTCTAGATCGCACATGCTCATGCGATCCATGGCATTTCGTTGCATTCTAAGCATACCAACGCGGAATTGCCTGGAAACAAGTTCGCCGACAAGTTTAACGCGTCGGTTCGATAGTGAGTCGATGTCGTCTGGAAGATCCTGGGAGTTATTCAAACGAATAATCTCGCGGATAATAGCTATCAGGTCACTAAGCTGGAAGACACGGTTTTCAGTCGTATTAGGCAATTTAAGACCAAGTCGTTGGTTTAATTTGTATCGTCCAACTCGACTATAGTCAAAGCGTTTGAAATCGAAGAACATGCGCTCGATCATGCTGCGGGCGTTATCGACGGTGGCTAGATCGCCAGGTCGCAAACGACGATAGACTTCGATCAGGGCCTCGTTAGAGCCACGGGCTGAATCTTTGTCTAAGGTGGCTTCGATATATTTCATATCACCTGTATCGATATCTTCGAACAAGCTTTTAATCTCGCTGGTCTTACTATGTCCTAAGGCTCTAAGCAGGGTCGTAATTGGCAATTTACGGCGACGATCAATCTTTACATATATGACACCATTAGGAGAGGTTTCGATTTCCAACCATGCGCCACGGCCGGGAATAAGTTTTGCTCCGTAAAAGTTGCGAGTCAGTGCTTTATCGGCAGTAAAGAATACGCCGGCACTTCTAATTAGTTGGGATACGATAACGCGTTCGGTACCGTTAATAATGAATGTACCGCGATCGGTCATCCATGGATAATCACCTAGATATATTTCCTGTTCCTTAACTTCGCCGGTAACTTTGTTGGTAAGTTCGACATTGGCATGCAACGGTGCGTCGAAAGTCAGGTTGTTTTCCTTGGATTCTTGTTCGGAAGTTTTCGGATCCTGGAATTTATAGTCGTTGAAGCGTAGAGATAGCTTCTGACCGGTGTAGTCGTCGATTGGGTTTAGTTCCGAGAAGATCTCGCTAAGTCCGGTTTCCACGAAGTCTCGCCAGCTATCTTTCTGGTGAGCGATTAAGTTTGGTAATTGGAGTGCTGTGCCGGCCTCAGTAAAGAAGACACGCTTAGTGCTAATAGGCTTTGCTTTTGCCATAAGTGGTGTTTGCTCCTCGCAAATAAATATGGTTAATACGATTTGTTTTAGTTGTTTTTAGGGGTTCTTGGCGCCGAAGATTCCCTTAACTGTTGTAAACTTTTTTGTATAATCCCACTTATACCAAAAGACATGAATAACAACAGCTACACTACTTCTTGAATACTATTGTGAGGCATGAGCACGCGTTAGTCAAGAGTTTTTGGTCATAAAATAACATTAATATGACTATATTTAACATCTATTAATGACCAGCGTAGCGGCTGTACATTGATATTGTATTGTCACTATAGTTAGTGATATATAACGAAGTGCCGTCAGCTGAGATTGCGATATATTGTGGGCCGTTTCCGCCTGCTATTGTCGCTGGAGACATGGCGGTCAATAAGCCTGTAGTAACGTTTCGGCTGTACATCGATATATTGTTGGAATAGTTGTTTGCAGTATACACCGAAGTCCCATCGTTTGAGACAACGACGCTAAACGGGTTATATCCAGTTCCGACTGTCGCTGGAGACATGGCGGTCAATAAACCAGTACTGGCGTTGCGACTGAACATAGCGAGTGTCGTAGAGCTGATATTTGTGTCGTAAACTGAAGTTCCGTCTGGCGAGACTTTAATATCGGATGGGTTGACGCCTCCTGTTGCGATTGTTGGTGGGGTGAGAGCAGTTAGCATACCTGTACTGGTATTGCGGCTAAACATCGAAATAGTATATGAGGCATAGCTTGTGGCGTAGACTGACGTACCATCAGAAGAGATAGTTATTCCCTCTGGTGATGTTCCAGTCGAGATCGTCGGTGTGCTTAGCGCTGTTAACATACCAGTACTGGTATTACGGCTATACATTGAAATATTACTACTACTATAGTTAGCGACGTAAACTGAAGTTCCGTCGGCCGAAATAGTAATAGCGTCTGGACCCGATCCAGCCGCAATTGTCGGCGTGGACAGAGCCGTCAATAAACCGGTACTGGTGTTACGACTATACATAGAAGTTTCAGAAGCGCCGACGTTGGTTACATATACCGATGTTCCGTCTGGTGAGACAGCGACTGTGTTAGGTTGCGAGGCAGTAGCGACTGTACCTAAAGAAGTTAGAGCCCCAGTACTAGTATTACGGCTATACATCGAAATAGTGTTACTACCACGATTGGAGTCATAGACCGACGTACCGTCGGGTGAGATCGCTAGTACGACAGGGTTTGACCCGGTGGCGATTGTTGGTGTCGATAATGCGGTCAAAGTACCAATGGTGGGACCAGTGTAGGCGGCGATGGCAGCGGCTGACGGTCCAAGTAAACTGCATATACCTGGAGTTGATTCTTTCGTGAGGGCGTTAAAAATATTATTCTTGGTTCCACCTGGATTATACCCACGAATGCAGTAGTCGGTTGAATTAACAACTACATCTATGACATCACCGCTACTCGGAGAAAAGCCAAGGGTTGTGCTATATCCATTGCCTGAGTAGTAAGCTAGGCCGGCAACGCTATTTTTTGTGCCATAGCTGGTTTCCAGTGCGTCGATTCTGTCTATATCAGATAAGACACTGGTATCACGAGAACTAGCTTGAACGCCAGCATAGGAAACATAGGTAACAATAGCTAGGATAGCGATTATGACGATTACGACTATAAGTTCCACGATCGTGAAACCCTGTGACATTTTCAAGGTTTTTTTGCGATTGCACGTATTAATGCAAGCATTTTTCATAAAATCAGTATAGCATTAGTAGTATTACTAAGAAAAGTGTCATTTAACTGATATATTACTAAGGATTGCCTGGATAAAATTTAGTATTAATATATTAAGTCAATGCGATGTCAGCTAAGCTTTCGCTATAACTTCGTCTATTAGGCCGTAAGCCTTGGCTTCCTCTGGTTTCATCCAGTAGTCGCGTTCCATATCAGCTTTTATTTTTGCCAGTTTCTGACCGGTATTCTTTGCATAAAGTTCAGCCAGCATATCTTTAACTGCTATCCCCTCTTTTAGATCGATTTCCATATCAGTTATCTTGCCCTGGGTACCGTGACTAGGTTGATGAATCATGACTTTGCTGTGTGGCAACATATAACGCTTGCCTTTAGTGCCGCTTGAAAGCAGGAAAGCTCCCATACTAGCCTGTAAGCCAATCCCGATCGTCTGAACGTCCGGTTTAATGTATTGTATAGTGTCGTAAATTGCCATGCCATCGTAGACGCTGCCGCCTGGGCTGTTAATATATAGCCTGATATCCTTTTTCGGGTCCTCGTATGCCAAATGAATCAGCTGAGCGACTACTGTATTAGCGGTGTGCTCATCGACTTGTTCTCCTAGAAAAATTATGCGTTCGTTAAGTAGGCGCGAGTAAATGTCATAAGCCCGTTCGCCATCAAATGTTTTTTCAATCACTGTTGGAACTAAATAGTTGGTTGGTTTGCTCATATACTCTTATTATACAACAAATTAGGGCTTCGTGCTCTCTAAGGGCATCCGAAGCAGATTTATGAATCGGGTTTGGTTATCCTTTTTTTAGGTCTAAGCCGTGCTGTTTATGGTATGATTAGTGCATTAATCGGGGCTCGAGTTGGAGGATAAATGGACAGTAATACGGATACAAAAAAATCTGTTGTCAGTATCAGCCATTTCCAAATGGATTTTGGATCTAAAACAGTCATTAAAGACTTGTCGTTTGACGTCTATAAGGGTGAAGTATTCGGTTTCTTAGGCAGCAACGGCTCAGGTAAGACTACTACTATTCGAGCTCTGCTTGGCATATATAAGCCTACTGGTGGCAGTTTACTTATTAACGGAAAAATATTCTCAGTTTCATCCGGAATAAAGCTAGGCTATTTGCCGGAAGAACGAGGTTTCTATAAAAAAGAAACCGTCATGGATGTTATGGTATATTTCGGTCAGCTAAAAGGTCTTTCAAAAAAAGCTGCAAAATCTAGAGCTGAAGCCTATTTAAGGCGAGTTGATTTAACCGATAAAGCCAAAACAAGACTGGATAAACTGTCCGGTGGTCAACAGCAAAAGATCCAGCTT
>CAZQGW010000031.1:0-7778 GCA_964593165.1 uncultured Saccharimonas sp. (SeqCode) | reverse complement strand
AATCGAAAAAATCCGCAATGTGGAACCATGACAACTTGCTGTATTTGATGAAATTGAAGAATAGTTAGCTTATTGGAGTATACGATTATAAGTGTCGTCAACCTCAAGGTCTGAATATGTGAGTCCACTTGGGATTATCGCACCATAGAGTTAGAATAGTACTAAGGATGAAACAATAATACAAAATGGCAAACTTGTTTGGTAAAAACAAACTCAAGTCAGTAGCGCAAGCTATTGATACTGATGAGGTGCAATCATTTATAGATATTGTTGAAAAATGGCACCATGATTATCATCACGGTACACTAAAACAAGATAAAGAAACATCTCGCGAACAAGAATATAATCAGAATTTCTTTAAAGATATTCTTGGATATAAAGAAAAGCCAGCAACTCCATTTAACTTTGAGCCAAAAGCAACAACGGCAGTCGGTCAATTGCCTGACGCCGTAGTTGGATATACAGATAAAGCAAATAACATCGAAAATCTTGCAGCGGTTGTGGAACTCAAAGGTGCTAGTATCCCACTTGATCGACCACAACGTCGTGAGGGCAATATGAGCCCCGTGCAACAAGGGTTTAAATATAAGACACAGTATCGTAATTGTCCATTTGTTATTGTCTCTAACTTTTACGAATTCCGTCTCTATCGGGATAATCAACTAGACTATGAACTTTGGACGCTTGATGATCTCGTTAATCCTGACGATGATTATTTCCTTTTCAAGACGTGGTATGTACTTTTACGAAATGAAAACTTTATTACATCAAAAGGTGCTTCGAAAACCGAGCAACTTCTCAGTGATATTCGTATTCAACAAGAAGAAATTGGTAAAAAGTTCTACAAAATATACAAAAGAGCCCGTCTTGGGTTGCTTCGTGATATATATGCAAATAATACACATGTTCGTAATGATATAGACTTCGGTATCGAAAAAGCTCAAAAAATTATTGACCGCATTGTCTTTGCTGCCTTCGCCGAAGACAGAGGTTTATTACCAGACAACACGCTTCAGCGTGTTGCTCAAGAAGCTGAACGAAATAGTTTCGGTATTAGTTTATGGCAAGCACTCAAAGGCTTATTTGAGGCTATCGATACAGGAAGCGACAAGCTTGAAATACCAGGTGGATATAATGGTGGGCTATTTAAGTCTGATCCAAAACTGAACAATCTAAAAATCAGCGATGTTGCATTACGTCCTGTAATTGAACTCGGAAATTATAATTTTTCTGAAGATCTTAGTGTTAATATTCTAGGTCATATCTTTGAGCAGTCTATTAGTGATTTAGAAGAGATTAAAGCCAAGGTCAACGAAGCTCAAAACCTTGAAGTGCTAAATCAAAATCGTCGTAAAAAGGATGGCATATTCTACACGCCAGACTACATCGTGCGTTATATTGTTGAGAATTCACTCGGTACATATCTGCGTGAGTCCGAAGAAAGATTGAAGACAGAATTTAAGCTTCATGGTGACATAAACGATAAAACGTACGCCAAACGCGAACAGCAAGCATATGGTAAATACCAGGACTTCTTGCAAAACGTCAAAGTAGCTGATCCTGCTTGCGGCAGTGGTGCATTTCTAGTCTATGTATTTGATTATTTGTTAGCAGAAAACAAACGTGTGGGTGATATTTTGGGCAATACGATATTTAGTAGTGAAGCATATGTGCGTGATATTTTACGCAACAACATTTATGGTGTTGATCTAAACGAAGAGTCGGTTGAGATTACTAAGCTTAGCCTATGGCTAAAGTCTGCCCAAAAAGGGAAAAAACTTACTTCGCTAGACAATAATATTAAATGCGGTAATAGCTTAATTGATGACTTTGTTATTGCTGGCAGTAAAGCTTTTAATTGGGATAAAGAATTCGCAGAGATAATGGATAGCGGTGGGTTCGATGTTGTTGTTGGTAACCCACCTTATGTGCGGCAAGAACTTCTAGGTGACCAAAAGCCTTATCTCGCGGAGCACTATAAAGTCTATGCAAATACGACTGACCTATTCGCTTATTTTTATGAAAAAGCCCTCTCTGTTCTAAGGCCAAATGGACTAATGTCTTACATTTCAAACTCTTTTGCTAAAACTACTGGTGCGGGCGTAGTACTTCGAAAATATCTGCAAGAGAACTCACAAATTGAAAAACTATTAGATTTCGGTACACTGAAGGTTTTTGATGGCGCGACTACTTACCCAATCATTCTTGTATTACGTAACAGTAAGCCCTCCCATGAGTTTGAATATTTTGCGGTCAGCAAACAATATCTTGGATCACTTGATGCAGGATTCAGAAGTGGCAGTATAAAAATCAGCCAGAAGTCATTAGCCCCAGGATCTTGGGTATTTGAAAATACTAACTCCTCAGCACTTCGTGAAAAGCTTTCAAGTCAAAAAACAGTAAAGGAACTTTTCGGTAAAACATACTATGGTATCAAGACATCATTAAACGAAGCGTTTATTATTTCGGATTACCAAAAATTAGCATTTACTACTGAGTCCTCCGAATGTAGTGAAGTCATAAAGCCTTTCTGGGAAGGGAAAGACTTAGCTCGTTGGCATAGTGCGGTAGATGGTAAATATGTAATTATCTTTACACAAGGCAGCACCAAACGAATGTTTGGCAATCTTATCGAAAGCGACGCACTAGAACGTATGACACAAAAATATGGTGGCATAATGCGGCATCTTCTTCAGTTTGAAACTGCTGCCAAAAAGCGTTATGACAAGGGAGATTACTGGTGGGAGCTACGTGCTTGTGCATATTATGATTTATTTGAGCAGCCAAAAATTACTTGGCCGAATCTCCAAAACTCAGGCAAATTCTCATATGATGACACCGGAAAGTATATAAACGCACCAGCCGTAATGCTGCCGAACGACAACAAAGCTTTACTAGCTGTCTTAAACTCGCGTGTTGTGTGGTACTTCCTGTCGGGCATATGTGTCGTACGTAGTGGTGGTTACCTTGAAGTTAAACCTCAATACTTCGCACAAATACCATTACCCAATAATCTTTCAGAGCACTCTAGCGAACTGTCTCAGCTATCTGACGATGCAATAACTTTCACCTCAGATTTATTGGAGGCTTCATCGCACTTTTTGCAGCTTGTTAAGTCAGAAACTCAATTGAATAAACTACCTGTAAGATTAAATAACTGGTGGACGTTCGACTTCAGTGACTTCTTAAGAGCACTTAAAGCTGAACTATCTTTACGACAAAAAGATGAGTTATTGGGTCTGTTTGAAAAATACCGTACAGAGTGCGCAAAACTGTCCAGTCAAATCCGACAAACCGATCACAAGATAGACCAATTTGTTTACAAACTCTACGATCTGGCTCCAGAAGAAATTGCTATAATTGAAAGAATTAATGAATGACTCCTACTGCGTTAAAAATGAACTATCTTTCTAAATCCAATTTCATTAAATACCATACCTGTCCAAGCTATTTTTGGCTATGGATGCATAAACGCGACCTAATACCCGAGGAGTCCTCCGAAGAAGTTATTAAAAACCGTCTAGAGCAAGGAAATGAAGTCGAGCGCTATGCACGCCAACTGTTTCCGTGTGGTGTTATGGTCAACACATATGGCGAGAAAGCGCAGGGAGACACTCAGAAATTAGTAGCAGATGGGACCAAAGTAATATTTCAGGCCACTGTATTGACCAGCAATAGGCTACTTGCCATGGTTGACATATTAGAACGTGACGGTGATGGCTGGAAATTATATGAAGTTAAGTCAACCAACGACGTGAATAAAGATAAGCATATACCCGATACGGCGTTTCAGCGAATTGCGTTCGAAACGGCTGGTTACAAGATAACAAGTGTCAGTATCATCCATATGGACAAAACGTTTGTTCGTCGAGGCGAGCCAATGGATGCGCATAAGCTTATGGTTATTGAGAATGTTGATGATGAGGTAAACGCTATACTGCCAACTATACGTGACGAGATATCATTAGCGCTTGAAAAAATGCAAACTGGAGAAGAACCAACGGCCTGCCCATGCCGTCTAGAATCACGCGCTAATCACTGCCCAACATTCGCATACTTTAACAACGATGTGCCTGAATACTCCGTCTATGACATTGCTCGTTTACGAGGCAAGAAACTTGCCGAACTAGTCGATGCTGATATTTTTGAATTGGCTGATGTACCAGACGATTTTCCACTAAGCTCTAACCAAAAATTTCAAGTTGATGTCGAGAAAAAAGGTGAAGTTACTCAAGACATACCGGCAATAAAGAGGGAACTTGAGGCCCTAGAATTTCCACTATATTTTCTGGATTATGAAAGTGTGAACCCCGCGCTACCTTTCATGGATAGTGGTAGCCCATACCAGCAAATCGTATTTCAATACTCACTCCACATCCTTGATAGCCCAGACACGGAATTACGTCATGAAGAGTATCTTAGCCATGACGGCAGCATCGAATCGCTACGTAAGCTCGCAGCTTCATTACGCAAAGCTATTGGCGCCACAGGAAACGTCATCGTCTGGAGTAAATCGTTCGAGTGCGCTCGTAATCGCGAGATCGGCTGTATGTTGCCAGAATATAAGGAATTTATGGATGATGTTAACTCACGAGTGTACGATCTTAAGGATATATTCTCAAAGAACTATTATGTCGACCCAGCGTTCCACGGCAGTAACTCGATCAAAGATGTGTTGCCAGTGCTGGCTCCACACTTATCGTATAAAGAGTTAGATATTGGCAAGGGAGATCTAGCGTCTGTCCGCTGGTTTGATTCTATTATTGGTGACAAAAAAGGTGATGTTGAAAAAGTTTGCTCTGATCTTTTAGTATATTGCGGCTTAGATACTATGGCCATGGTTGAAATATATAGAAAGTTAATATCACTATGAAACTACTTCGTTACCGCAAACCGTCCATGAAAACCTTAATCGGCTATACTAGCGCCAAGCGCAGAGTAAAACGTTCACTTGGTATTAGTCAAGTTCAAGGATGGACGAGACCGAGTAGAATTAAACAACGAATTAAATATAGGGTAGGACTTTATTCACCCGCAGCTCGAGTGGTTCGCAATACCGCCAAAGGTAGATTCCCAAGTTTTCTTGGCATGTTTAAAAACAATAAACTGAAGTAACATCGAGCATCTCAGTTAACAATACAGCTAATAGCTAAACACTATGTAAAGTCTTTTTGTCGTCAGTCTTCGCAGCCTTGCTTTTACTAGTTTTTCGTACAGGCTTGGCTGAACCCGAACCGAATAACGTCTCCATATATTTTTCAACCTTTGCTTTCGGCGTGCTATATTTAGCTCTGCTGTAAGATACTACGGCTTTCATAGTATCATTCGATCCTACGACATCGAGCGGTACTGTTTGTCCGGAAAAAGCTTCCTCGCTGACATCACCGCTTGTCTTCATATAGAAACGGAAGGGCGCCAGGTTAACTATATCGCCCATTTTAACCTCTGGTTTCATATAGGGTAGAATAAAGGCCTCATCATCCGGACTGGCTTTTAGGCAGATCATCGTAGCGGCGTTGCCGGCTACAATCTTAACGACGCTTTTGTCTTCGATTTGAGCTATATTCTGATGCGACACGATTAGCGAAACATGGAACTTGCGTCCCTCGCTGGTTATTTCCGAAAATCTTGGCGTGGCAAAATTCTGAAACTCGTCGACATATACGAAGAAATCTCGTCGCTTGGCTTCCGGAACCTTAGTGCGCTGGTAAGCAGCCATCCAGATTAATGACGTCAGGATAGTGCCGAAGAAAAGGCTTTGATCTTCGCCGATATCTCCTTTGGACAGATTAACCAGTAATATCTTACCTTCGTCCATAATGTCACCGATACGCACGGTGCTTTTTTCTTGCATTAAAATATGTCGTGACATCTTCGAGGTAATGAAATGGCCTAAGCGATGCGTCAGCGGTGCGGTAGCACTGGACATCTGCATACCGCCAAGCAACTTGAACTCTTTTTCCCAAAATTGCCTGAGCACGGGATCCTTCAGATTCTTGGCGACTTCTTTCTGGTATTTTTTATCCGTCAGTAGTCGCTGCAAGGTATATAAGCTCGGGTTAGGCGTTTGTAGCGCTGTCAAAGTGGCGCTGCGCAAGATATGCTCCATCCGCGGACCCCACTGGTTGGCTTCGGAAAGCTTGGCGAATATAGAGAGAACCGTACTGGTAATCCATTCCTGCCTGTCGTCTTCGTCTTGAAAGTCGATATCGGGATTAAGAACGTTAAGCCCAATCGGATTTTCGCGATCGGACGGATCAAAGACGATCACGTCTTTTTGGCGGTTTTCAGGCACTATTTTAAGCAGTTCCCGGAACATGTCGCCATGCGGATCAAACACAGCTATACCTTTACCGTTGACCATGTCTTGGTGAATAGCGTTCATAAGTAAGGTCGTTTTACCCATGCCGGTCTTCCCGATAACATAGGTATGCTTTTGGCGTTGGGCTAGCGTCATGCCGATAGGGGAGCGCTCGCCGTCAAATTCATTAACGCCGACTACAATGTCAAACTGCGAGTTGTCACCTTTAAGTGATAACGGCGTAGGCAGTTCGTGGCTGCGATTTTTAATAAGACCTTCGGTTTTAGTCAGGTCGGTATTCGGGAAATGATACAAATCGGATAATTCAGAGCCGGAAATGATCGTCGGTTGGCTGATAACGTGCGGAGACAACGACCGCTGTTTGAATCTTAATAGATTTTTGCTGCCGGGTGAAAATAACGGTAGGTTTCTTCGGATGCCGATCGATTGGCGCAAGTTAGTAAACGGCTGGAACGACGAAACGACGGCTTCAATCCGATTATTAATACCATCGGGGTCGGGCGAAACGACCAGGATGCGCATCGACACCTCGATTTTCTGTTTAATCATTTTTCCTTTCTCCAGTTCGTACGGATTCGAACCGGGCGACCTATTAGGGGATGACTTTGGCAAATTATTGGTCGTGAAGGCGATAAACACATAGGAAATAGCCTTGGTGACCGCCGTCAGTATGTAAAACGGTATGACGATTAGTTTAAACAGGATACCAAGAATATCTATGTTGTGCCTTTTAAGCTGCGACGATAAATCTTTGCCAAGCGCTATCCGGTTTCGGATGTTCTGTTCTCGCCGCATGACGTTACTATGCGTGTTTTTAAAAACCGGTACGGCTACGATCTGGAATACGACCAGTTCGTCTTTAGCGAGACTGCGCATATGTCCGGTCAAATAAGCTATCGGGTCGTGTTCGGCCAGCTCCTTGTTGTCTTCTAGTGGCAATAAGTAATCGCCTTTAAGCGCCAGTTCGACAACGTCGACCGACATGTCGGATAGTCCTGGCAGATAATCCTCCGTTTCTTCGATTTTAATACCAGGCAAGAAAGACAGCAAAGTTCTTCTTATCGTTTCCGCTTCTTGCTGGGGAACCATCGCGACGTATCTTATACCATCATCCCTAGTAGCAACCAGCTCCAAGGAATACGGCTGCTTGCGCCCGGCCAATCGTTCCCAGAAGCCACGATACTTTACGAGGTTGCGCATAATAATATGGAGCTGCTCGGTAGCATAGGCTGACTTAGAAGTATCCGTTGGAAAAGTCATGCGTAAGAAAGTATAGGCGATCTCTCGTTTGCCGATGCCCAGGCGCCTCAGCAGAAAGGCGGTGAAGTTACGAGCTTGCTGCACGGCTTTGACTAGCAGTAGGGCGATAACGTAGACGATGGTACATTCGATAAGTAAAGCGACGATGACAACGACAAGTGCCAAGGCGGGGTTGAAATGATGCCCTAGGGCGTAA
>CAZQGW010000030.1:0-7848 GCA_964593165.1 uncultured Saccharimonas sp. (SeqCode) | reverse complement strand
GTATATAGAAACTATGTATATCTGTTCTTTGTTGCCGTTTTCATTTTCACCCTCATATTTATGCGAGTCTATAACTCCTACGACGCTTCAGGCACTACGAGTTTCAACAGCCAAAAAATTGTTCTGGTTCAAAAGCCCGAAACTGTCTAATCCTATAGTGCTAAAATAGGGTTATGGGTAAGTTGAATATCGAATCAAAGGTTAAGCTGAATGATGGCATTAAAATGCCCCTATTAGGATTTGGGACGTGGCAGATACGAGACGGGGGGACTGCTTATCAATCGGTTCTTTGGGCTTTACAAGCTGGCTATAGACATATCGACACGGCAAAATTCTACGGCAACGAGGTTTCAGTCGGTAAGGCCATTCGCGACAGCGGAATTGCACGCGAAGAGATATTCGTAACGACCAAACTTTGGCCAACAGACGCAATTAATGCCGAAAAGACGTTCGCAAAAAGCTTTAATAAACTAGATATAGGATATATAGATTTATACCTGTTACATTGGCCAATCCCGGGCATGGTGAAAAGGTCATGGAGAAAGATGGAGAAAGTTTATAGGACTAGTGGCAAAATAAGATCAATCGGCGTCAGCAATCACAACATTAGGCAGCTAAGGTACATCCTTGACATAGCCAAGATCAAACCGGTAGTTAATCAGATAAAATGTTCACCGTTTAATTTTGATCCGAAAATGTATGAATTTTGCCAAAAAAATGACATAGTT
This sequence comes from uncultured Saccharimonas sp. (SeqCode), assembly GCA_964593165.1. Classification (GTDB taxonomy): domain Bacteria; phylum Patescibacteriota; class Saccharimonadia; order Saccharimonadales; family Saccharimonadaceae; genus UBA1547. The sequence continues at coordinate 7,120 of CAZQGW010000030.1, read as the reverse complement.
ATGGAAGCTTACAGTCCTCTGACAAGAGGAAGTATGCTTGGTGATGAAAAACTTACAACAATTGCTAAAAAATACAATAAGTCTTCGGCACAAATACTTTTACGTTGGTGCGTCCAGAAAGGCATCGTGACTATTCCGAAATCAACACATGAGAAGAGAATCATCGAGAACACCAAAATTTTTGATTTTGAAATCAGCGACGAGGATATTAGAAAGTTAGATAATTTCTCGAAAAAGGCTTAGGTGTTGCGGGTAACGATAGTGGTCGCGCAGCATTAAATTCCGAACAACCAAGCAAAATATAGTACCCACGTTGTGTGAGTATTATATTTTGGTACACCCGACAGGATTTGAACCTACGACCTTCGGCTCCGCAAGCCGACGCTCTATCCAGCTGAGCTACGGGTGCAAAACGTAGGGCTACACGTAAACGTATAGCCCTACACTTCATGTAACTAGAAGGTGCTTTCTGTCACAAGTTTGCGACGAACATAAAATATTGTAACACAATCTGACGACAGGTGATAGAAATCTGGAGAAATGGGTGTATTTGAGGTTAGAAATTATACTTATAAACGAAGTTTACGGACAATCACATCAATCATGTCTAATTTCAGATTCTGCATCGGCAGTCTAGCGCCCAAAATATCAACAATCTTTTCGCCAACATCCTCTGGAAAATACACCGAAACGCCGGCCGCAAATCTTTTCACAGGTATCAATAGGATAGAATGCTGACCCTGATCTTGGATCAAACCGAAGCCCTTAAACTCGCTGAAATGGTAAAGCTTCTCGCCGATATAAAGTCCTTGTTCGCCGCTAAGCGTATAGTCAATTACGCGCGACGGACGGCGAGAATAGAGTATTATAACCACTACCATCACTACGACTAAGATTGAAAACGTGAATTCCTTGATCCAAAATATGTCACCAGCTATCAGTATTAGGGCGACGACTATTAGAGCAACGAACCACAGACCGTTTTTATTGGCATCGATAGTTTCTCTAGCACTCCAGTGAACAGGCTCACTACCTACTGCAGCCTGCTTAATATTATCATCGGATTCCGAGGTCTGAGCGCTATCAGACTCGGGCTCGCTGTTTGCTGGATCGGGTGCGTACATTTCAGTCGGTTGGTCCGATTCGGGGCTATTATTTACATGGTTTTCCTCTTGGTCGGGTTGCATGGATTAATTATAGCATGAGGGGAATGCGGCAAATATTCAGCCCCAATTAATAGACGACCCAAAGGTGGCCCGAGTATACTAACGTTATGAATAGGCTTTGTTATCAAGACCACGATGAAGAAAATATATACTTTAACCTGCCACATACGAGTGGACTAAGAATCAGAGGTATTTTACGAGGAGGTCTCGATAAGCCACTGGTGGTTATTATGCATGGACGGCCCGGTAGTGGTAATGAGTTATTACCGTACCTAGCGGCACGCTTCCTTTTTGAAAATGGATATTCTTGCCTTCGTCTTTTTATGTATGATTTCGAACCGAATACCCGTGACCTACTAGACTGCACACTGGATACGCACGTCGATGATTTTGATACGGTAATTAGTGAACTGAGAAAACGCAAAGTCCCAAAAATCTTTGCCGTTGGCCACAGTTACGGAGGAATCACAATCTTAAAGTCGCATGCAAAGCTTGATGGGGCAATTCTATGGGATCCAACTCACGGGCTGGTCTTTCGCGAGTCGCACGAAGGGAATAAAAAATATCCGGAAAAAACCATCGGAAATATAGTCATCGGGACTGCTGGCCCCGGATACATTAACGGTTCACTCGCCGCAATTAAACTAGACAAGAAGCTGAATGACACAACAAGCTGGGCGGCTGGGAAAGGCTACCCCTTAAAAATAATTGCTGCTGGAATGGGTATTATGGCTCATCTAGGCAAAAAGTATTTCGAAGCAGCCGATGATCCAAAAGAATACGTTGTTATTGATGAGGCCCATCATCAGTTTGAAGACTCGGACTCTGTTGTATTTCGGTTGTTTGAAGAAACATTGGACTGGATAGGAAAGTACTAGGATTGAGATAAGATGATCAATAATAATGACTCAAACGGACAGTTTTTTAGGTCCAGCCGGAGGTCAGAGTACTTTCGACATTAGGTATTTACGACAAAGGTCTTTCGTTTATAAATTTTCACCGACAGGAAATAGGTAACGATCAATATTCCTAAGCTCCATACCAAGGCGACCCAGATTTTGGGGCCCGGCGTTCCCGAAATTAAGAGTGAACGCATCGTCTCAACTATTGGCGTCATCGGCTGATTTTCGGCAAAACCTCGCAATAGTGGTGTCATAGACGAGGTAGGCACAAAAGCTGGACTGATAAATATTAGTAAAATTAAGATGTAACTAAAAGCACCAGCCCCCTCCGAAGTTTTTGCCAAAAGACCGAAAAACAATGCCATCCATGTCGTAGCAAGCGTAAATAGAAGTAAAATTCCTACAAAAATTAACCATTCAGTCAATCCAGCACTCGTTCGAAAACCAAGGGCAAAGGCAATCAGGATTACTAGAAAAGACGAGAACAGGTTAGATATGGTAGATGAAAGAGCCTGACCGCCTAAAATCGAGGAGGGCGCTACGGGCATAGTTCTGAAGCGGTTGATAATACCACTTTGCAAATCCATACTAAGACGAACAGCGGCGTAAGAGATGCCGCTAATGACCGTCATAACGACAATACTAGGAACTACAAAATCAATATACTTAGCCGAACCGGTATGTTGGCCGATCGCTCCGCCGAAGACATAGACAAATAGCAGCATAAAGGCAATTGGCATTAACACCACAGTTATGATCGTATCTAGGCTGCGGACGATGTGACGCAAACTTCTTTTGGCCATCGTCCAGGTATCGGTAAGCGCATACATCATTTTGTCTCCTCATTAACACTGGTGATTTTTAGAAAAACATCATCGAGGTTCGGTTTTTGTTGCGAAAACTCAATTGGCTCGATATTAGCATCACGAAGTCTAGTAAATATCCGAGCTAACTCCGCGACGTCATGGTCAGTGGCTATCGTCAGCGTCGTCTCATTTTGTTTTGTAACAGAGTGACTCAACTCCAGAATATTTATCGCTTTTGTGAGCGTTTTTCCGTCACGAAAGACAAGTTCTATAAGGCCGCTGGGCACAAGCTTCTTTAGCTCGCTGGCCGAACCCGAAGCGACAATTTTACCATGGTGTAGTACCGCAATCTGGTCAGCAAGTTCATCCGCCTCCTCTAGATATTGTGTCGTCAAGAAGACAGTAGTGCCACTACTGGCTAACTGGCGGATCGTCTTCCACATGTCAATCCGGCCTTCCGGATCAAATCCGGTGGTCGGCTCGTCTAAGAATATAACAGATGGTTTACCGATTAAGCTCATTGCGATATCCAGGCGGCGACGCATACCACCGGAAAATGTTTCCACTCTTCTATCCGCCGCATCGGTCAGCCCAAACTTATCAAGCAAATCCTTCGCCGTTTTAGCTGGATTAGAAACATGTCTCAGGTCTCCAATCAGCTGCAAGTTCTCGCGGGCAGAAAGTCTATAATCAACAGCGGCGAATTGCCCAGTTAAGCTGATTTGATTGCGTACCTTGTCCGGTTTGTTTAGAACGTCGAAACCGCCAACTTTTGCGTCGCCGTCATCGGCTTTAATCAAAGTCGTCAGTATATTAATGGTGGTAGTTTTCCCTGAGCCGTTGGCTCCTAGTAGTGCAAAGATCATCCCAGAATTCACACTAAACGAGACGTCTTTTAGCACTTCGACGGATTTAAATGATTTTTTCAGATGCTTAGTTTCAACTGCTATTTGTTTGCTTTCCATGACGACACCCTATACAATCTCTGATTTATCTAGCACCGCCCCTGCGCCCTTTAGTAGGGCATAGGTTACCTTGTCCATTTTGGCGTTGTCAAAAATAGCTTTTTTTACATCTGAATGATGGAATGATACGTCAGAAAACGTGGCATTTTTAAACGAAGCTCCCCTCAGTGAAGTTTTATCAAACACGACACCCGTCAGCGTTTGGTCGTCGAATGAAACATTAGTCAAATCTGAGTAACGGAAATCTGTACCAGTTAAAACGGCAGCTTGGAATGTCGATCCCTTAAGAGCCGAGGCATTGAAGTTTGTATCGGTCAAATCAGCCCCATCAAAACTGACATTAGTTAAGTCGCTCCCAGCAAATGCCGTCCCTACTAACTTCGCTCCTGAAAACGATGCCCTTCTAAGGTCAGACCCTCTGAATTTTGCCTCGCTCAGATCCGCGCGATCAAAACACACTTCAGACAGTTCGCTGGTACCAAATTCCTCTCCGAGCAGGTTAGTATCACTTAAATCCTGCTTTTTCAAAACGATTGACGAAAACTTCGATTGGCTTTTTTTGGACAACCGAAACGACTCTTTTAAAGATTGACGAAGGCTTTGCTTATTTTCGTGCCCTTTTTTCGCGTAGGGGACTTGTTCCATAATCTCTTCAACGTCGCCTAATGAATCAGTAGTCAGTTTATAAGCTTCATCGTCGCTCATACCTTCTTTTTTCAAATCCTGATATCTTTCGACAAGATTCGATAGCAATTCTTTGGTAACATCTTCCTTGGACGGGAAATTACCATAGGGCGCAAACCTGTTGTCCAAAAACTGTTTTAGTTTCTTTTCCATAACTTTTCCTCCTTAAAATAATTTATCCAGGATTTTCTTAGCATAATCCCAGTTCTGCTTGTTACTTTTATACAGTTCATTGCCCCTTGGGGTAATGTGGTAGTATCTTCGGCGGCCGCCCTGTGTTTCATCGCCCCAGTAAGAAGTAATGCAATCATCTTTTTCAAGACGCTTTAAGCTGGAATACATGGTTGCCTCTTTAAGCTCGTAGAGGTGGCTAGAACGTTCATATATTAGCTTTGTAATTTCATAACCATATCTATCTTCATCGACTAAAAGTCCGAGGATAATGGTATCGGTGTGTCCGCGAAGTAAGTCTGATGATATCTTGTTGTCGGTCATAATAGTAGTGTATAGCATATTACTATGACTGTCAAGGTAATATTTAATATCCAATAAGATATCGAAATAAAAAAGACCCATGTGAGTCTTTAGACACTTTCTGTGTTGGCGGAGGAGGGGAGATTCGAACTCCCGCTCCAGGTCTCCCCAGACTAACGATTTAGCAAACCGTCCCCTTCAGCCACTTGGGTACTCCTCCGTACAAGACTTGTTTATTGTAGCATAACAAAAGAGGCAACAACAGATTCAATCGAATCTTAGAGTTTCTTTCTCGCCTCCGCGGAGAGACGGACCACAGATGTTTCGTCCATAGCAAATGAACTACACTCAGTACCATTTCTTCAATGTTGCGCAAGGGATAATATATCAGTGACAATACGATAAAATTTAAGCAATTATGGCCCTAATAAGGTCGAAACAATAGTTGGATTGACTCTTTATTGATATCGTGTTACTTTTCATATCAAATGCGATATCCATACACCAAGCCCGAAGAGCCAATCATTAACACGGAAACGGCTTCACAGTCAGACCCATCACGTTCTGGAAGTTTCTATCGTTCGCTAGCAAGAAGCGCAGAAGAGGCTGGTCATCCCGAACTAGCACAGAGATTAACCAACTTTAGCTTGGACTTAGTGGGTGATCCCACGAACCTGCAAGACCCTGATTGGGTTTTCTGGGACAGAAGAGACCTATACCCAAATAAGAAACAATTTATCAGTCCTGGTTCAGAACTGTATAAGAGAGACAGAAAAGAAGTACGAGAAGAAATGAACACCCTTATGGGCTATAGAGATTTAGATAGAGGCATTGTGGACAGAGTCGCTAGTCGACCGGATAGAAGGGCTCGATTATTGGCAGAATGTTCTGAAGATATAGAGAAAGCCAGAGAGGACTGGCTGGGTATTCTTGGGGATGAAAAAATCAGCGATTGGGTTAGGGGCGGCATAGCAGACGAGTTAGAAAAACAGGGTTACTATACGTGGCCCGAGGAATTCGATTGGCAAAGCCGACAATGTGTGGCAGATTTGAACGCACAATGTATCCTCGCCATCAGAGGCCTCTCCACAACGGAGTTTTATGACTTTATCGAACAACATATGGCGACCTACCGTGTTGAAGCTCAGGAGATGGCTGAAAGGTTTGTTGAATATGAACGTGATTTTCGACAGAAGCTCAACGAGTATATATCAAATCGCACGATACCCATGCCCAGAGAAAAAGCAATAGAGCGAGTAGAGCAGGTTCGAATCTATCCGCTAGACCGAATTACAAGACGGGCGTCTGGTTGTAGCGGTATGTTCGGTTTCGACACTACAGACGTATATATAGTTTCAGGGCAGGATCCTAAAACTGAAAGACAGGTATATTTTCATGAACGTCTGCATGCAATCAGTGGAAGGACCGTCTTTTTTGATCCAAGTTATGAAGGTCGAGCACTCGCAATTCAAAGAGTCGGGTTGGAGGTTTGGCAACAATCCAATCCCGATACCGAGATTAGATTTAGGTGGTTAGACGAGGCGGTTACGGAAGAGTTGGCTAATGTCATGTCCGGGTTCGATACTGGTACCTATTCAGAAGAGATAGCTATAAAAAATCTTTTATTGCGCGGCAGTAATCATAACATCCCCGAAAAACTGTTGATCGATGCTTATTTCGAAGATTTTGAACCTGACGCAATTGAAAAAAACCCGCATGGGCGCGATTCCATAATGCAATAACTACCGCATACGGCTCGAGTTTTTTGTTGCGCCTTGATGATGTTATTAGGGTAAAAGGGCTCGCTGCAGGAATAGAATATATAAATCAACAGCGTTCTAAACAACAAACCACTTAATCCTCGCCGGACTAGTAGGCGTCAATTCATTTAAGGGATCACGAGTTTGAATTTTATCCATCGGGCCAAATAAATAGACGATCAATTGATCGTCTATTTATTTTTGGCGGAGAGGGCGAGATTCGAACTCGCGGTACCATTGCTGACACGATAGTTTTCAAGACTATTCCCTTAAACCACTCGGGCACCTCTCCTAATATGTAGCCGTGATGACAATAATAACAGATACGAACACGACAGTCGAGGGTTTACTCGTTAATTGTGG